>JAKSBG010000395.1 GCA_022361255.1 Verrucomicrobiales bacterium
AGCCGAGCCGCTGACAAAATGCCTGGAATCCCCGCTCATTGAAATGCAGGTTCAGGTCCCCGTCGCCCAAGTATTGGTCGTCCTGAAAATAGGCACCATTCCGCAGAGCGCCCCTGACCGGAATTCGCGTCAGACTGTTCTGTGTGTCAGAAACCCAATCAGAAACGTCGTCGACGGTTTCAAGCCGGGTCTGGTCAATCTCTTCGGTAAAAAATGGCATGGAATGATGGGGAGTTTTCGATTCAACAGGGTTGAATTGGCGATCAGACAGGGTTGGATCGGTGACTGAACAGGGTTGGATCGTTGGTTAGGAGTTCGGAGTTGGGTTGTCATTCAACCACTTTTCGATTTGGGCGGATTCTTCGAGGAGCGTGTCTTCATTCAGCGTTCCTTCAATGAGGCCTTCGACATCCTCCTTGGCTTTCTCGACGAGCCTCGATGACTCCGCTATAAACTCTCGATTCGCACGGATGAGGTCAGCCAATCGGTTTTCCTCGCCGTCACCAAATCTGGGAAAAAGAACATTCCGAATATCGACCAAACTGATATGCTCGACTGTCGTCTTGACCGATGTTCGGTAAAGCTGGATTTGCCCCTCGGGGCGATTCAACCAAGCAGCAAGAAATTCTGCTCTTACCCCTTCCGCTTGGATGATTGCAACCCGTTGGTTGATGAACGCTGGCAGATCCGAATCGAGAAAGAACTGTGCCCGGAAATTCCCGTCCATTCCGACAACAATCTCCGACTCGGATGCGGCATACTTTGAGTTGGCAGCATAAAAATCCTGGGACACGAAAGTCCCAGACGGATCAAAACTTCTTTCCCCAATATCTCGGATCCGGATCAGAGGAATACCATCGTCTTCCAAAAACTCATCGCTAGGAACGGCGCAACCTCCTGAAATTTGGCATTCATGTTCGACTACTCCATGCGGGATTGAACGAATGGCTTCCAACAAGGCAAGCGCGTGGGTCCGATAGGGTTGGGGGTCCATTCTCTCCGTCAGCGTCGAGGTGTCTACCCACGAAACAATTTCCGGAACTGAAGGATATGACGGAACTGCAGATTGAAAAACGCCGTCGACCTCCCGCTCGCAATTACCGGCGATCTGCCGCAACCGCTCGGCTTTTCGGATCTTACTACCGATTGCTGCCTGAATCTCAAAACGGCAAGCTGGAAACTTCAATTCTGGAATCGCATAAATGCTTACATGGTCGAAAACAGCCCCCCCGCTTTGCTGTTGGAGCTGAGATCGAACCCAAGGGCTGTTGAACGTCAGCGCGAGAAAAAAAGGATCAACTTCACAACCTTCTCGTAGGCGCACGTTTATAACATCTGAAACTGAATTGCAGTTTTTTTCACCCTTTGCCCGCAATAGCCCTGCTGCCCCTACTTTGCCACTCTTGCAGATCAGGATGTCACCATCTTTCACTCGGCATTTTGACCACTCTTGGTCAGCATCTGTCGAAATATATTTGCAATCTTTCGGGTAAACCAAAACATCATTAATTTGCTTCGTTGTGATGTAGGGAACCGCTCCTGGCGTCGTCGCATCCACATAGGAACTTTCGATCGTTCCAGTGATTCCGAGCCTCGGTTGCCTACCAAGGAAACCATCTAAACGCTCCCAATCTTTAGTTGCACGGACACATTCCAAAATCTCGGGAGAGTAGGATCCTGGTGAAAGAATCCCGATCAAATCATCAGTTTCCACGTAGTTACTAAACATTATCTTCCTCCCATCCAGCCATCCACGCCTGGTCGACTTGTTCTTCTTGCATCGCGCGGAGCGTCTCCCGCTTGTAAAATTCCAGAATCCTCTTCTTCTTCACCACCTGCACGGCCTGCTGCGCATACCACAGAGGCAGCGGCACAGCCTTCTTGCTATCAAAGTAGGTCAAAGCCATGAGATCGCCGGCCACTTGATCGATCGCCTCGCTCCCTCCTTGCGCTTCCCAGTCATCAGCCGACCCAATCGTCTCGACATGGACCGGGTCGGCCCGGAGGCCAGACAAATAGTGAAACGCCAGGGTGCCGCTGTTCTTCAGCTCCTGCGGAAAGGCGCGGTAGTCGAGCTTCCCATACTCGCGCTCGAAGGCGGCTGTCCGATAGCTCGGTCGCAGAATTCCCAGGAGCAATCGTTCCAGTCCCACCGAAATCACGTCGTTCCAATCGTTCCTCATCAGGTTTTCCACATCGGGGTCGATGTGGTCTGGCGATTTCATGAGACCTTTGCCTTCCAGCGCTTTGAGTGGTTCATTGAGGCGACCGGTGTGGAGACTGACAACTTTCGGCCCTGCGGGATTGTAGGGAAAACAGCGCGAGCGATTCCGGATCCAGAAATTCTCGATCCGTTCCTTCAGCGCCTCCAGTTCATCCTTCAGGAAGATATCGAGTCGGTCTTCTTCGCCCTCTTCCAAAACATGGGCATACAGCTGCAGTCCGAAGACGAAGGGGCAATTCAGCAGCACATAGTCGGGCAGCTCGTCTTCCTCGAAGATCTCCTCCAGCAGTTCATAGAGGGCTCCGAGGCAGCGCCACTCAATCCGCTTTTCGTATTCGAGGAAACTGAGATCTCCAACGTCCATGCGGCTCAACTGCCCGGTGTGGGCGAGATCGGCTCCTTCGGTCGTCAGTTCATGAGAAACGGCAGCCGCCCCGTAGAGAACCCCACCAAAGGCATGGATGCTACGCCGAGCGTGGGACAATCCGACACTCCGACGTTTCTGATCGCGAACCATGGCAACCTTGCGGACCACACCACCCTCTTTCAGCCGGGGCGCGATGCGATCGACCTCTCGCAGCTGTCGAGCGAGCTTGCCCACCGTTCCAGGAAGGCCCAGCTGGATTTGCGCGGTCATTTCCTGTGCCAAAGGCGTTGGTTCCTGGTTACTCATACGATTGCGTTTCCTTTCGTCATTTGATGGACCCGGCGGACATAGGCTTTCCAGCCCCGTTCGTTCAGGGCGCTTTCCAAGGCATCCGGCCCGCAGTCGGGGAGTAGATCCAATTCGAGATCTTCACCCAGTTGGAGACCCAATGCTTTGGCTGCCTCGCGGAGAGCCGATTCGTCTCGCTTCCCCTCGGTCGCCAGGAGGGAGAGAAACACCGGAACCCATTCCGGTCGCTCTCCCAACACAGCACCGAGATCATCGCAGGTGAGCGTGACTGGATACGGTTCTTCTTTTTCTTCCCTCGGCTTGGGCTGAGTCAGGGCGGCCTTGGCAAGGATTGCCTCAAGCAATCCGGCCTGAGCGGATTCATCCAATCCGATGCCGCGCCCACAAAGAGATGCGGTGCAGAACACCACCCAGCCAGCATCTTCATTCGGCCGGAAAGCGAGAACGACAGGATCGCCAGCTTCCGATACGGCCCAACGCCCGTGAGACAGCGGAGAGTCGATGGTGGTCTGACCGGGAACTGCGAAAGCGCGCTCCCCGGCAAAGTTCACCGAGTCAAAACTCTGGCGCTCCAACTCGATCGAAGCGGGAGCGTCGACATGGGCAGCAAAGTCCAGATTGGGAAGGCGGGGAACGATGAGCGTGGTCGCCCTCCGGTGGCTCCGGCTGCGAATCAACTCCCGAGCCCCTCCCGGGTCATCTTGCAACCAGGTGCCGACGATCACTGCTGGCTCATCGGCCTTGGCGAGCTCCTCTTCGCCCAGCCACGATACGGTGCCCTTGGACCAGCTTTCGAGCCGGGTCAGGTCACGTAGTAAGCGTTGAGATTCCAGGGCGCAGAGATTCATATCAGGTAACGAGGAGGAGTTTGAGGAGCTTCTTGTCCATCAGGTTGTTCATGTGGGTGCGATACTCGTCCGAATTCCAATCAATGGTCTTGCCTTGCACCTGCATTTTGAGCAGTTGCTGGTAGTCTTCAAAAGTCGTCCCGGCCGTGTCGGCAAAGAATGTTTCCCCTTCTTTTTGCAAACTTTCGACCAGAGCCTCGAATTTCACCTTCGTCGCCCCATAGGTATTCTCCGCTTCCCGAGGCCAGCTGATCCCTTCCGCGTCAGCGAGACTGCGCAAATTTGCTGCAGCCCGGATGAGATCGGCGTGCTCACGCTGGAATTCGATTTCGAGAGAAGAATTAACATTTGTCTCCAACTCACTCACCTTTGTTCCAATCTCATCGGGGATGTTATTCAGCTGATTGAGATCCTCTTCGAGAATCGGAATCAACTCCTCGGCGCGAGCGCCAGCAGCATCCGCTTCGTCCACATTCTGGCAAATACCGCCTCTGTTGACACCATCATCAAGATCGTCCCATTTCTGAGTGAGTGCGCTGAGATTGGCTTCAGCTTTCACATTATCTGGAGCATCGGAAAAGAAGGCCGTAACTCTTTCCATGCTCGATCTTAGGCGGCCCGACTCCTTCTTGAGGTTTTCCCAACGGTTGAGTGCCTCGATGAAGTTGGAGACCAACTTTCCGGGCTGAGTCAGTTCTGCTTCCAAGTGCTCGATACGCTCCCGGGCTTCCTCGTATTTCTCGTCGTAGAGTTTGAAGCCGAGGGACTTGGCTCCCAACGTACTGGAACCAATCGCGATCGTTTTGTTCGGGTGGTCCGCATCGAAACCCAACTCCGCCTTCATGAGATCGAGCGGAAGTGACAGGGCCTGGGTCGGAAAGCTCTTCTCCCCGTTCTCCAGGCGAGGGGCTCGTTTGTCGATATCCTCGCGAACCTCTTCGATCCGTTGCTGCAAATCGCGACGGCGGTCACCAATCTCTTTGTAGAAACCCTCGAGAATTTTGAGCCGCTTCCAGAGTGGATAACTGGCACCTCCCTTTTCCGCCTGAAACTCCGGGAGCACCTCAGGCGAATACGCAAAGCCTCGCTCCTTCTCGGAATCGTAGATGCCTGACAGAACCGTCCGAATCCTGGTAATCAGCTTGAGGGACTCGGTGAGGTTGAACTCGTAGAACTTCGTGTCTCCATCGATTTCCCGGTTGAGCTCCTTCCAAGGTTTTCCGATAAAGTCCAGCGACAGTTTCTCGACCCGCTTTTCAGCCTCTTTGAGAGCCTGCTTTGCTTCTTTGCCTTTGGCATTGATGAGCCGGTCTCCTTCGTCCTGATGAATTGCTTTGATCTTGTTGGCAGCTGTCTCGAAGCGGCCGTCCAACCAGTTCTGCGCTGCTTCGATTCGTTTTTTCAGACTGCTGACGGACGCTTGCCGGATTTGGTCGCCCTCTTCCTCCTCAACCAATCCCAAATGCACCAGAATCCGCACAGTCTGATAAACGACGTCTTTCCGTTTCACCGAAACCCCTGTCTTGGGGTCTGGAAGATCGAAGAAGAACTCTTTTTCTATCGTGGCAGGCCGCTTTCCAATCTTCGAGTGACCAATGAGCGACAGAAGCGCTCGTGGTACTTCGGCGATTTCTTCTGCTTCCGGCTTGGCAATCAAACGGAGCAAGGGCTGATCTTTGAATTTCACGTTTGGATCGAACTGCCGCTCAGCGAGTTTGGTAAATTCGATCCGCTCTTTTTCGTTCAGAACACCGGAGCCAGTCTGGCTGACATCGTGGTAGGACATTCCTCCCAGCATGGCCGCGTATCCTTTCGCAAATGCTTCGAGCTGTTCATCCGAGACACGGGCTCCATAGAACACCGGCGCGAGAACAAGGCCCTGCTTTTCCAGGCCATTTTCTCCGTTGCGCCACTGATCGGCGGCGTCCTTCAACACCTCCCGGGCTCGCTCGATCGCAGCATTAAATTGGCTCGTCTTGAGATCGTTGACATCAAAGGCATCCCCCAGCATCCCAAGACGGACAAGGGTGCCCGAAAGGAATTTGCTGAGGTTGAGAATGATGACCCGGGGCGCCATCTTCTGGACATTCCTCGGGAGACGGTCGCGTAGCTCTTTCTCCCGTTCATCTTCTTCCTCAAGAATCAGGAGGACGGGATGACCCGGGCACTTGGAGGCGATCTTGTTCAGGTCTCCTTCGATGTCCTCGAATTTGGCCTTGGCTCCGTAGAGAATGACGCTGGACCCGTCGGGACCGAGATTGAAGTTTTCCAGTTCACTCTGAAACGTCAACGCCGGCAACTGGCACCCCGGGACAGTTCCCACCAAAACAGGAGCGCGATCCCGCTCGATCGCATTGGCGGTTCCTTTGAGCAGGGCTTGTGCCCAATCCGCCGGCGCTTTCTGAACAGCCCGAAACTGCTCTTCGAGCTTCGTGTTCTTGCTGCTTTCGGTCAAATACCCTTCATCCGCCGACTTCACCCTGTTGAGTCGATGAAAACCGGAAAGGAAGGTGAAAGCCGGCGCGAGGTAGGTGGTTGGCTTGCCATCCTCTTCCACGAGAAGATCCGGATCAGTAAGCAACCCGTGTAGGATCTCCGCAAAATATTCGACCTTGTCCGCATAGGGTGAGAGGCTGCGCAGTTGCGCGTTGAACTCAGAAAGCTGCGGTGGGATAAGAAGGTGCTCCCGACGGTCCTTACCCAAGGAAACATTTGAGTAGGAGCGCAAGCTATCCATCACCACCTTCAGGTCGAATCGGCTTTCACCGGGAAGAACGAGAATCGATCCAGGCTCCGTACGGAAACCACTCTTTACAAACTGCGCCGTGATGCGATGGGGCTCGGGCGACTTGGTCTCAATCACCTTGGTGAAGAGAGAGCTCTCGGCAGCATCACGCCTATTCAGCAATCGTTCCGCGTCGGGCTCGGAAATACCTTCGCCCACTCGCCGAGGGAGCAATCCATACATGAATTGCTCGATGAGCCCTTTGTCGTCGTCCTGATCGATGTGGTAGCTGCCGATTGCTTCGCTGTCGAAGATGTCCTCGCCGTGTTTCGTCTCAGAAAAACGCCGGATCATCTCGAACGCCGCCTTCACACCCTGGCGATTCTCGTGGGCGTGATGCATGATCAGGTTGAACCAGCCGAAGTTTCGGTTCGCAGCAAAGAAGGCCGCCTCCTTCAGGGCCGGCGGATAGTCTTTAATCTGTTCCCAAACGCTCGGTCGATTGTTTTCGAGAAAGGCGAAGAACTGCTCCACATCAGTGAAAGCGTTGGTTCGCAGCTCATATCGAGTGGTCCGCCGCTTAATCGCCCCGACCTCTCGGATGAGATCGCCAACCGCCAGCGAACACAGAAGCACAAAGTTGAGCTGGGGAAACGCCATGCGCTCTTCCTCGTTCTTTGCGACCCGGGGGATCACTCCGATAAGTGCCTGATCGACAGACTTCCGCTCGCTCGATGCGAGGCCGTCGGTGTCGACATCGGTGATGTCTTCGATCTCATCGACAATGATCCACAGGCTTTTAATCCCCTTGGTTTTCAGAATCTCAATTGCTTTGTGCGTAGCCGCTCCCACATCAGGATCCTTCAACGCTTCCGCCAGGTCTCCACGAATGGCATCCCATCCCTTTGGCTTTAGTGCTTGGATTGTATGAGTGAGAATCCGTTCCTGATTTCGCTCGAAACTACCTTTGCCATCCTTATCTGTGTGATTCACTAGACGAGTCAAGGCCTCCACAGTCACCGTGGGGATCCAGTTCTCTCGGTTGAGATCTTCGCTGTTCTCTCCCTCGGAAACCTGGCTGTACCGTACGAAGAGCGGAAGCACACCGTCCTGGAAGCTCGACTTGAAGATGCGATCCGCCTCCCCCTCGACAATCCACTCGACATCTTCCGAGACTGCCTCGAGACACAGCTCGTGCCCGATGCGGCTTTTACCAACTCCCCAGCCGCCATGAATGACGAAGAAACCCGCCAGTCGATCTGTAGGGTCTTCGCTGAAGCAGCTATCCCGGAAATCGCTGAGATCTTTGAAGAGGTCTCGCTGTCCCACGATAGGCAACATCTTTCCGAGATCGGAAGGGATGATGGAAACACCCTGTTTCTGCCATGGATTACTCATAATAGTTCTGTGAGATTAATTTGTTTTGACGACGCGAAGCCTGACCAGCTGTTTGCCGGGATCTCCAAACAGACCTTCGCCATGTCTAGACTGGCCGTGTTCTTCTCCTTCGAGAATCATGGTTCCCGACTTAAGAAGCTCTCCGATTTCCTTGTCCGGATTCCCAAATCCTCTGGCACGCAGGGTCTCTCGCAACTGTGATGCGACCACATAGCCGGTCTCTATCCGGAGGCTTTCGATGGCCTCCCGCATGATCCCGACCGGATCCTGAGAAGTTGTGATTCCTGAACCAGTCCACCCGAAATCAGCCGCCACATCCAGGCCGAGCTCTGATACGGCCGCATCCTGATCCAGCCATGTCTCGGGACCGTTGTGCCGGATTACCCCCAAGTAGGCGAAGACCTCAAACGCTGCCCGTACACTACTCATGATCGTGTGCAGCGACCATGGCCCACCTTTCATCGCTACGAACTCACACTGATCATACCCTTCCAGCAAACGGTGCTCCCTCCATTCCCCAAGGGCCCACCAACCTGACGCTGCAACTTCGGTGCGGAGCGAGCGTGCTGAATCTTCTGTATCATCGAGAAACGGATAAACAGGCTCTTCTTCCGGAAACCAGATTTTGGATCGCGCTTTCGCTCCCTGAAACCAATCATCACCAGAAAAAACGAGACATGCCTCAGTCTCACTCAACAACCGAAGTAGAGTGCGAATTCGGGGCTCTCGCTGTACGAGAATTCGGGCCAAATCCCGGACCCACGTTTTCCCGTTTGGTTGCTCAATGTACGAAAGGCGAAGCTGGGAACCGTATTCTGAAATTTGCAATCCTTCCGAAGTCTTCTCCACGATTCCAACTCCCTTCAGCGAAACCTGACTGCCAGTTTTCTCCAATCCAGGAAATCCTCTGATCAGTTCTACCTCGCCCACATGCCCCTCAGAGGTCTCGTGATTACTCAAGTACTTTCGAGCAATCTTAGCCAACGCGGAAAAAGTCTCATCGGGATCCATGGAAGCAAGAACCCGAGGCCAAGTTTGGATTCGAGACGGATCAGGCCAGAGGAGCATCTTTGAAATACCTATTTGGATCTTCTCGCTCATACGGCCACCTCCCTTCCTAAAACTCGCCCAGGGTTCTTCTCATGCCATAAGGCAGAGAGATGGTGATGAAGATCCTCTCGAAATTCTTTCCGACCTCGAATGATGTCCCGCATGAGCGCGCCTCCGTACAGCCTATCCATCACGGCGCCTCTCAACGTCCAACGGTCCTGCTGCCCCACCACCAATTCAAGACTGATGAACAACCTCAGAGCCGAGGACCAGACACCCGGACAGGGCGCCGGGAAGGGCAATGGAACCGGCAGCAACCCGGCAGCATTTCCCAAGTGTGTCATGATGTCGTCAAATTCCCCCAAGCTCAAAAAACCGGCCGCCGTATCATCGGATGCAAGGCCTTCCAGCTGGCTGGGTCGATAAAGAAATTCCGTCTCCCCCTCGATACATTCGACCTTCCGATCCAAGGGCGGTGCAAGGATGATGGACTCTTCTCCCATCTCCCGGTCCAGAGTTTCGGCCAGAAACACCTGCAAGAGCAAGCCATGCACAGGATGCTCTGCTACGAATTCAAAAGCAGAATCGACTTCGGGAGACTTGGCACGGGAGACAGAAACTTTCCTAAACTCTTCTGAGGCTGGAAGGGCACTCCAGCACGGCACGTTGGACAAAGGTTTCTCGGGCCAAATTTGCTTGTCCGGCAGCACGGAAAGGAACGTGGCAGTCACCCGGGCAGGTCCATTGGACTCTGTTTGGACGTAGTCAGTTTGCTCTCCGGGAACCAGAAGGTCTGAACTTGAAGCGACTTTCGCAATCGTGAGTGGAGAAGGCCGCGAGGGGGCGCCATCCAAATCAAATTGGTCTTCGGACGAAAGCTCGGTAGCCAGTGTCAGCCACCCGATCCGAGCTTCACGATCAAAATCAATGGGTGCACCTTGGATTTGCCATTCTTCAATCCGTTGGCTCTCTTCCTGTGAGATTTGGATACCGTCCCCTTGGCGTGCCGCAGACACCATCTGCGCAAGAAGGCAGGCTCCATCCGTAGCCCTGAAGTGAACCGGTTGCGCAACAAGCGGGACGTAAAGCTCTTCCAGCAAAGGAAACAGCTCGGCCGCATTTCGACCGCTCCCCCACAGAATTTCGTTCCATTCAGCGAAAGCCTTTCGATCATCGCCTTGGACTTCCTCTTCGACTCGATCCCAATCGTGCTCAGACAACTCAAGGATCGGTTTACCCGTCCGATAGGACATCCAACGTGCTAATCCAAGGAGCCTCGGAGCAAGCGGGTGGAGCTTCTTTTCCAAAAGCTCCTGCAATCGTTCCCATCGATTTCCTGCGCCAATTGCTACTACAACACGACAGAGCAGCAGATCCAAATACAAGCGGTAACGCGGATCTCGGATCGCGGTTTTCCGAACAAGCTCTTTGAGATCAATGGATGGAAGCGTAGATGACAAATAGGATTTTGTGGGAATCAGGATCGCATCCTCGCCCCGATGAAGAAATGCGATTCCACGCGATTCATACCAGTCGACATCGTCGTCATGAACGACGTGACCACCAAAAGCGACCATGTCGTTCAGACTGTGTGAAAGGTTCTGGATCTTTGGCAATCGCATGGGATTCGCTACTCGGCTTCCTCCGGTTGGCCCTTCTTGTAAGATTCCACAATGGAAACCAGATCATTCCTCTCAGGCCCCAGGAGAACTTCTTTATTGGCCTTCACGTCGAATCCAACCTCGTCGGCGACCGCCATGAAAACAGGGCCTTGCTCATCACCCACGCGTTTCTTCTGCAGGTAAAGAAAACTGGTCTTCGCGCCGGCGCCTGAAAGTCGAAAGGTCACAGGGGGCAGGCTGACTACTGCCTTCACCACCGCCTTTCCACCAATGAATCGTCCCGTCTCTTCGTCCTTGCGTCCCATGAGATACTCCCGGACGTAGCGATCACCCGAGTTGCAAAGGATCCCGTCCGGGAGGACTGCCAGCAAACGCCCCCCAGGTTTCAGAAGCTGCAAACAACGGTCGATGAAAAGCACAGCCGGGTCGATACTCTTGACCGGCAACCATTTTCCCTTGCTGTTCGGCTTCGCTCCCAGAGCAAGCGCATCACTCGCATATTGCGGTTCCTGATCTTCGATATCGCTCTGAAATGCATTTAGAATTTCCTCGTTGTCCTTCGCGGTAACGCCACCCTTCTTAAAAGGAGGATTGGTCACGATCAAATCATAGGACTCCGGGGAGAGACGAGTTGTCGTGAGCGAATTATCCGTGCGGAACACCCGGGCTTTCGGATCGCCGTGCAGAGCCATGTTGATCCTGGCCATAAGAACCATGTTGGGAGAGTTGTCACATCCCACAAATCCCTCGGAGTAGATTTCAGAAAGGAGCTTTGCTTTTTGCTCTTCACTGAGGCCGAGCAGCTTGTTCACATGGCGTCGCACTTCACGCATAGCGGTGACCAAGAAGCCGGCTGATCCGCAACAGGGATCTCCAACATGGAAGAGAGTTTTCCCGGAATCATCTTTCCGAGTCAAGATGCCTGCATCCTCTTTGAGGATATCGTGGAAAGCCATTTGGACCATCGAGTCCCTGACCTGTTGCGGGGTCAGGTAGACTCCCATGCCGCCTTTTCCCTCAAACTTGCCGCGCAGCATCACATCAAAGGCTCGCCCAAGGACATCATCCTCCACTCCGGTATGCTCGGGATCTGTCAGATGATGCTTATTCAACATCTCCGCGATGAGCGCATAGGTTTCAGGATTCCTGAACTTGATAAAGTCGTCCTGGTCGAAAATCTGGAAAGACTCCCCCTGGTCATCCACAGCGTTGTACTCTTCGAGATCCTTCGCCACACTGAAGGCCTTCTTGATCTCATCTACCGCTCTCTCTTTGTGCTCACGAATGTATGAGGCGTCAAAAACTTCTTCAAAAAGCGGAGAACCATCGACCCGGAAGTCCGGGTGACGTTCCAAATGCATCTTGAGGAAAATCAGTTTACACAACTGGGCCGTAAGGTCGTTGGATCCATCGATCGGTTCGCGCGCGGCATAAATCTTCTCGTGCAATTCATCGAACTCAGACTGCAGTTCCTTGAATTTGAGCGGGTCAGCCTTGAGGGCTCGACTGGGAGACTCTCCCGCACTGGATTCACCTAGGTCAGAAGCCTTCGGAACCGCAGTCACCTGACATTCGTCTTCTGGCTTCCACGAGAAGATGTAGCCCTGGTTTTCCTCTCCCGAAGTCGTCGCCCAAACGAAGTCCGCCGGCCCGTTCTCGACATAGGCACCGAGTTCTTGAGCCATTTCTTCATCCGCTGGGGTGATCGCTCCAAGATGGCTCGGGACAAAGACCAAAACTGTCGGCC
>JAKSBG010000294.1 GCA_022361255.1 Verrucomicrobiales bacterium
GGCGCTCCTCGTTCTGACGCTCTGGTTGCTCGCGGGTCTGTCTGCCGCTGTCTGGATCTGGGCCCTGTTCTATCTGTGGCTCGGCGTGTTCGACTCACTTGAAGCCTCTGTCTATTTCTCAACGGTCGCGTTCACCACACTGGGCTTTGGCGACATCACGCTGGGACAAGACTGGCGACTGGCATCGGCCTGTATGGCGGCCAACGGTCTGATTCTGTTCAGCCTGAACACCGCGTTCCTGATCGAGGTCATACGCAGACTGCTCCCCCAGAAAGCGACGGGGGAACCGGTGCATCCTCTAAATGGAGACCTTCTACTGCGTCTTCATTTTCGACCGTCTCCTCTTCCACTTTGCTACAGGAACCGAGGAAAAAGACTCCAAGAGAAAAAAGCAGGAAAGCTTGCAATGAAATTCTCGTCATAACGAATCAATCGATAGTGAAATCGAAAAGGATGCTTCTCATACGTAGGGAAGTCCAGTATTTGTCTGAACCATTTCCACAACCTTCCTTTCCCAATGACCAAATCCACCTACGACTTTGTTGTTCTCGGCGGCGGCAGCGCCGGCTACGCAGCCGCCAGAACTGCTCACGAGCACGGAATGAAAACTGCCGTTATCGACGGAGCTGACGAACTCGGCGGACTGTGCATTCTTCGCGGCTGCATGCCTTCGAAAACGCTGATTGAGTCAGCGAATCGTTTCCGGTCCATGAGGCGGGCAAAGGAGTTTGGTCTTCGTGCTGAAAACCCTGCGGTAAAAACGGATGAAATTATCGAGCGGAAACGAAAACTGATCAGCGAGTTTGCCGAATATCGTCAGGAACAACTGAAAGACGGTCGTTTCGACCTGATTCGCGGCACCGCAATATTTACCGGACCAAACTCTCTCGTCGCCACCGCCAAAGACGATGGTGAGGAGCATCATCTCGAATTCCGGTCCGCAATCGTTGCCACAGGTTCGGTCGTCTCAAAAATCCCTATAACGGGACTGAAAGAAGCGGGATACTGGACAAGTGACGACGTTCTCGAAGCGGAGGAACTCCCCGACTCCATCATTGTCCTCGGGGGAGGAGCGATCGCTCTGGAAATGGCCTGCTACTTCGAAGGTCTGGGCAGGGAGGTGACTCTCATCCAGCGAAGCGACCAGTTACTGAGCGGCTCGGATCGGGATGTCGCAAAGGCTCTCGAGTCAGCCATGATGGAAAAAGAAAACCTGGCCGTTCATGTCGGAACACATTTGACTCATGTCACGAAACACGCGGAAACAGGGAGGAAAACAGTCCACTTCGAAAAAGGCGGAGAGGCACTCTCGGTTGAAGCAGATCAAATTCTCGAGGCACTGGGGCGGTCTCCGAACTCAGCCTTCATCGGAGCGGATGCAGCCGGCATCGAGTTGGATGACAGCGGGAAAATCTCCTGCGCTCCCGATCAGCGGACGAGTGTTCCACATATTTTTGCCGGGGGCGATGTCTGCGGTCCGCATGAGATCGTGCACATCGCGATTGAACAGGGTGAAATCGCCGCTCACAACGCAGCCGTCGACCTTGGGTTTCTCAGCGAACCGAAAAAGGAAATCGACTACAGGCTCAAACTCTACGGGATTTTTTCCGATCCCGAAGTCGCCATGGTAGGCATGTCCGAAGCCGAAGCCAAAGAAGCTGGAATTCCATTCGCGACAGACACCTACCCGTTCGATGACCACGGAAAATCCATGGTTATGGGTGAAACGCACGGTTTTGTAAAAATGATGGCACATACCGAAACCGGTGAAATACTCGGCGCATCAGTGGTCGGCCCGCATGCCGTAGACCTGATTCACGAGATCGTCGTGGCGATGCATTTTCGCTGCACGACAAATGAATTTATCAAAATTCCGCATTACCACCCCACCTTGAGCGAAATTTGGACTTACCCCGCAGAAGAGCTTTCCATTTGAGAGTGATTACTGTATAATTTCAGCGGGTCAGGGAATCGCCCTACTCTTTCAATCGGAAAAATCACCATTTTTCAGCCGTGTTAAAGCAAATCATCAATCAAGACGAGGAATCCGAATCCGGAAACAACAAGAACGAAGGTTCCGGCGATTCCAATGCGAGTTCGAAGCCCGACTCACCATCCAAACCGAAGCGATCTTCCTCTATGACCGGTAGCAAAAACATCCTCTCCAGCGACGTTGAAATCCGCGGTAAACTCCGCTTTTCCAACGACCTCATCATCGACGGCCGCATCGAAGGGGAAGTAAATTCAGAAGGCGACCTCACCGTCGGTGAAAACGCTCAGATCGTCGGAGACATCAAGACACGTTCCGTCGTGGTATTCGGCAAGGTAAAAGGAAACATCACCGTCACGGATCGCTGCGAACTCAAGCAGAACGCGGAGCTCGACGGGGACGTGATTGCCAGCAAGCTTGCGATCGAAGAAGGCGCCATCTTTCTCGGTTCCTCGAGTGTCGGGAAGCCTTCCTCCATTTCCTCATCCGGAAGCGGCGGTGGCAAACCTTCAGGAGGAAACTCCGGCGGTGACCAGAAGTAAAAAGTTCTCACACTTCAAAGTCGTCATCCGTAAAAGGGTTGCGACAACGGGCGCGCCGCATCACACCGGCGCGCTTTTGCTATCGGGACAGCCCGAAAAGGAGATCCCGTAACCGAATTCAACCTGCCAGGTTCCGTGTTCCGAAAATTACAGAAAGGGAAAAAAATCGAACTGACCTGCCCGCACTGCGGTCACCGTCAATCCGAACCTTCCCGCGTCATTTCCTCATTCTGCGGAAACTGCGGAGAACACTTTCGGGTGCGCAAGGGAATTGCGATTCCCAACGCAGCTCTCCGTGTTTCCGGAATTGCCGAAGTGATTCCACCGGAGAAATCGAAGGCAAAGAGCAACACACCGAAGCGGAAGCAAAACAGACGCAAAAAGGCAGAGAAAAAAGTCGCAGCAGAAAACGAAGAATCATGGCTCATGTCTGCCGATGGAGCGGAAGAAGGTCCCCGCCCGCTCCCGCGAAACGAGGAAAGCTCCGGCAGAGACGAAACCGGGATTTCAGCCGGCGCCTTTTTCGGCTTGGTGGATGAGGATGAGGTCGAATCAGCCGAATCCCCCCCGGTCGGTCTGGGAGAAAAAGCCCAGGCAAAGGAAGCTCTCGCAGAGGGATCCATGGCGGCTCTGATCGAGAACCAGACTGCCGCACCGGTTGAAGACAAGGGGAAAATGCCGCCCAACTACGTTCCGCCTGAAAAGCGAAAAGGACTTGTCGAACCCTCCCACGATTTTTCAGTCCGCTGCTTTCGCTGCTATCACCAGCAGCCGGTATCAAAATTTGCCAAGTCCACTCAATGCGAGCGCTGCAGCGTCTACATCAGTCTGGCAAACTACGAGGTAAAAGCGAACAAACAGCACACCCTGCGCACTCGGGGGGACATCATTATCCGGCGAAAAGGCGGATTAAAAAACTGCGAACTCGCCTGCCACAATTTGACGGTTAACGGAACCATCGATGCATTTGTCGACTGCTCCGGCGACGCGGTATTCCGCAAGACCGGTAAAGTGCGCGGCCACCTCTACTGCAGGAAACTCATCGTCGAAAAAAATGCCGCAATCGAATTCCCCGACGGCGTCAAATCGGAGCGCGCAGACATTTTCGGTCGCGTTGCAGGAGACATCATTTGCTCGGGAACCCTTCGTCTCGCTAAAACCGCACTCGTTGACGGAAACGTCACCGCCTTTGATATCCAGATGAAAGAAGGTGCCGAAATCACCGGGGAACAAGTCATCGATCCTGACGTATCCACCGAATTACCCGTCAAAATGGGATTCAACCCCTCTGTGATCGGATAGTCACCCACCCAGTTTACCTACAACCCAAAAGTTCATGTCCACTGCCGCAGCCACCGACCTCCGCGAGGAAATCCTTGCTCTTAAAAAAGAGAAAAACGCCGTAATTCTGGCCCACAACTACCAGATCGAAGAAATCCAGACGATCGCCGACTATTGCGGAGACTCGCTGGGCCTGGCGTTCCGGGCTCAGGAAACAGACGCAGAAGTGATTGCTTTCTGCGGGGTTCACTTCATGGCGGAAACCGCAAAAATCATCAATCCGGAGAAAACGGTCGTTCTGCCGGATGCGGATGCGGGATGCTCTCTGGAACAATCCTGCCCCGCAGACGAGCTGGAAGCATTCCTCAAAGAGAATGAGGAGAAGAACTACTACGTGATCACCTACATCAACTCATCTGCCGCAGTGAAAGCACTGTCCGATGTAATCTGCACCAGCGGCAATGCGGTCCGCATTGTGGAAGCCGCTCCGAAGGACCGCCCGATCCTGTTTGCTCCGGACCAGAACCTGGGGCACTGGGTTGCAGAGCAGACCGGTCGCGAAATGGACTTCTGGAACGGAGCCTGCTACGTCCACGTTGAATTCACCCGCGACAGCATTCAGAGAATCAAGGACGAGCATCCCGACGCGGTGGTCGTCGCACACCCCGAATGCACGACCGCTGTTCGCCTCCTCGCTGATGAAGTCTGCTCAACAGAGAAGATGGTTCACTTCTGTCGTGATACCGACTCGCAAAATATCATCGTCGTAACCGAAGCGGGAATGCTTCACCGCCTCAAGCGGGAAGTACCTGACAAAAATCTCATCCCCGGACCGACCGACAACTGTGCCTGTGCAGAGTGCCGCTACATGAAAATGAACACTCTGGAAAAGCTTTATCTCTGCCTCCGCGATCTCAAACCGGAAGTCACCCTGGACGAAGAAATGCGTCGCGCTGCAAAAGCTCCCATCATGAAAATGCTGGAGTTGAGCAAATAGAAAAGGAGCAGATCACTCACCTCACATATCCCGCATTCCGGATGCGGACTCTCATTCGATGAACTACACCTGGGATACCAACTTTGTTGAACTCTTCAACCGCTGCCTGGAGCGCTACCGCTCCGGGGATGAAGATTTCACGAATTACTACAGCGACGACGACCTCGCCTTCCTGAAATCAATCGGCTACAAACCGAGGGAGTTTTTCGACTTCGTGGAGGATTTCGGAGACGGCGGCGTCCCCTCACTCACCACCGCAGTACTGATCGCAAGTGTCAGGCGGGACTACTTCCATGTCGAAATGAACGGAGCCGCCAGCAGCCACGAAATCAAACCGGACGAACTTCCCGGGAAAGGGGAGGAACTGGAAGGGTTCATCTGGCTGCCCCGCATCATTAAAAAAGCACGCGGCAAGCTGCGGGGCGAACTCGATCCGGACATCATGTACTGCTGCGGCGGAGACCGCCGTTTCCTCTCCAACAACAACATCGCTCCGGCTGATTTTCTTCGCGCCGTTTGGAGCGCCGAAGGCGACGACTCGAAGATTGTTTCCTTCGTCAGAAGCCAATCAGATAGATGAGCCTAACGATGTGCACAGGAGCCACAATACGACTGTGTCACATTCTCACAGTACCGCTTTTCCTGTTGGCATTTTTGCCGGCTGATGGATCAACGGAGGAAGGTCTTGCAGATCTTCCTTCTTTCCGTGAGGGATGCCGGGCTTTAACTGATGAGCGTTTTGAAAGTTCAATCGATCTCTTTAAGGAAACATGGAGCACCCTCATGGGAGTAGGGGGCGGTGACGTGGAGAAAGACTTTGTTGCATCGCGACTTCTCGAAGCATTCGTAAGAAACAATGAATCCGGAGAAGCTGTCTCGTGGTTACATGAACATCCGCTCCCCTCGCGCTCAGACAGAACTCTTTACTGGGCTGCAGTCGCACAAATGTCCGAGGAGGATTTTCAGGAAGCGGCCCGCTCATTCAGAGAACTCCTACATCGGCAGCCAGAACCTGACAGAATTACTTCAGTTGCTCTCGCAGGTTGTCTTGCGGCAAGTAACGAACCGGAAAGTGCATGGGAGACTGTGGCCTCCCTGGGGGATCCCGTGTCAGCGCAAGAGGCTCTCACCTTCGCTTACATTGCCCACCGGGCTAAACGAAACACTGCTGCGCTGAATTACCTTGGTTTTGTCAGAGATGCCGGAAAAACAGAGCGAAAGATTCTCTTTCCAGTGACCGCTTTCCGGGCGCATTTGACCACCCTCGAGGGAGGTTCCTCAAAAGAAATCTCTGACCTCGTCGTTCAACTTGTAGAATCGGCGACGACCGAAAAAGAGGCCCTTCACTCATTTCTACTTTTCGAAGAAATTGCTCCCACGGAACTGGAACAATGGCTCGCAAAGAGCTCCGGCAAATGGGCGGAAATGGACGGGCACCCCGCAGCGCTTTGTCATAAATTTTTCAGCACTCTTTACGCGCCGGAAAACAAAGAAAGCTTGCGAAGCAATCTCGTTAATTGGGCAAATGCGTTTCCCGATTCCATCACTGCATCCGAGTCAATCCTGCGTCTGGCCAAACTGGCTGGTGGCAGCACAGGCAATCCCCCCCCTTCTCTCCTGCAGCAAAAAACTCCGCCCGATTTCCCCGGCGGTGAGTCCAGAATCCGGTTTGAAACAGCTCTCCAAAACTTTCAGGACGGACAGTTCGACACGGCCGCTTCTGAGTTTCTTAAAATTGCCGATCAATCGAAAGGAGAAGACCGTTTTCGTTCATTTTTCAATGCTTCGATTTGCCGATTGAAATCGGGTGATTCGAAAGGTTTTCAAGCATTGCTCGCTCGCTTCCGGGCGGAAGATCCTGACTCTCCGTTTCTCGCCGATCTGGAATTCGCCGCCGGGCTCCACCTTGCCGCATCCGGGGATGCCCGCTCTGTGGAATTACTCGAGCCATTCATTCGCGAAAACCCGGGGCATCAGTCTCTGGTAGAAGCGATGCTGACTCTCGCAGAAGTTTACCTGAATCAGGTTCCCGCAAGACCTCAGGCCGCGAGCGAAATTCTCGAAAAATTACGCACCCGCCCGCTGAATCTCGTGCAAAGCGAAAGACTCGACTATTCCGGAATTTGGCTTGAAGTCATTAGAAACAATGATCCCGCGAGAATCGCCGCAGCAAAAGATTTTCTAAACGACTGGCCCGGATCAAAACACGTGGGGGAAGTGTCATTGCTTCTGGCGCAGACACACTATCAAAACAATAACCGGAAAGCCGCAGGGATGATATTTGATAATATCGCAAAGCAATTCCCCGGAACCCCCCTCGCTGCGCGATCACGCTATTACGCAGCCCGCACGAACTCAGGTGATCAAGAGGCAGGAGACAGCCCGGATCCTGCAAGTCGATGGCTGAACATTGCGGAGGAAGGGGGGGAATTCGCTCTGGAAGCCCGTCACGAACTCGCACTTTACCACCTCGCCCACGACAGATTCGCTAAAGCGCGGGATCAGTTTCAAAAGGTAATCGACGAAACATCCCCTGCGTCCCCCCTTCATCTGGCGGCAAGAGCCGATTTCGCGTTCACTTTTTTTGCAGAGGCCCTTTCCAATGGTCACAATCATGAAATTCTTCAGAAAGCAGCCCTGGCCTTCAAAGAGCTTTCTGAAGACATGAGCCTGCCCACTGCAGCCAAACATGAAGCAACCGTTCGCCATGGGCGATGTCTGGAGAGCCTGGGAGAGAAAACGCAGGCCCTCGATGTTTACCAGTCCCTTATCATTTCAGACGACTCGGAAACACTTACTCCCGTGCGAGTAGACTCTGCTAATTCTAACGAATGGATTTTTCGTGCAGGATTTTCTGCTATTGAAATTCTGCGGGGCAACAAAGACTGGAAACAGGCAATCCAAATCGCTGACACCCTTGCCGGAAAGGACGGAGCCCGCGCCATTGAAGCTTCCCGGCTTGCTGAGCAGATGCGATTGAAACATTGGGTTTGGGAATAACCGCCCCTCTCTCTGGACACCGACAGGGGCTTGGAAGGTTCTGCCAGTGGCAAAGTCAGTTCAAAAACCCGCTACGCTGAATGAGAGATTGCAATTAGGTTCAATCTGTCCATTCGGAGCCATTCGGAGCCATTCGGAGCCATTCGGAAGCCCCCGGCATTCCTGACGGGTCGGCAAAAAATCTCATATCCGGACCTCCTGCCGCCGGAAACGTCCCCAAAACCATTACAGGCCTCCTGGCAAGAATCTCCCTTTGTTCGGATTTCGCCCTTGAAACCGCGAATAAAAGACCGAAGCTTGCGGCCCGTTAGTTGAAACGGACGGGACGTAGCACAGCTTGGTAGTGCGCCTGGTTTGGGACCAGGAGGTCGCTGGTTCGAATCCAGTCGTCCCGACTCTATCACATTTTTGCAAACGCAAAAATCTAACCTCGGGAATCCTGAATAAGAACAAAATTGATCCGGAGCCGCCTGTGGGCGCAAACAGCCGGTGAAAAGCGAAGTCAATCCAGGAAACCCGATTTTTCTCCCGAGGGGAGCCCCATTTCCCCGTGGAGTCACCCCTCATTTTCCATGTCGGACAACAACGAGAAACAGCGAAAGACGCTCGACGAGCGTGACCAGATGTCGGAGCTTGAACGGATTCGTCATTCGACGGCCCATGTCCTCGCGACGGCAATCGCCAAACTCTGGCCGGACGCGCAGTTTGCCTACGGCCCGCCTCTTCTCGAAGGCGTTCACGGCTTTTACTACGATGTGGATCTGGAACATCGCATTTCGCCTGACGATTTTGAGCAAATCGAGGCGGAGATGAAAAAGGTGGTCAAAGAAAACCAGACCTTTGAGAAAATGGTCGTCTCCCGCGACGAGGCGCTTGAGCTCGCGAAAAAAGGCCGACTTGCCGCCCTCGGCGACCGCGAGGTGGAAAGCGTTTTCAAAATCGATCTTCTCAATGAAATCCCCGAAGACGAGGAAATTTCGATCTACAAGAATGGCGATTTCTGGGATCTCTGCGCCGGACCTCATGTTCCCCGAACCGGCAATTGCAAAGCTTTCAAAGTGATGAGCGTGGCGAGCGCCTTCTACAAAGGAGACGCGGATAATCCACAGTTGCAGCGCGTCTACGGGACGGCGTTCAAGAACAAAACCCAGTTGAACGAACACCTCGAACAGGTCGAGGAAGCAAAACAACGGGATCACCGGAAGATCGGCAAGGACCTCGACCTCTTCCATATCGATGAAGCGGTGGGACAGGGCCTTATTCTCTGGAAACCAAAAGGCGCTGTCGTCAGGCAGGAGTTGCAGGATTTCATCGGTGAGCACCTCGACCGCCAGGGGTACAGTCAGGTGTTCACTCCGCATATCGGAAAGCTCGACCTCTACCGGACTTCGGGCCATTTCCCCTACTACTCTGATTCGCAGTTCCCGCCCTTGGCGGAGCGCGAGACCATGAAAATTCTCGCCGACGAAGGGTGCACCTGCGGAGAGCTTTCCAACAAACTGGAATCGGGCGAAGTCGCAGGCTTCCTGCTGAAGCCGATGAACTGCCCGCACCACATTAAAATTTTCCAGAGCAACCACCACAGTTATCGGGATCTACCGGTCCGTCTCGCTGAATTCGGAACAGTCTACCGGTGGGAGCAGTCAGGAGAACTCGGCGGCATGACGCGCGTGCGCGGATTCACCCAGGACGATGCTCACATCTTCTGCACTGAGGAACAGGTGAAAGAGGAGATCATGGGTTGCCTCGAATTGGTGAAAATTGTCCTTGGAACCCTCGGGATGGACGACTACCGCGTCCGGGTCGGCCTGCGTGACAAAGACTCCACCAAGTATGTGGGTGATTCCGAAAAATGGGACAAGGCGGAACAGGCCCTTCGCGAAGCGGCATCCACGCTGGGAACAGAATTTGCCGAGGAACCCGGCGAGGCCGCTTTCTACGGGCCGAAGATCGACTTCGTTGTCAAAGATGTGATTGGTCGCGAGTGGCAACTCGGCACGGTTCAGGTCGACTACAATTTGCCCGAACGCTTCGGTTTGGAATACATTGGGTCAGATAACGCTCCCCATCGCCCTGTCATGATTCACCGGGCACCGTTCGGATCGATGGAGCGCTTTGTCGGCGTCTTGATCGAACACTTCGCCGGAAAATTTCCGACATGGCTTTCGCCTGAGCAGGTCCGCATTCTTCCAATCTCTGAGAAATTTCTCGAAACGGCGGATACAGTCTATCAGGAACTTCGCAATGCTGGCGTTCGCGTCACCGTAGACAAAGCGGACGAGAAAGTTGGAGCAAAAATTCGTCTTGCCCAGCTCGACAGAGTTCCTTATATGTTACTTATCGGAGCGAAAGAACAGGAATCCAATCAGGTATCGGTCCGTCACCGCGATCGGGGTGACGAAGGAGCTGTTGGTGTCGACGAATTCCGCGACAAGCTGGTCGCCGAGATTCGTTCTCGAAATTTATGACCCGGCGTCCCCAACAGCGCTGTTCGCTTCCCCTTTGGGATCGAGGAAAAGTTACAGAGACTTTCGTCGTTCCTCCCGAAGAAGACTTTCTACTTTTTCTCCCCATAGCCGGGGAAATCATCCGTCGAATCGATACCTTTCGATTCGCACCTGCACCAACAAGAGGAGCAAAGCCATAGCCAAAAGACCAAACAGAAGAAGGCCGCGTACGCCTAGAACGCGGGTCAACGACCGGATCCGAGCCCCCCAGATTCGTGTCATTTACGGTGAACACAACGTGGTCATCCCCACCCACAAAGCTTTGAAGAAAGCGAAGGAGCTGGGTCTTGACCTGGTTGAAATTGCTCCGAATGCGAAGCCACCGGTCTGCCGTATCGTCGACTACGGAAAGTACAAGTACGAACAGTCGAAATTGAAGAAGTCGGAGAAGCCGAAGAAACGGGAAAAGGAAGTGAAATTCCGCGTCAACATCGACCCCCATGACTACGGCATCAAGCTCATGCACGCCGAGGATTTCCTCGCACACGGTTTTAAGGTCCGAATCCAACTTCAATTCCGGGGTCGACAGATGGCTCATAAGGAGCTGGGCTTCGAACTTATGCAGAGAGTGAAGGAAGATCTTTCGGGCATGGCGAATGTTGATCTGGAGCCGAAACTGAATAACCGGAACATCCTCATGATGGTGTCTCCGCTGCCCAAAGAAAAACAGGTTCGGAAATTCCGGAAGGATGACGAAGAATTTGATATCGAAGAAATCGAAGCTGCTCATCAGGAGCACGAAGACGAGGATCCTCATGACGAGGAGGACGATATCGATGTTCGCGACGACAGCGGCGAGGAGGAATAGCAAAATTCCTCCAACCCTGTTTTCTCACTGATTCCCGAAACGGCTGATCCCTGCGGTGAAAATTCTCCTTCTCTTCGATATCGACGGCACCCTCGTCGATACAGAGGGCGCCGGTTTAAAGGCCCTGGAAGAGGGATTTTTTGAAGCCTTCCCAGACTGCCGGGGAAGGAATTTTCCTTCTCTCGATCTCGGGGGTGCAACCGATGCCGGAGTCGCTGCCTTTCTTCTGGATCACTTCGAGATCGAGAATACCTCCGGAAACCGGGCCGCGTTTTTTCTCAACTATACAAACCATCTCGAGGTCCGCCTTCAGGCGCACCGGGATAAGGGAAAAGGCAGAGTGCTCCCCGGAGTGGTCAGTCTGTTGGAGAATCTTCCGTGCCGGTTCCCGGGTCACACTTCAGCCTTACTCACCGGAAACACGAAAAAAGGCGCAGAGATAAAACTCCAGCACTACGGCTTGAACCGCTTTTTCGAATTCGGGGCATTTGGATGCGACCATTCCGACCGCAACCGGCTCGGCCATATCGCGATAGAACGGGCCGCGGAGTCATCCGGTCGCTCCATTCAAGGGGACGACGTCGTCATTATAGGAGATACACTCAAAGATATCGCCTGCGCCCGGGCCTGCGGAGCCAATGTTCTCGCCGTCGCAACCGGGGCTGCTTCAGCCGAAGAGCTGAAGGCGGCAAAACCGGATGCCCTCCTTTCCGATTTTTCCAACCTCGAAAAAACCTTTGTCGCGCTGGAATCAATCTTTTCATCCGCAACAAGCAGGTAAATCTTTACATCAATTCTAAAATCTGTTGTTGTCTCAACTCTCACAAACGTGCAAAATCCTCACTCCTTTATGAAAAACACAGTAATCGCTCTTCTCGTAACCATCCTCTTAGTCGCTGTCGTCAACCTTCTCGCTTCGCTCGGCCTCCTGGGAGTTGCCGGGAATACTGGCTCAGGCTCCTTCGAATACAAGGTTCTTAATGCCCAGCAGATGGATACCATCGGGTTCCGCGCGATCGCGGAAGAGGAAGGAATCGAAGTATCAGAAGAAGGAGAAATAAACTTCCCAAAAGAGATGGTCGATAAGATTGCGAAGATCAATATGCTCCCGAGAACAATTCAGGAAGTAGAAAAAGACGGCGGCTGGAATCTCTCCGGCATTACAGCTGACAATCACTACATCTTCCGGCGCGCTAAGTGATTCTTCCTTCTACTTTCTAATCTTTGGAAAAGCCGCCAGAATTCTGGCGGCTTTTCCCTTTTCGCCATTCATGAACCTTCCGGGGCCGACTCGATTAGTTCTCTGGATCGCAATGACCTCTTCGGTTATTGCCGGCCTGTTGGTTCTTTCCGTTACGGACCTCGATGTATCGGAAAACGCAGCCTCACCTTTAAAGCTCCCATTTTATCTGGTCGGGATATTTCTTTTCCTTTCGGGGCAGAGCCTCCGCTACTTTTCAAACTCCGTTCGAGACCAAAACGGAAAACCAAAAATTCCTTCGTGGATTTCTTTGGCCTACCTCATCGCTTTGGCTATAACCGAAGCAGTCGCAATTCTGGGGGTAGTAATCGGCCTACTCGGCGGTTCCACAGTGGAATACCTTCCCTTGTTTGCTCTTTCCGCACTAGGGATGGTCTTTCTGTTTCCGGCTTTGTTTTTTCGGGTGGAATCTGTCATTGCTGAGAAGTGAACACCCCTCCTTCCCGGCACTCTCTCTGAAGATTCACCGGGTAAAAATTCAAAGTAATAATTGTTTGTAAAAGTAAATTTTTCAGATATTCTGATTTTTATGATTACCGGTCAAAATGCGACTAAATATGGTTGGGCAGATGCACGTATCGCCCTTCGCTCAAATTGGCTCGCTGCGGTTTTGATTGCATCTTTCATCTTTCTCACCGGAGGATGGCTCACTCTTCGGAAACCCGCTATTTTCGAATCAACTGTCGAAGTTTTCGTCGATCCAGAGCCAGTTGATTCCCCGGTTATTCGACTTTCGACAGAAGTTCGCCCGAGCTCAACAAATCCAATTCGAAAAGTCGAGAACCGTCTTGAAAGCGGAGCCCTCCTTTTAAAAGTCTCGGAAGCCTGCAATCTTTCCAGCAGGTGGAACATCAGGAACAAGGGTGATATTGTACGCCTTTTGCGCAACCAGATCACTTACTACACTGACGAAGCCAACCGGATTATCGAAATCCGGGTCAGAGATACTTCACCTTCACATTCCTCGTCACTTGCAAATTCAGTCGCGCAGACTCTGCGTGAATTCTCTCGCGCAGATTCCCGAAAATCGCATGATGAGGTCGTTCAGAACCTGGATGCTGAACTTCGTTATCGCAAAGGAGAGATTGAACAAATCGAAAAGCGCTTGTTTGAACTCAACCGCTCAGGCGAAAACCGCATAAGCTCTGCGGCCGGAGAAGTGAGCGACCTCCGCAACCGCCTGGTAGAAAACACCCATCTCGTAAGATCGCTTGAAGCCAAGCACCAACTTGCTGTCACTGCTGTGCAAAATATTCCTACGGGGTTGTCTATTCTTGATCATCCGCTCGAAGAAGACGCTGTTCGACTGAACTCGAGAACATGGCGAATGTTTTGCTACACAATTTTCGGACTTCTAATTGGGGCTGCCGCAGTTTGCTTACTTTCAGTCGGTAGATCACCAGCAGAAATTGTATCAAGCCTTTCAAAAGAACTTAATCTTCTTCTGATGAGCTATGTGCCGGTTGGGTATGGGTTACATTTTGTGAGTGACGAACACACCGAAGCTTTCAGGGACCTGAGAAACCGGATTCACCGCCTTCCAGCCCGCGAGTCTGCCGCCATTTTGATTCTTCCCCGTGGAGAAAATTCGGGTGTAACCGAAGTGGTCGCAAACCTGGCACGTACAATCGCAGCTGCAGGAGAAACAGTTTTAGCCATTGATGCAAATTTCAGAGCCCCTGGCTTGCATGAGTTGTTTCAAGCAGCACAACATCCCGGGATTGCTGATTTTCTCTCCGGGGAAATGAGGATGGAGGAAACAGTTGTCAGGACACGGCACAAAAATCTGTGGTTGATGCCGGCAGGACCACTACCGAGCGATCCCGGCGGACTGGTTTCGGGAAAAAGAATGAACGACCTCATTTGGGAAATGAAAAGCCGTTTCGATTATATTCTGGTCTCGGCACCGTCCATTCACCAATATTCCGACGCTGGTGCGATTTCCTCACTCGCTGACCATGTCATTGTTACGACTTCCTATCACACTCACAGCCTGAGAGATTTGAAAGAAACCAAAAACGCTGTCGAAGCATGCCACGCTACACTATCCGGCGTGGTGCTCACCCGATTCGAAGGTGCAAGTGCCCCCGTCAAAGATTGGAAAGCAAGAGGCTCTGCAGCAGCTTCTTTCCAACAGCCTGTCCACCACTCACCCAATATCGATAAGGGATCTGGAGACCAGGTAGGAATTCAGATGAGCCTTCAAGACACCCGTCAAACAGTGGCCGGAAAGAAGCCCGTCCGGTCTCCAGCTCAGAGCTATCAGGATGGCTCGCCACCAGCCCCCACGCCTTCCTCTTCAAAGTTTTCGACATAGTGCCTCATAGAGTGAGGTACTATGGCTGTTATTAAAACATCGTTCCCCTCGTAGTCAGTGGAAAGAATTTTCGCTTCCCGGTGCAGCAACGCGACGAGATCCTGACGCGACTGCGGAATTCGCAGTCGCAACCTGGCAACCCGGTCCACCATCTGGTCAGCCATCCGGTCAACCAGTGAATCCAACCCTTCGCCGGTGGCAACAGAAAGAAATACGGCATCGCTGCCGAAATACGATTTCAGCTCGCTGACCCGCTCCTTGTCGTCTGCCACCAGATCCATCTTGTTTAAAACCAGAATGGTCGGTTTATCCGCAGCACCCAGCTCTTCAAGAACCGATACGGTTGTCTCGTAGAACGAAAAAACCTCCCCCGAACTGGCGTCGAGTACATGCACAAGAAAATCGGCGATAACAGCTTCCTCCAGGGTTGCTTTGAAAGCCTCGACAAGACGGTGCGGAAGATTTCGCACGAATCCCACTGTGTCAGTCATCAGCAACGGCTGACCGTCAGGCAATTCAATTCTCCGCGTTGTCGGATCGAGTGTAGCGAACAGTTTATCCTCAGCCAGAACATCCGCTCCTGCCAGGGCATTGAGCAGTGAACTCTTTCCTGCGTTGGTATAACCGACAATAGAAGCCTGACCGATGCCTTCGTCAGAGCGTTGCTTCCGCTGCGTCTCCCGATTGCGCCTCACATCTGCCAACTCGGATTTGATGCGATCAATACGCTTGCGGGCGAGGCGGCGGTCGACTTCGATCTGCTGCTCCCCTTCTCCTCTCGCGGCGCCTTTTCCACCGCCTCCACCCCCGCCCCCCTGGCGGTCGAGGTGTGTCCACATCCGCGCGAGACGCGGCAGCGAATACTGCATCCGCGCAAGCTCAACCTGTAGAGTTGCCTCCTTGGTTTGGGCACGCATTTTGAAGATATCGAGGATAACCTCCTCGCGATCGAGGACAGTGATGTCACTGTCCTCTTCCCAGGTTCGCTGCTGAGAGGGAGTCAGCTCGTTGTCGAAAATAATGCAGTCAGATTCGAGAGCCAGTGCTTCATCGATCAGTTCCTCAGCTTTTCCCGTTCCGGTGAGGTATCGCTTGTTTCGATTCCTGACAAAGACAGATTTTTTGCCGACTATTCCAATTCCGAGAGTCGTGACCAGTTCTGCCAACTCATCGAGCAGACTTCCGGCCCGTTCCTCGTCATCCCTCTCAAAATACGCGCCGATCAGGAAGGCGCGCTCGACCATCTGGGGCTTTTCCCGGGTATCAAACATAACTGCAACTCAGGCGAGCAGAGATTTGAGCGTCGCGAAATCTTTCTGAATTGCCTCCAGAACAGCCGGAACAAGTTCCGGATCCTTGTGACCGAGATACTCCACATGCAAGCTGACAGGACCGTCGAATTCCAACGTTTTCACCAAATCAAAAAAGCTCTTGTCGACGGCTCCCTCGCCGACAGGCCCCCATCCCAACTCGTTATTGTTCCAGGACGGTTCCTTTACGTAGATCGTGTCGATGTGATCGCGAACCCGGGCGAAATTCAGAGGCCAGGCCTTCGCTCCCTCTACAGTCGCATGTCCGATATCAAAGGCGACCCCGATATCTTTCGGGTCAAAATCTGCCAACACCTCTGCAAGATCCCAGATTGGACCGCCGAAGTAATTTCTCCCGGAGTGATTCTGGTAGACCGGTTTGATTCCAATTTCACTCGTGAGCGCTACCAAATCTTTGAGTCGGGTGCGAAACTCATCGAGCTGGGGAGCAATTGGCTTTTTGAGATCATATTTGTAATACGCCATCCGGAAACGTTTCACCCCGAGTGATGCAGCTGTGCGCAAAACGGATTCCGTATGTTGTTCCCCGCTTACTTCGTTAATACCCGATGTCATCAGGGACAGTTTCAGATCATTCGCCTTCAGGGCTTCCACCATTTTCGGAAGGTCTTCCTCGACTCTCTCCGGCAGGACGTGACCGCCGGGTCGGACCGGCCCCTCAATTCCATCAAATCCCATTTCAGAAATCTTGTCAGACATCCCGGCATAACTGAGATGCTGCAGAGGTTTGGTGAACGTGCAGAACTCAAAACGCCCTTCTTCCGCGGCAGGGGCATACTGCCCCGCCAACGGCACTGCCGCAGCTGCTGCTGACATTTGAAGGAATTTTCTACGCGTGGCCGACTCGCAATCAAATTGACTCATAAGCGTATCGTATCGGTGCTTGCTGCGGTCGGCAACAGTTGAGATAGTCGCGGAAACGTATTCCTTTTTTATGAAACTTCTGCACTTCCTTTCCGTGACGGCATCCGCCCTCATTGTTTTCTCTCCAACCGCACAGTCCCAGACTGTGGGAAACAGCGGCAACGGCTGGTCAATTGTCGGCTCCGACCCGATCCAGATTCACTACAATGGGAAGCTCGTGACGAGCTACAACGCGGGCCGCGACGAAGGGAAACCTTTTTTCTATCCCATCATCGGCCCGACCGGGGAAAACATGACCCGACACTGGCCGATGAAAGAAGGCTTTGAAGATGAA
>JAKSBG010000199.1 GCA_022361255.1 Verrucomicrobiales bacterium
GCAGAACGTTCAAGGTGACTCGCGCGCTTTAGCGCGTTGAGTCCACCGCCTTGTTCGCGTTTGGGTTTTGGGTGAAGACGTCGAGTGACCAACCACGCCGCATTTGGATCTGGGCATCGCCCGAAGCGATGGAACTCAGATCATCAAAGGTGCCACCAGTTTTGATCGTCTGGCGCGCGGTAGTTCGGACACTCTTGGGCCAACCAATGATGATTTGGAATCGGTCTTCGGCACCGAAATTCGATTTGTGATCTCCGACCCAATTAGCAATGGCACGGGCACAGTCCTTCATGAACTGCTCGGTCGTTGATTCGTCGGCTCGCATGTCGACCACAGAAAATAGATTCACCATGTCGCCATTCCAGTTAGGGCGGAAATCGCAGCGACTGATCCCGAACGAATCCCATTCGGCTTCGAAGTCCGTTCCGGTCGTTTCAATGGGATTCATTTTTCACGCGAACGTTTGAGGAATCTCAGCCTGATCTGAGGACGTGATTCCGACTGAATGTTAGGGATTCGAACCAGAGAAGTCAATCGACACGCGACGTGATCAGGCTTGAGATCTCCGGCTTGTTGTGCCCGTTAGTTCGGTTGGGCTACGGAGAAAGTTTCACATCTGGGGTCGTCCCACGGTCGCAGCAATTCAGATGTCGCGTGACTCGGATACCATAGTGCGTTCACGTAAGCGGCCAGGGCTGGTTCCTGAATTGGTAATCTGAAATGGACGAACGTCCGAACGATCTGATGATCAGGGTCCCAAGAACCGTAGGCTGAGAGGGCCGGGAAAAATACCAAAAATCCTTCCGGGGAATAGTCGTTGCAGTTCTTGATCAGGGAAACCCCGGGAATCTCATACTGAAGTTCTGGATCCTCGTCGAATTCGCCGTAGTTCAGGAAAAACTGATACGAGTCGACGGTGAAAGTCGAAAGAAAAAGCTCGTCAAGCGAGAAAAACTCCACAGTCTCTACTTCGATATTTGGCTGGAGTTCACGATCGAAGTGAATCGGAGCCCCAGCGTTCGAACTCAGGAAGTCAATGAGCTCGGAAGGAAGGCTGCTCGAATCAAAATTCATTTTCCTGGCACAACGTTTGAGACCTGGTAGCCCGATCCGAGGGCGCGGTCTCGACTACACGGTAAAGATTCGAATCAGCGAAGTCAATCAACTCGGAGCGGGATCGGGCTTACCAGCGTCGGCTTGTTCTGCCCGAGTTCATCCTGCGAGGTGTGCGCTGTCGATTTCGCCGGTGTCATCAATCCTGACTTCAATTGCGTGACCGAGAAAGAGTCCGCCATCCTTAAACCAAACTCCGGACGAACCGGACTCGTCCACGACAATACTTTCGAGTTTGATCCGCTTCTGGAATTGCGACTCACTTAATTGTCCGAGGCTCTCCCAACAATCATTGTATGTGTCAAAAAGTTCTTTTTGGATCGCGGCTCGTATCTCGCTCATTCGCTCTTCAAGAGACGTGACGATATTCTTCGCTCTTGCTCCGTCGTAGGTCTCGCCGTCCCGCGAAATACAAACCTTGTATCGGGAGAAAATGCCGGTCTTGCGCTTTGCCTCAAGCCAATTCACGGATCGGTCGAGTTCCATCTTGCCGAAGAATGGATCATCAACAAAAAACGGCTTCTTCAGTTCATCTGATTTTCGGGATAGTTCATTGTCCTGTACGTTGGTTTCGATGACCGATTCCAAAAGTCCTTGGGGAGAATCCCACTCAGGACATGACTCGGAAATCTTGGCTGCTACTCGGATTACCTCGTAGGAGGACATCGAATCCATAAGATCACGTAGCTCCTCATGGGACAGCCCTTCTTGGATGATGCGAATCTTATCGAACTTCAAATCACCTTCGCCGGTTCGCCACGGATTTAGGCAAACGGAAAACGTCCAGGTATCGCTGGTTCCACCACCTGATCCACCAAGGCCGCCGGGGTAGATAACGCCGGTAATCTCTGAAACAGGCTGAGCGTCGAGGTGTTCTTGCAGCACCTCTTGTCTCCGAGCGGTCGAAGCGAAAATGTCATCTATCGATTCGTCGTCAGACATATTTTTTGGCAGAACGTCGAAGTCCACTCGCCGCTGACTCGAATTACAAACCAACTTTGAAACGGTGGAACACTTTCAAGCTACAGAAAACGTCGACAAACTCAAGCGCGGTCAGCGGTTGAGTGCGACGTCTTGTTCGCATCGGTTTTGGGATAGATCGTAATACGAAGAGAAGCTCCAAAATCTGAGATTCTCTTCACTACTTCTGAAGAAAGGTCAGATCGGAATATTCCCTGCTCGGAATCAGCTTCATAGCCAATATCAAAAATCTTCGATTCTGCTGCAGCCCATTGATTTGCCGCTCGCTCATCTAATGACTCTACCATCCCCAAGAACATAGTAATCAGGGAATTGGGGTCAGCTAGATGCTCGTCACACTCGAATGATGCAAAATAACGATTATGAGAAGTAGGGCCACAAAACATCTTCCTCGCTCCTCCATCTTGAAATTCAGTGCAGAGATAATCGAGTGAATTTGATGAACTCACCTCAAGATCAACATTCACAAATTCCGATGCCATGTTTTTATTGCGAACGTCAAAGGCCACTCGCCCGATACTGAGAGCGCGGCCACGAGTGGAGGGTAAGGAATCGAATCACGAAAGTCAATCGACTCCCAACGAGTATCGGGTTGAGTGCGCCGGCTTGTTCGCTTGTTAGGATCTCGTGAGC
>JAKSBG010000412.1 GCA_022361255.1 Verrucomicrobiales bacterium
GGTCTTCCTCAACCGGTGGACCTGGCGCGTAACCTTAGCCACCTTCCCGGATTCGTCTTTCTTGATTCCTCGCTCGCTGATGGCGTCACCCGACCGGGAAAGCAGGATCGCTTTTCCATCCTCACGGCCTGCCCGGAAAGGACAATTGAAGGTGACATCTTCGATGAAATCGATTTTGCGTGCCTGCGCTCCCTCTTTCTCGCAAATATCGAAGACGACAAAAACCATTCTGATCCCGGCTTCCCAACCAGTGGCCTTTACGGAACGGTTTCCTACGAAGGAGCATTTCGCTTCGGACTCTACCGCGAATGCCTCGTCTATGACCACCTCAAAGAGTGTTGGTTCGAGCTCGGAAATTTGTCAGAGAAACGGTTGCCCCGGCAGAAGACAACCGGTCTTCGCAGCATCGATTTTCAATCCGGGATGGACCGGGAAACATTCTGCGATCACGTTCGGACCGCTCAAGACTACATCGCGGCCGGAGATATCTACCAGGTCAACCTTTCCCATCGTTTCAAAGCCGAAGTGGCCGCAGACTTCGACAGCTTTGAACTGTATCAGTCCCTTCGTGATCGCTCCCCTGCCCCTTATTCTGCTTTTCTCCATGATGAAACCCGCGAGGTGATTTCCTCGTCTCCCGAGCTGTTTCTCTCCATCAGCGGCCGTGCCATTCAAACCCGCCCGATCAAAGGAACCCGCCCCCGGTTTCGTGACCGCGAGAAGGATGAAAAATCGGCATACGATCTACTCACTTCCAACAAAGAAGTCGCGGAGCTGATCATGATCACGGATCTGGAGCGGAACGATCTCGGACAGATTTGTGAATTTGGAAGTGTTGAGGCGACTGAGCTTCTCAAACTGGAACGCTTCGCCCAAGTGTTTCATCTCGTCTCGACAGTAGAGGGTACCTTGCGCGAGGAAGTCGATGCCGTCTCCGCGCTCAGGTCCTGCTTTCCCGGAGGCAGCATCACGGGCGCCCCGAAAAAACGCGCCCGCGAAATCATCGCGGAACTGGAGCCCGTCGACCGCGGACTCTACACCGGTACAATCGGCTGCTTTGGATTCAACGGGGAGAGTCGATTTAACATCGCCATTCGAACCGCAATCCGGGAGGACGACGGTCTTCATTTCCACGTGGGAGCGGGAATCGTTTCCGATTCCGATCCGGAAAAAGAATGGGAGGAAACCCTGCACAAAGCGGCAGGGATTCTACAGGCAACGGAGACTCTTGCAATGCACCCCGGTTAGACGGCAGAGACTTTTCCTTTCAGTTCAGCGGGAATCAGATTGTACATTCAAGTTCCGAGACTTTTCGCCAGCTCCGCAAAGGCGGCTGAAATCGCGTTCTCCCCGGGATCTTCCAGCGCGACCGGTTGACCGGCGTCAGCCCGGTCTCGAGTTTGTGGATCGAGAGGGATTTCCGCGAGCAGAGGCACTCCACGCTTCTCCGCCTCTTTCGCTCCTCCCCCCTTACCGAAGATGTAGTATTTCTTGCCGGCATCACATTCAAACCAGGCCATGTTCTCAACGATACCGGCAACGGGAACATTCACTTTGGCAAACATTCCGATCGCTTTTCTCGCATCAATCAGGGCAACTTCCTGCGGAGTCGTTACAATCACCGCGGCATCGACAGAGACGGTTTGCACGATCGTGAGCTGAATATCACCGGTTCCGGGAGGCAGGTCGAGAATCAGGTAGTCCAATTCCCCCCATAGACACTGCCGCAGGAACTGCTGGGTGTAGCGGGTCGCGAGCGGACCGCGAACGATCACGGGGGAATCTTCGCTGAGCAGAAAACCCATCGAAATCGCCTTGATCCCGTGAGCCTCGATCGGAACAATCTCATTCTGTTCCGTTGCCATCGGCTGCTCATCTTCAGCTCCCAACATGAGGGCCACACTGGGCCCATAGAGGTCGCAATCACACAGCCCGACTTTGGCTCCTGTTTTGGAAAGCGCGATCGCAAGATTTGTAGCCACAGTCGATTTCCCGACTCCGCCCTTTCCACTTGCTACCGCAATAATCTTCTTCACCCCCGGGATGCTGGATTGACCGGCAGAGGGATCACCACCTGTGACCGGATCGGGTGGATCCTGAATATCGAAATCGACAGAAATTTTTCCCGCACCTTCCAATGCCGACAGGGCTGCCTCAGTCGCTTCGTGAATCTGCCGGGGCACGTTCGGATCGCGTGTCGCAAGGCTGATTTTCACGGTAACATCCGTGCCGTCGATGAGAATTTCTTTCACGAGACCAAAGGACACGATGTCCCGGCTGAATCCCGGATAGTTGACTTCTCCCAGTTTTTCCCGAACAGAGTTTTCTGTAATCATGGCGTAGTGTTCTCTTGTTACGCCATTACGGATCAAAGTCCACCACGGAGGCATGCCAAAACAGGAACCAACCCGATTGATGCAAAAAACTGCAGCTGCACTCTTCGCAGATTCTGCGGACGAACAGATCCTGTTCCTGGATGCATTACTCGCTCCGGAAGAGAAAGGAAACGCCGTTGTCTGGACGGGAGAGGAACGGTCCCAGGAACTCAAATTTGTCCCGCGTGCGGAGCTTCCGGGTTGGACCCCCGGCTTCATCGACCGCATGGCAGCCGGGGAAAAACCGGGCAACACAGATGCTTACAAACAGGGACAGTTGTATTCTCTCGACTACTCCTCTGTTCTTACCGGGTCCCCTTTGCTGCAACTGGCGGCGGGGGACAACAAGCCGCGCTTTCTACTGGATCTGTGCGCCGCTCCGGGCGGGAAATCGGTTCTCGCCTCGCGCATCCTGCAGCCGGAGTTGCTGCTTAGCAACGAAGTTGAAGGAAAGCGTCTCGGAATTCTCCGGCATAATTTAAAGAGATGCGGAATCACAAATGCCTTCACCCAGAAGCTGCGTCCGGCGGACTGGGCCGACCTGGCAAAATCCGGATTCGACCTCTGCCTTGTCGACGCGCCATGTTCCGGTCAATCCCTCCTCGCGAAAGGGACGGACAACCCGGGATGTTTTCACCCTTCCATAGTGAAGGGGAACGCGAGACGTCAGCTCCGGATCCTCAACAGCGCTGCGGAAACTATCTGCGATTCCGGATACCTCCTCTACACCACCTGCACTTTCTCCCTCGCTGAGAATGAGAGAGTGATCGAAAAATTCCTGCGAAATCAGTCCGAATTTTCGGCTGTTCAGGTTCCGCATCTTTCGGATCACCTTTCCCCACTCTGTCAATTCCCTGCCTATCGAGTCTATCCTCATGTATCCCCGGGGGCAGGAGGCTTTTCCTGCCTTCTTCAAAAAGGCACCGGCGAATCACGGGAACCTGTTCCGGAATCACTCCTCAATTTCCCCGTCGGGTAAGTCATCGGGACGACTCCCCGCGTTGAGAGCATTCGTCGTGGCTCCATGAATTTTTTCCTCCGCTTCGCGGATCGCTTCACGACTGATGGAGGGAAGCTCTCTGGGCCGATCGCTCAGGTTGGGAGAAGCGGCAAGGAACTCGCGAGTGTACTTGCATTCCGACCGTTTCACCAGCGATTCCGCGTCTCCCGACTCCAGCATTCCCCCTTCATAAAACACCGAAACCCGGTCGGCAAAGCGATCCACTCCCCGTAAATTCCCCATCGCCATTAGAATAGTAAGCCCATAGCTCTCGCGCAGCTGCGTAAGGAGTTCGAGGAACTGGTTTCCTGCCATCCGGTCGAGTGCAATGGTTGCATCATCACAAATCAAAAGCCGTGCTCCGGAGATCAGAGCCCGCATCAACGCGACTTTTTGAACCATGAACAGACTCAGGGACTCAATGGGGAGAGGAAGAATCCGCTCGGGCTCAATAATCCCTACGCTGTAGAAAACATCACTCCAGTTTTTCTCCTCAATCACCCGCTCCCCTGCACCGGCGAATTTGCTGAACTCGCGCAAGGATTGCTGTACAGTTCGTTGCGAATTGAAAACCTCATTTGCCCCCCGCCCGACAAAAGCCAACTCGCGACGGCGGTGCGCTCGACGCTTTCGACTTTTCATCTCCAGGATGTCACACCCATCGACCCGCACCGCACCGCTGATAATCTTCACGTGACGTTCCATCGCCCCGAGGATCAACCGGCAGAGAATCGATTTACCTGATCCAGCCTCGCCTCCGATGACATGGATCTCATTTTTTTCCACCGTCAGAGAAACGCCGCGCAATGCAACGCCGCGCTCACCAAACCCGAGCGACCGCTCTACGGTGAGCGATTCAACTTCCAAAAACGGGGAATGGGACTCTTCCATCAAAACAATGCTATATCCAGCGGGGCAACCTTCCGGTTTTCAAAGCGAGGGCGGAAAACCATCCTAACAAACTTAACATCGCAATCACGAATGTCGCCAGAACTCCCGGAGCAACAGCCATCCATGGAGCCTCGATAATCACGTCCTGTCCGTGCGCGACCAGGTCGCCGCAACTGAGGCGGTCCCCCGCCAGGCCGAGAAACGAAAGTCCCATCTCAACAAGAGCGACCACCGGAATGAGCCGGGCAAAAACGCCGATGAGCTTACGCAATACAACCGGAACAATACGGTTCATCACGATCTCAGACCGGGTCAGGCCGAGCACGTAACCGGCCAGAATACTTTGCCCCCGCTCACCCTCCTCAAACCAACCCGCCACTGTTGGAGCCAGGTGAAAAGCGATCAGTAAAACGAGTGCCAGTCCGGTAACCAGCAGACTCCCCCCGGCTCCTCCGGCAAGAACGACAGGGATCAGAAAAGCAGGCACCATCCTAACCAACCGGCCAATTCGCTTCAGGAGAGTGAATCGCCGCCCCCCCGGATCAAACGCGAACATCATAACATAGAGAAAGGTCAACCCGACCCCCAGTCCGCTAATCACAACAGAGATCGCCAGAGTTGTCGCCATCGCGATCCGGCTGAGCTCAAACAAATCCGCTCCGTCCCCTGTTGTTCCGAACCAATGTTCACGGTCCGGTTTTTCCCAGAGAGGATCCTCGGGAATGGTAAGAATTTCCGACGGTCGGATATCCGCATTCCGCTCCTCCGAGAACAACCAGACAAACAGAAAAAGATATGCGAGAATCAGAATAAGAACGTGACGCATTTCCCAGAGCTTCGCAGACACACGTTGCGCCCCGTCTGCAACTTTAGACTGTCTGCGATTCACCATGCCTGAGATTCCCTCCCTTCTTCCTGACAGATCAACTCACGCACCATAGCTGTGAACGCAATGAGCAAAGCCGACCACATCCCCGCAACAAAAATTCCGGTGTAGGAACCTGCTTTTACCGAGCCAACTGCGAGTGCTCCCATTCCATCGTAGTGAAATGCCCACTCCGCCAGAATCAACCCACTGAGAATAACCGGAAGGGTTCCGTCAAACATCGCTGTCAGTGTGTTCGCGGAACGCTTCACAATGTTTCGATGAAAGATATCCTCATCCCGATATCCCGATAGAAAAAGCCCGGTCACGTAAGGTTGAGACGTCTCTTTCTCCAGTACCCCGGCAACTGCCCTGATCTGCCAGGAGGCAGCAACCGCCAGCAGA
>JAKSBG010000343.1 GCA_022361255.1 Verrucomicrobiales bacterium
CCGCCATGTAGTTCCGGTAGCCGGCTGTTTGCAGTGCCTCCGCGATCGTCAGGCATTGTCGATTGATCTCGCCGCGGTAGGAGGGCAGCCCGTAATCACTTGTCATGTGTCCCATTCCGGCCTGATGCGGGTAGAGTCCGGTCAGCAGTGAGGCCCGTGTCGGGCAGCAGCGTCCCGTGTTGTAGAACTGGGTGAACCGGACGCCACTCTTTGCGAGAGCATCCAGATTCGGCGTTTCAATTTCTCCTCCGTAACAACCGATATCGGACCATCCCATGTCGTCAGACATGATCAGGATGATGTTCGGTTTCTCAGCAGCGTGAAGAGAAAGGGCAAACAAACACGTTAGAATGAAGCCGGGGAGTTTCATGGGCGCGAGGGTAGGGGAGGCGGTCATCGCAATGCAAGAGTATACGGATGGAAAAAGCTGCCGCTCCCCGGGGCTATTCTTCAGGTGAAAATCCACCGTTGTATCCCGGTTCGTAGATTCGTAGCGGCAGGTGATCTGCCATGACTTCGAAATGGCGGTCGACTGCATAGATACGATGTCCGTGCTCGATGGAAAGGTTCGCAATCAGAATATCGTTCCATGGAATCGTTACTCCTTTGATACGAAGTCCGGCATAGGTTTCTGCCGCTTTTCGCCAGATTTTCTGGTCATTTGGAAGGTAGGGAATGATGTCAAACCATGCCTGGATTTTTGGTCTCTCATGGGGGAAAGCTCCCCCGAGGAATTCCATTTCAACGGGTCCGCAAAGAGTTGCCTCGTATTCGTCGAGCAGCGCTTTGACGGCGAGCTTGACCTTGAGATTTCCGTCGCGTCGGAAAAACTCAATCCATGCGCTGGTGTCAACGATCACCATTTTTCACAAGCTGGAGATTAGCGCTCGATCCCTTCCAGCTCTTCGTTGGTCATTGGATAATCTTCAAATTCGCCGTCCATGACCCGGGAAGCGAATTCGCGTGCCATTTCCCGCTTCAAAAATTCTGTAGCGGCCTTTGTCACGGCAGGACCTTTCTTATTGATTCCGGTCACCCGCATCAGGCTCTCCACGGTGCTGTCTTCGATGTCCACTGTGAATTTCATAGTAAAAAATACCCGAAACAGTGATTTTATCAACCCCTTTGGATGAAAGAGTCACAAAATATCTATCCAAAAATCATACTTTGTTCTCATTTTATTACCCTGTTCAGTCCCTGTAGCAACAGGGTCGGGACATCCAGTGAATAGGGTTGATTAAGGATGGGATCCGTTTGGTGAGGAAATTTTACGAACCTCCAGACCATCGTTCTCCCAGGTGGGATTGTTCAAAATCACTTCAGGATGATACGAATTTTTGAACGTCCAGGTGAAGATTCCCGGGCTGGGTTCTTCAATTTGGTATTCGTGGTATTCCCAGTTGTTGAATTTCGAAATCTCCATTTCGATTTCGTAGAAGTTGTCATTTCGGGTTGCTGTACGAAAGAAGATATTGGCGCCGCACTTTCCGAGGTAGCCGGCAGGAGTGGATACCGAGCGGCGCTGATCCTGATTCGAAAACAAAGACTCTGAGGTCAACCGGGTTCCTGTATGTTGTTCGTATTTGAAATACTCAATCGGAGGGAGCTTTTCTGATAAGCAAACGGTAATAGACGGAGGACCATCGGGGCGTTTCCAGGTGATCCGGGCAAAAGCATCAGCGAGCGCGTCGGCGACCGGGAATGCCGAAATGAGAAAGATTACGAACCCGGCGAAGAGAACGCGAACCGCCCATTTGTGTGCTGCCTCCATCCTCGACGCAACCCTATGCGAGAATATCTCCAATCACATGCGCTTCCTCGACGCCGGTAAGCCTTTGATCAAATCCCTGAAAGCGGTAGGTCAGTTTTTCGTGATCGATGCCTAACAGATGCATCATCGTCGCGTGAAGATCGCGCACTTCGGTGGGGTTTTCGGCGACTTCGTTGCCGAGTTCGTTGGTGCTGCCGTAGGTGATTCCCGGCTTTACGCCACCTCCGGCCATCCAGATGGAGTAGGCGTCTTTCTGGTGGTCGCGTCCGCATTTTGCCGGGTCTTCCGTTCCCTGTAGCAGGGCCGTCCGGCCGAATTCCGCTCCCCAGACGACGAGAGTCTGATCGAGCAGGCCACGTTGCTTGAGGTCCCGGATCAGGGCGGCGATGGGTTGATCCACGTTTTTGCAGTTCGCGGTGAGGCGGTTGTGCTGGTTGCTGTGCGTGTCCCAGTCGCCGTTGAAAAGTTCGACGAAGCGGACGCCGCGCTCGACGAGCCGGCGGGCCTTGAGGCATTGCTCAGCGAATTCCCCTTTCCCGTACATTTCGATGGTCTGCGGGCCTTCCCGGGAAAGGTCGACCAGATCGGGGACGGACGCCTGCATCCGGAAGGCCATCTCATACTGATTGATCCGGGTTTGGATTTCCGGGTCTCCGACAAGCTCGAGGTTCTGCTGGTTGAGCGCCTCGATTACGTCAAGAGTGCGGCGGCGGTCTTCTCTTGTTGTTCCGTCAGGGTTGTTGAGAAAGAGAACAGGGTCGCCCTTGCCCCTCAATTGGACCCCCTGATGGACGCTGGGAAGAAACCCGGATTTCCAGAGGTTGGCTCCGGCTCCGGGAGTGTTCCCGGTCAGAAAAACGACGTAGGCGGGCAGGTTCTCCGATTCGCTGCCGAGTCCATAAGTGGTCCACGATCCAATCGATGGATTTCCCTGGCGGTTCAGGCCCGTGTGAAAAACGAGCTGGGCGGGCCCGTGGTTGAACTCGGTCGTGTGCATCGATTTCACGATGCAAAGTTCGTCGGCGACGGTTCCGAGGTGCGGAAGCAGGGAGGAAAGTTCGTTTCCACTCGCTCCGTGCCTGGTGAATTCGTAGCGGGTTCCAAGCAGTTTGGGATGACCGCGAAGAAAGGAAAAACGCTTTCCTTCGAAGAGTTCTTTTGGTGCCGGTTTCCGGTCGTATTTCTGCAGGACCGGCTTGTGATCAAACAGATCGAGGTGCGAGGGCGCACCGGTCATGTGAAAGAAAATCACGCTGCGTGCTTTCGGGGCAACTTTCCGGAATCCCTGCGGTAGGGATGCGAGGGCATCTTTCTGCAGGAGGGACCCCAGTGCAAGCGAACCGACCCCGGCTCCGGTTCGGGAAAGAAAGGACCGACGATTCAGGAGATTTTCCGGTTCAGCGTTCATGGAAATATTTTCTTCCGGTGCAGAGTGCAAGGTTCGGTGCTTTGGCTTACCCGCGGGTGATCGTTTCGTGAAGATTGAGAAGAATGGTTGCGATTTCCCGGTAGGCTTTTTCTTTCGACTGACTGTCGCCGAGTACGGAATCGAAGGCGGAGTGCAGAAGCTGCGCTTCCGGTTCGCGGGGCTTCCGGGCGAGGGCGGTGCGGAATGCCCAGTCGATTTGCTCGCCGATGGTTTTACCTCCCTCTTTTTCAATGCGCTTTCCAAATGCTTCTGTCATTTCGACAAACGCCGGATCGTTCAGCAGGGTGAGTGACTGCAGCGGGGTGTTTGAGACATCACGCTGGACGACGCAGGCGGTTCGGTCGGGAGCATCGAAATTGGCAAAGCTGGGGTAGTGGTTGTTGCGTCGCCAGAGAGTGTAGACGCCGCGGCGGTAGGCGTCGCTTCCGGTTGAAGGAATGTAGTAGGTCTCGGATGCGCCGGCGGTTTTTCTCCAGAAAGTAGCGGGTTGATAAGGTCTGACATTGACACCAAACATTCGATCGGAAAGCAGGCCGCTGATGGCGAGGGCCTGATCGCGAATGATCTCGGCTCCGAGACGATGTCCGGGGTGTCGCCAGAGGTATTGATTTGCCGGATCCTTCTCCGCATAGGCCCTGTTAACGGTGATAGACTGACGATAGGTGGCGGAAAGAACGATGCGGCGAAGCGACTTTTTCAGCGACCACTGGTCGTCCTCAACAAAGGTGACGGCGAGCCAGTCAAGCAGTTCCGGGTGGGTTGGCAGCTCGCCCTGGGTGCCGAAATCTTCGGGCGTAGTCACGAGTCCCTGCCCGAAAATTTCGATCCAGAGACGATTCACGAAGGTGCGACCCACCATCGGGTTTTCCGGGCTGACGAGCCACTTCGCAAGACCAAGACGGTTCCGTGGAAGGTCCCCGGGGAATTCATGAAGCGATGCCGGAGTCGCCGGATGGACGCGTTCGCCCTTCGCGAGAAAATCGCCGCGCTTCGCAATGAAGGTCGGGCGGGGTTTCTCCATTTCCTCCATGATGCGAACTTCTTTTTTCCGCATTTGAATGAGGCGGGCCTCCTGAATGTCGGCTTTCGCAAGACGCAGATTCATTTCCGCATCGCGAGGCATCACCTGCTTGGATACCGCGCGGCATTGTTTCAGATTCATCTCTGCATCTGAGTCGAGAATCTGACGGATGTTTTCGGGAAGGCTCTCTCTTCCCTTGGGGTGGTCGGCGACCTTCAGTTCGACGC
>JAKSBG010000344.1 GCA_022361255.1 Verrucomicrobiales bacterium
GCAGGCCGTGCTTCAGCAGGAATTTACTTTCTCCCGTACCTCTTCAAGGTAACGCGCAAAAGAAAGGGCACCGCCTTTCATTTCCGTTCTGCAGAAGGATTCGATTTGACTGCGCTCTTCGGCGCTGAGAGTACGATAGCGATCCAAAGCACCGCTCCTGAGAACCCCTTCCCCCGTCGAAAAAAAGTTCGGCGGGAGCATTTCGAAAACCTCCTCGTTATTCTTCATATATTCGAATTCACATTTCGCAGCAATCCCCTCGACCCGGGAATCAGAGCAATGAACTCCGAGGAAAGCAGCCACCCGCCGTATCACTTCCGGCAGGTCCTGCGTCATTTCCTCGAAGTGGAGAAACAGCGTATTTGTTTTCCCCTGACTTCTTTCATACCAACCCGTGACATGGGCAGGCCAACTCCCCCACCACATTCGATCACTGCAGAACCAGTCAAGCAGAGTGGAATCTAAAGGAGTGAACTCACCCACCGTGGAACGGAAAAAGTCGCGGGAACTCGCAAAACAACTGGAAGGATTCCGAGTCACGTAAAGATACTTTGCGACATCTGATTCGGGACAAAGCCGGGCGGGAAGATGCGTTTTGATAATGCGCCGGCCGAGGTTGCCAACGAGAGGGGCACAGGCGGTTCCAGGACCGTTCACGGATTCCAGCCAGGGACTGATGGAGTGCAGATGCCCATGCCCGCCATCATCGAGATTCCCCTCGCCGCCCATGAGGATTTCATATACTATTTGCTGCATCCATGTGGTGCCACATTTCATCTGTGTCACGACGAAGATATCTTCCTTCTTCGGAACGTAATTCACCGCGTCCGTAAGGGTGCGGCGATTGCAGGTATTGGCAGGCACATAGATTCCTTCATGGCGGACAGTGAACTGGTTCGGATCGGGCTCCCTGACGGTGATAACGCGAAATAGCGGGCGGATCAGGCGCCCGATACGGGCAACTCGCTTTTTAAGCCGGACTCGTTCCTCCCTGGAACGACCAAAGTAGGCGAGCCCCCGGGTTTGAAAATGCTGCCAGGCGAAAAGCGAAACGATCATCGCAACGACGACGACCGGCACAGCAACGAACAGAATCAGAAGCCAGCTAAGCATCAAAAAATCGTGATCAGATGGAAAACGAGGGAGCGATGTTCTTTTCGAGCGATCGACGAACCGCGAATTCCGGCGTGGTCGCCATCAGGACTTCGCGGAGCCTGACCGCCAGCGGGTCGGACCATCCACCGATCCAACCGAAACGGCGGGACGCCTTGACGATGCCTTCACAATGGCGCTTGCGGATGCTTTCGTAACGGGAAAAGGCGGCACCGGGCTCAACGTCTCTTTCCAGTAAATTACCGAGACAGTAGGCATCTTCAATCGCCATGCAGGCCCCCTGTCCAAGATTAGGTGTGGTTGGATGCGCGGCATCACCGAGCAACGTGACCCGCCCTCGCGACCAGGACGGAAGAGGTGGCCTGTCGTAGAGGTCGTTCCGGAGAATGGCGTCGGCCGGCGTCGCAGCAATGACTTCCGGAACGCCGAAGGCCCAGTCTGCAAACAGAGCAAGAAGATGGGCTTTCTCGTCTTCGGGCGAACGGCAGCCACCTTCGGGTGCCGCCTCGGTCGTCCACCAGTAAACCCGTCGATCATCGAGAGGAATCACGGCCGCGCGAGGCCCCTTCCCCTGAATTTCCCGGAGGACATGCCTCTCATCGATTTCCCGTTGGGCTATGCCGCGATAGCAGGTCTGACCGGAGTAATGAGGGGCATCTTCTCCGAACAAACCGGCGCGAACGCGGGAATGCAGACCGTCGGCACCCACGGCAATCGCGGCAGAACTCCGGGATCCGTCGGCGAATTGTAACACAACCCCGTTGTCGAGCTGCTCCAGACAGACCAGCTTTTTTCCCAGTTCGATCGATTCCGGAGAAACCTTCCCGGCGATCGCCCGGTGCAAATCGGCGCGGTGGACGACGTAGGAACGAGTTCCCAACTTCTCCACAACCGGACGAACGTCGCAATGGGAAAGAACCCGCCCCGAAGCCGAAGCGATCTCGGCAGACTGGACTTCGCAGCCATGTTCCGCCCAAAACGATTCGCCTACTCCGATTTGGGAAAGGCATCGGGTGGCATTGGACCAGAGCCCGAGGCCGGCTCCTATCTCACTCAGTCCGGGCGCCTGCTCATATACCCGAAACGGTATATTCCTCGATTGCAACTGAGCAGCCAGTGTAAGGCCTCCAATTCCAGCTCCCAGGATCGCGACTTCAGCGGACTCATTCATAAAAATGTAACATTGGTGTAATGAAAGACCGAGTATAAAAAATTGACTTCGCAAACCCGTCAAAAACCCGACTTGTATCCTTTAGAAGACGTTTGAATACTTCGGTCATTCCCTTTCATGATACAAAATTATTTCCGAGCATACCTCGCATCCATTTTCCTGATATGCCCTCCAGCCGCCCCGGCAAAAGGGGAAACGTCTCTCATTCCGGAAACGTGGAATCCCGCGCTCGCCGGTGATCTCGTGCTGGAACATCTCGTCACCGTGACCGCTCCCCAGGTGAAAGGTGCGCACGATGCGGAGATGGCGATCGTCGGGGACAAGGCTTACATCGTTGCCGAAGTGGACGATGAAGCCACCGGTGAAAGTGCAGCGCGGGCGTCGATCTATTCCACCCTGTCAATTGTCCGACTCGACCCCGTTCGATTGGAAAAAGTGATCCCCATTGCGCGAGGCAAACAGGAGTTCGAAAACGAAACCCTGCCGGTCGGGGCCTGCTTCGTGCCGCGGATTATCCAGAAGGACGACAAGACGCTGCGTTGCTACTTTGCCAGCGAACGGCCGGGAGAGCGGCAATCGCAGATGTGGTATCGGGACTTCGATCTGGAGAAAGGCGAATTCGCTCCGACAATCCACCAGGCAAAACTGAAAACGAAAGCCGGCACCTTCCCGATGCAGCCGCAGCATTTCCACGCCGATGCGGTCGCGCACGGGTTTACGAAACCGGCGAAGGACTTCGGTTTCTACCTATTCGATTCGTTCAAGGAGTTCGACGGCAAGATCTACGTGGCGCTTAACAATTTCCCCGGAAAACAGAATGCGCTCGCCCGGATCCACGACGACTTCACCACCTTCGAGATCGTCGGTCACTACAACGAACCGCAATCGCAGCAACTCAGCGAATCGGCGGTGAATCGACTCCCCGATGGCACCTGGATGGCGATCTGCCGGGACGATGCCAAAGGCGGCAACTACCATTTCACCACCAGCCAGGACGGGCTCACCTGGACGAAGGGCGAACCGCGCGACTTCGTTCCGAACGGGGCAAACTCGAAACCGACCTTCGACAAGTTCGGCGATCTCTACTACCTGGGCTGGCAGGAAGCGACGCAGATCCACGGGGTCCACCGAAGTGTTTTCAATGTCGACATTTCCCGGGATGGGAAACACTGGGAGCGGAAGTATCGGTTCGAGACCACGAAGTCGTTCCAGTACCCGACCTTCCGGGAACACGACGGCGTGATCTGGGTCTGCGCGACGCAGGGGGATCACTCATCGAGCCGGAAGGAGCGCATCGTCTTCGGCAAGCTCGAGGACGTCGGGGCCTTCGCTTCCCAGGCGGGAAAAAAGCGGAAGCCGATCCCGGCGCCGAAACCGAAACCAGTTTTTCGCGAACTGAAGAAAGACGCCCGGCTTTTCACCAACCGCGACTACACCCTGATCGACGCTCCGGAATTCCTGCTCGGACGAAAGTTTCTCCACACCCGGATCGACGGCTTCGAAATTGAATGCACCACCCCCGGCGAGCTGTATGTAATGACACTCAGCCAGAAGCACGCCGCGAATCAGTCCGCAGCCTTGCTGAAACAGGGCTTCCAAAAAATGGACACGCCCGAGTTCCAGATGTCGCAGGGCGACGTGCATCGGGCTTTCGTCTACCGGAAGCGGATGGAGAGCGGAGAGAAGCTCTCCCTCACAAAAACGGTGGTGCCGGTCCTCGGAGACGGGATCGAGATCAAACTGCTCGCAGTCGGAACGCCAAACCGACCCGCTTTCAGCGAGACGCCGGAGGAAGCCGTTGCCCGGATCGCGAAGAGGGAAAAGATCGCCGACCACGCCCTCGTGCCACCGGTGGTAAACACCTCGCCGCTTCCCGAATACGGCTACGATCGACTCGACTACGGCATGACCATCGGGATCGATCGCACCCCCGGTGGTCGACTCTGGGCCTGCTGGGTCGCGGGCGGAGACAGTCCCGACGCCTACTTTGTGCTCGCCAGCAGTGACGACGAAGGCGCGAGCTGGTCCGATCCGCGAGTGGTGCTGGATTCGCACGAGGAGGGACTCGGTGACAAGCGCAGCATTCTCGTGGGTAATCTCTGGACCGACCCGAAAGGAAGGCTCTGGCTCTTTTTTGATCAGTCCATGGACATGTTCGACGGGCGGGGTGGTGTCTGGGCGACGCGTTGCGACAACCCCGATGCCGACGAGCCGACCTGGACAAAGCCGGAGCGCATCTGGCACGGGGTCATGCTGAACAAGCCGACCGTGCTTTCCACCGGCGAATGGATGTTGCCGATCTCACTGGATCAACGTCCCGGCTTCCGGAAATTCAAAGGCTGCTTCGCCGAGCTCGATCCGCTGCGAGGGGCGAACGTCTTCGTCTCGACCGATGAAGGCGAATCCTGGGAACGGCGCGGGGTGGTCCCGTTTCCCGATCCCGACTGGCATGAGCACATGGTGGTGGAGCGAAAGGACGGATCGCTCTGGATGCTGGCGCGCACCAAACGCGGTATCATGGAGGCGACCTCGACCGACAGCGGAAGAACCTGGAGCGAGCCGGTCGATTCGGCGATCCAGCACCCGGTGGCGCGATTTTTCATACGGAGGCTCCAGTCCGGCAAACTGCTCCTCATCAAGCACGGCGATAAGATCGATGCCCACGAAGGGCGCGTGCAGCTGAGCGCCTGGCTTTCCGACGACGACGGAAAGACCTGGCAGGGCGGGCTCGTGCTCGATGAGCGAACCGGCATTTCCTATCCGGATGGCTTCCAGGCACCGGACGGCACCATCGTCATTTCCTATGACCGGAACCGTGCCACCGATGGTGAAATACTCATGGCGCGCTTCACCGAAGAGGATGTGATGGCGAAAGCCTTCCAGGGACCGAAATCGCGGGCGAAGACGCTGATCAGCCGGCCCATGGGTCTGGAGAAGAAAGACGGATTCACCTTTCTCACCGACGGAGCCTCCTTCGACGGCTGGAAGCAAAAAGGCAACTGGGTCATCGACGACGAAGGCGCTTTCTACCGGAAAGAGCGAGGAGGAGATCTTGTCTATACTGCAGCGAAGGTACCCGACGATTTCGAACTGCGATTCGAATGGAAGGTTTCCAAAGGTTGCAACTCCGGCGTCTACTACCGCCCCGGTCAGGTCGAATATCAGATTCTCGACAACATCGACAGCCCCTACGGCGCCAACGCCCGTCAAGCCGCCGCCTCGCTCTTCTTCTGCATGGCTCCGAAGAAGGACAACACCCGTCCCGTCGGCGAGTGGAACACAGGCCGAATCCGCTGCCAGGGCAGCGTGATCGAACACTGGATGAACGGCGAGGCAGTCATTTCCTTCGACTACAAAGATCCCAAGTGGGCCGAGTATGTGGAGTTGTTAGGAATCCGCGGAGGCGACCTGACCGGACGCGGCGGGCAGATCAAGCTGCAGGACCACGGGCAGGACGTCTGGTTCCGCAATATGCGCTGGCGGGAGATTCCCGAAGGCGAGACGATCACCCCCGATCCCGATTTCGAGCCGATGCCGGTGACCGGCGAGGCGCTCAAAGCAGAACAGGAACGTGTCCGGAAAATGTTGGAAGCAAAGAAATAGAATGCTACGGGATTTCGACACACCCGATTTCGCCCTACGAAAAAAGAAGGCCGCCATTGGTATCCAGACACACACCGGTCAGAAATGATGCCTCTTCCGATGCCAGAAAAGAAACGACTCCGGCAACTTCGTCCGCGGTGCCTTCACGTCTTAGAGGCGTGCCCGAAGCAACCGATTCCCGCACACTGTCCTTGGTGAAAACGTCGTGAAAGGTCGTGCTGATCATTCCGGGACATAGTGCGTTGACCCGAATCCCCCGGGGACCGAGTTCTTTCGCCATCGCACGGGTAAAAGTCATTACTGCGCCTTTTGCCGTTGCGTAAGCTGATGCCCCCGGCCCCCCGCCGTCACGCCCGGCCTGAGAAGCCAGATTGATAATGGCTCCGCCCTCTCCCATTTTCTCCGCGGCAGCTTTGGTAAGGAGAAAGGTGCTCGTGACGTTAAGCTGCATTACGTAATGAAAAAACGCTTCATCCATTTCCTCTAAAGTCTTTCGCCCCACAATTCCGCCCGCGTTGTTGACTACGATATCGATGCGATTACCGAATCTTTGAATGGCATCTTCCACCAGTTGCTCTACCTCAGCCGCCTGTGTCAGATCGACCTTCACGGCAATGCATTCACCACCTGCATTCTCAATTTCCGAGACAGTGTCCTGAGCTTTTTCTGAACTTCCAAAATAGCTGAAAACCACTTTCGCTCCCTCACGCGCTAACCCAAGCGATATTGCCCGCCCGATATCACGTGCGCCACCTGAGATGATAGCCACTTTATTTTTCAGTTTCATGCTCCCTTTTCGATAAATCACGGATTACCAGAACCATCTCCTCACTAGTTGTCGAGCCCGAACATTCGTTGCGCGAGAAACATGCCCAAAAGCATAAGAGGTACGAATACTACTGCCTCCACCCGCAAAGCAGCCAGGTTTGCTATCGCAGGCCCCGGGCAGAAACCGCCAAGGCCCCAACCGATCCCGAAAATGGCGGAGCCAATCACCATCCGCTTGGAAATCGGATCCGCAGAGGTATCCGGTAGCTCGACTCCGCAGACCCGCTTGCCGGATTTCTTCAGCAGGGCCAATCCCAGCCCGAAAGTAACGACAGCACCACCCATCACAAAAGCCAGAGCCGGATCCCAGTTTCCAAACAAATCGAGAAATCCGACCACTCGTGCAGGATCCGTCATGCCGGATACAACAAGCCCGGCTCCGAACATTCCCCCACCAAAAAAGATCAAAAAGA
>JAKSBG010000329.1 GCA_022361255.1 Verrucomicrobiales bacterium
AAACTTCACCCGGTTTGAATGAACGGGGGCCAAGTACGATAATTTTCTTGCCCGGATAGATTCCGCTGATCGGTAGATTCGTCAGAGCGCTCTTCAAAGAAGTATTGTTCAGGGTAGGAACATCCTCGAGTTCGTCGTACTGGTCAGCCAGTTTTGGAGTTTCAATAGCGTTGGTGGGATCCATGGGCATGCCAAAAGGGTCCATTTGCCTCTGGTTTGCGCGGATCCTTGAGACAATCGTATTGGCTCGTTTTAAAAATTCTGGCTCTGCTTTCTCTTCAGCTGCTGGCGATTCGGTATCGGAAGGAGGTCCGGACGATTCAGGTGAGGGAGGTTCACCGGTGGGAACGGGAGGCGCCGTCTCCTGAGCGGAGATGCTGAACGCGAGGCTGCAAAGTAAGAGAGTGAAGAGGTGTTTTCTCATACCGGTTTGTTAGGCTTTGGGTTTTTCCCAGCAGAAGTAGACGATCGAAAAGCTCAGGCTTCCCTGATCTCCATCTTTCTGCGCCGGGTTGGCTTTGATAGAAATGCTGTCGAGAACGAGTTGCGGCATTTCGCGTTCCAGTTCTGCCATGAGCAGTTGCATTGGTTTGAATCCACCTTCAAATCTGAGTTGGATCGCGGAAAACGGATTCTCGGACTTGCTACCGATTCCGGTGGACCCTTCCGTTTTCTTCATCTCGGTCTGCTTCAGGACGTTGTCGTCATAGCGGGCGAGGATTGTGCTGAGGTGTCCGGAGATGGACTGGATGAAATCCTGGTCCAGCTTTTCGTTCCAGTATTCGATCTTTTCCCGTCGCTCGTCGAGCGAAAGCAATGCTTCGAGCTCCTCAACCTGGGTACTGGCAGTTTGATAAGCCTTAAAATTGCTTACCTTCTCTTCGTGGTTGGCGTGGAGTTTTCCCCGTCCAACCAAAACGGCGAGGAGCATTCCCACCACGAGAATTGCAGGAATTGCGACACTGAAAATTACAATTGACTGGCGGTGTGGGTTCATCGTCGTATTTTAGTCAAGAGGTTCGATATTGAGAGCAAGCTCATCATCCGGGCTATGAATTTGCTCGATGCCAAATTCAAAGGCTGTCCGGAAATGACGGGCGACTTTTGGGGGAAAATTAACGCTGGGGGGCATCGTGCCCTGCTTTTGCTGAAACTTGACCTCGAGATTGCGACTTTCGCCTTCCACTCTCAGATAGTCTGCTCCCGACTCTTCTGCGATTTTGTTCAGTAGCTTCGCCACGTGAGGGCGACTTCCCAATGATGGGAGACTGGTGGCTACTTTCGGGTTCGCATATCCGGAAACTGTCCACTGTCTGTGGAATCCGGTTAGGGAATCATCTTCATCGCCGGAACGTGTCGTGTAGCTGGCGTTGCTGAGAATCACCCCACCATCATCGGGGAAAATGGAAAGAATGGTTTCCAGAGCGATCCACCCTTCGGAGCGTTTTGCGAGTAGATTGTCCCAGTGTTCAAACTCATTCTTTTCCTTTTGAAGCTTTGCCATCCGTTCCTGCATGGTGGTCGATGCTTGAGGGTCGAGTTTCCATGCTTCCGATCGCATTTTCGCTACGAAATCCATTCCGGTCCAACCTGCGAACCCGAGGAGTATGACGATCGCGATTTTTTGCGAGAGCAGGGAGAATTTCAGCAGTCGCAAATCGCCGCGGGTTGGCATTCGTGACACTTCGGCTTTGGAGAGACCGCAAAAGTCCTGAATTGCCCACTTTTCCTTCGCCTCGAGCAGAAGGCTGTCGTGGGATTCCGGTATTTCAAATTCCGCTGTCAGGAAAGCAAACTCGAAGCGTTTTCCGGGAACTTTCTCGGTTGCGGGGTGCTCACTGGCGCTGCGTCCGTGAATCACTGCATCGGGATTCTGTTCCTTGTAAAGGCTGAGCAAATTGTCCAACTGCTCCGGAGAAAGGCCCGGCATGGAAACGAAGTTTACGACCGGCGCTTTCAGGTTGAGCAGGGCAGCGGAGTTGCTGATCAACTCGGAGTAGTCACTCGGGTTGAGGGCGTTCCCTTCACGGTGAGGAACGGGACGCAGCATGAGGAGTTCGCCTTTCGCGCCTGTCGCGCAGAGAAGGGTAAATGCCTCGAAATGGATGAGTGAAATACAGTTCTGGAATTTTCCGGCTTCCGGAATGAGAAGGGGAAGAGCCGCCATACTTTCGAGTGCAGCAGAAATAACCTCGGCGATGACGGGGATATTACGAAATTCTCCGTATTCTCTGAGCTCATCGATCAGAAATTTGTATTGTGATGATACCTGAATTGCGATGGACTTTTTCTCGCTCTCTTCGCTGGCACCGAGGAGAGGGAAGATGTGCCAGAATCCTTCGTTCGGGTGCACGGAATCGTCCCCCAATGCAATACCGGGTTCGGTAGTGAGTAGTTCATCGAGAGCGTCGAAATCTGGATCAACCGAGAAATCTGGTGCCAAATCGCGAACCCGGACAGAGTCAGCGAGGTGAAAAATGATACCAAGTGACTTCGGTTTTCCGCCAAATTCCTTTGTGCCCAGGATTTGACGAAGAATTTCGTGGAGAAGATTTCTTGAATCGTCGTCCAGTCCGACGTGGTTGCCGTTTTCGTCCGTTTCGAAAGATACTGCGGGAATGTTGGGACCTTCAAACCACTGATTCAGCGTCTTGCTGTAAATGCCACTGACAACCTGTGCCGCTCCGATCCAGAGGTGCCATTGCAAGTCGAGGTGGTGAGCCCGTTTATACCAGTCCGGATTGCGCGCACGGCTGGTTGATTTGAGGATTTTCTTAGCCTGGCGATGAAGCTTCAGCGGGTTGGCAGTTGTTTCCAGAAGTTCCATGGTGTTGTTGAGGCTGGATCAGCTGTTGAGCCAAAACCGTCCAGGCGCGGTCTTGGCTCAAGAGCCGTTCAAAGGAGGAAAAAAGGGGAGAGAGAAATCCGGTCCCGGGGCTCTCCCGGGACCGGAGTAAGTATGCTGTTTTCGGTCTAAACCGAAACACGCTTACCAGCCGTCAGTGTTGGCCGGCTCGTGGAGTCCGTCAGCTTCAGCGCTGAGAGAGCACTGCATGGCAGCAACACCGATTGCAGGGAAGGCAAGACCGGCAGCTGTGGCAGTAAGAGCGGTGTCTTCCTGGTTGGAGTAGTCACCGTCGCTGGGGCACTCGGGAAGAGCTTCGAGAAGCTTTCCGGAAGCAGCAACATCTGCGACGTCGTAGGTGTCGTCAGAGTCTTTTTCGTAAAGGTTCTGGTAAGAACGAACGGCCTTCTGGTAGCTGGAGATGTTCAGGATACACTTGGCGCGGTTCGATCCCTCTTTATAGGCGCTAACGCCGATGAAGAGAACGGAGATAAGTCCAAGAAGGACAGCGATAACGAGCGTGATCTCGATAAGGGTAAGACCAGCCTGCTTTTTGATGCTATTCAGTTTCATTATGTAGTATTAGTTATGTTGTTGTTGTTGTTTTCTTTCAGAGGATGTGGACATCTTCTTCGAGATTGGTATCAGGAAGCCGCAACGCCGGGGATGAAGAGGAGTTCATCCCCTTCGTCTTCGTTCATGCGGTTCATTTGAAAGGCGGTGTGTGTGATTTTGCCGGAGTTCAGCAAATTCTTGAGGTTTGCGTCCCACTCGATGTTTCCACTGTGGCGGATGGCATCTTCCAGGGACTTCGCAGCTCCGTCGTAGGAGGAAATTCCGGATCGAACGGCTGAGCTGTTGTTCTGAAGAAATTCGTAGTTCAATACCCGTCCGTTCTCTGTCGGGATCAGACCCTGAGAAAGAATGAACATCAGGATTTCTGAGAGGCGACCAAGCAGGGAACGGTGTTGCTCCTGCGGGAAAAATTCGAGAATCCTGCTGAGGGTCTTGACGGCACCGTTCGTGTGAAGGGTGGAGATCACGACGTGGCCGGTCTGAGCTGCCTCGATAGCAATCTCCATTGTCTCCCGGTCACGAATCTCACCGATCAGGATAACGTGAGGTGCTTTACGAAGGGCGTCCTTCAGCCCCTGCTTGTATGTGCCGACATGTTTGCCGACTTCCTGCTGAGTGGTGAATCCGGGGGAGGGGATCGGACGATCGTGCTGATCCCTCTGATTGAGAAAGCGTGAATAGCGATACTCAATCGGATCCTCCACTGTCACAATATGACGGGGATGATTTTGCCTGAGCCAGTCAAGGATTGCGGCGAGGGTCGTTGACTTACCTGATCCTGTTTGGCCGGTAACGAGACCAAAGCCCTGGCGACGGGTCATGAATTCCTGAAGAGCACGTATGGTATCCTGTGCGAGCCCCAGAGTGGCGAGCTCAGCGATTTCATCGCTAAGAATACGACAGGTGACTCCGGGACCCGATGTGCTCAAGTGTGCCTGCACCCGCATCCGCCCGGAGATGGTACCGTCGGGAAGGGGAAATCCATCGCAGCTGAAATCTGCAACTTTGTCCTCCAGTAACCGCTGGCGAACATCTTTCATGTTCTGAAGGCGGGCGGCATCGGCACCTGAATCGGCTTCCTGGCGGGCGTAAAGAAATTCGACCACGGCCATGGTGATTTCCGGTGGGATTTCACCGAGTGTGCCAATGATTTCCAGACCTTTCTTCGTGTGGCAATACACGTAGTTTCCGCTTCGAATCTGGATATCAGAAATCGAATTGGCACCAGCCTGAGCGAAAACTTCGCTCATAACGTGTTTAGCGTGTGCCTGTAGTTGTTGCGGTTCCATTTGGGGGAGGATTTCCAATTATAAAAAAACTATAAAACAATAATTTCTATAATCAATGTAAAATTTACAAAAAGCTAAGGGATTTTTAATATTTTTATTCGACGTGGTTTCCTCTTAATTACAGAGCGACCATCAATCGTCTGCGCGGCCTCGATCGGCTACTTCCTCATTGGGTGGGGCCGGAACAGCGCCGGGCTCTACCCTCGCAATCATGGCGTCGAATTGTTCGAATGATTTAAAGGCAAAAGTAGCCCGCGAACTGATTTCCATTTGTCGTTTTGTCGAGACGTTTTCCCAGACTCCGGATTCCTCAGCTTTTCGCTGCAAATCTTGAAACCGATTCAGACAAACTTGAACCATAGCTTTGTACTTGCGAAGATCATCGAGGCTCATTTGCTTGCCCGTCTCGACCAGTTCGCCGTTTTCCATAAAGAAGGCATTGTAGACTGCGGAAGCTGCAGTGAGGTAGGGTTCCGGGTCCTCGGTTTCGTTCATCGCTTCCGCGTAGGTGAGTTTGGCGATCAGTTTTGCTCTGTTTCTGCTTGCATCGGTCCCGCCGAAATCGTGGATGGTCAGAAAAAGATGATAGGAATTGTAGGCACCGTAGTGAAGGGGATCCATTTGGTAGCTTTTCAGCAGTTTTCGCTCGACCTGTTTTTTCGCCCAGGCGAGGTGTGCCTTCCCCATGGTCTTTGTATTGGTGCGACTGTATTTTGCCCGGTTGAAGTCAGTAAAAAACTTTTTCGATCGTTCCATGGCGGACAATGAGCTCGTACTCGAGTTGCCGTGGTTATGATTGCAGTAGGGGCTGTTACAGGTGCTGCAATCACTTTCTGTTTCCGCCATCGACTCTTCATTCACTTCGAAAACGAATACGTCTTCGTCCGACTCCGTTGAAGTATGGTCGTGGTCGTGGTCGTGGTCGTGGTCGTGGTCGTGGTCGTGGTCGTGGTCGTGATCGTGATCGTGATCGTGATCGTGATCGTGATCGTGATCGTGATCGTGATCTTTTCTTATTAAACCGATGCAGAAGATACCGGCGACGACTGCGGTGATGAAGCTGATGATGGGC
>JAKSBG010000184.1 GCA_022361255.1 Verrucomicrobiales bacterium
ACGGCCTGCCGGAACCGAACCAAAATTCGAAATCAAACCCGAAGAAGTCTGACGAATCGGGCCGGGGCGAAATCCTACCCGAATCGGAACGACCTGACAGAAACCCGCCGGTGCTATTTCAGTGCCGGTCTCCCGCCAGCTTCAATAGATGCGACTCTGACAAGGCCTCCGAATAGATGGCCAATTCATCCAGTTCCCCGTTGAGGAAATTTCCCATCTCGCCACTTCGATCCACTGCCCCCACCGTGAAATCCCCACTTCCGTCGAAAATTCCGTTTTCCAGTGGATAGGGGTTGTGGCCTTCTTCGGCGACAAGTTTTCCGTTCACGAAAACGCGGCTCGCCTTTCCGTCAAACGTCATTGCTACATGAGTCCATTGATTCAGCGAAATCTTCGTGCCGCTGGAACTGTAGGTGATACAGAATTTTTGGCCTTCGGTGGGACCACCCACATCTGAGACATGGCCGTGTGCTTCATCTTTGGTCGGCTTCCGGGTCATGGTGCGGGAGTCGGACCGGGTCGAGGCATTCAGAAAGAGGCAATACTGACGCTGCTTTTCCGTTTCATTCCAAATACCGGCGACTGCCTGCCAGTGCGAATCCGCTTTTCGCCGGACCCACGCGACCACCGAAAATTGAACATCCGGTCCATGGAAATCGATTGCATCAAAATCCCCGTTACGAATAGTGAAATACTGCCCTGCCTTGATCCGGGCGGCTCGCTTCCCTTTGGATCTCCCTTTCACGACTGTGATGGGACCGTTCACTTCGGTCAAACGGTAGGAATGTTTTCCTTTCGAGACCCGGTCCCGGCCAGCTGTTTCATCAAAATCCCATTGGCACTCTGGAACCGGAAGCGGTTCGTCAGCATGCAGGGGAGGGGAGCAGAACGCGATCAGCGCGGAGAAAAGAATCTTGAGGTCGGCTTTCATGATATGTCCGTTTGAATTTCAGTTCACGAAACCGCCGCTGCCAACTGAGCCATCAAGCCCATACCCATTTGTGAGATCACGCGATAATCGCTTTCCTGTAGGGCCTGACCGCCACGATTGCTTTGAGCGACCCCGGTGAGAAAACCGTCCGGAGTGAGATATTTCTCAAGGCCCTTCAAAGTTAGTTTCGAAACTTCCAAATACTCATCGGGCAAGATGTCGTTTTTCACGGCTATCGCCAATGCGGCAGCCACTCCTGCTGACCCGGAGGTGTCGGGCGGGACATCTTTGTGGAAGAAACAGTTCCATAGTCCACTGTCTTTCTGGTAACCGCGGGCCCACTCCGCAAAGCGCGTCACTTCCGACTCTAAATCGGATACGTCTTCGTCACCTTTGTATTCACTGAGCGTGCGCACCAGACCCAATGAATACCAGGCACATCCCCGGGCCCAGTTCTGAAAGGAACGGCTTGGTCCTTTGCTGTGGTAGCGAAGCCAGCAGTCACCTTCAGAAATCAGCCGTTCGCGGCGAAGCCGCAGCTGTTGTATCGCGAGATTGATCAGCGCTTCATCGTTTCGTTGGGTTCCAATTACCATCATTGGGTAGGCGATGGTATAGCTGCCTTCGGCCGAAGTTGTGCTGCCATCCCGGACGCAGCCTGCCTCATCCCGGTGATTCATCCAGAACGCAATCACCTTTTCGAAGATCGGGTGGTCCGGAGTGATTCTTGCCAAAACGGCGTGAGGCAAAGTGGATTCGATGTCGGAGACTTTGCCGTCGTTCGGACGGCTCTTCGGGTCTTCATATACGAGCTGGTTCTGTTCATCGAAGAAACGGGAAATATGGTTGTGAAGCGTTCTATTAAACCGGGATTCACCTGTAGACTGATGCAAATCGTAGAGCCCGTCCATGACACAGCCTTCCATCCAGCCCCACGGCTGCAGGCTGACCGGTGAAGCCATTCGGTGATAGAATTCAGACAGGGAATCAGGTTGATCCGAAAACAACAGATGGGCTTGCAGCGGGCCATGGCTTGTTTGGTCCGCGTCAACTTGGAAAAACCACACGGGACTTTTTCCTTTGGTCATTACCAAAGAGATACCTTGCCCGGCGACTTCCTGAATTTGTTGCGCGTTTAAGAGCAGTTCAAAAGGTTCCAGAACCGGGGCAAAACGGATATCCAGTTTCCCTATCGTCTTTCCGCTTTCAGCAAGGCGAACATCGATGCGAATTTCCTCCCTGAGATCGACTGCTGTAGTAAAACGCAGACGAGCAGTCCGGTCTGTAGGTAAATGGGACCACTTCAGCACGGGGGGATTTGTCGCTTCCGCCTGTGGAACAGCGAATGCGGACCAGCCGAACGGCAGCCGTTTTCCCGGTTCGAGGGGAACGTCCGGCAGATTTGCAATTTCAGGATAGTGATAATTGATTTCCGAACTACGCGCGGTTCGTGGAGTCCCGGACGATATTGCCCCCGCGAGAATGGCTCCACTTTTTCCGATAAAATTGCGTCTTCTCATGAGGCGAGTTCGGTAAGCGATTCGGAAGCGATGTCAATGGCCTTCACCCGGTGAACCTTTGAGGACTTTGGATTCACGCGCGTCACCACGAACCGCCGAGAGCCCGGATCAAGGTTACCGCAGCGACATGCCGGGCTCCGGTGACGCGGTCCGCCTGTTGCTCGGAGTCGAGGAGGGTGCGCTGAGCATCAACGACCTCGAAGAAATCGACGACGCCGGCTGCGTAGCGCTCCTGGGAAAGTGTTACGGTGCGTCGAGCCGCTCGTACGGTGCGCGCAAGCGCAGATGCCTGTTGGTCAAGCATCTCGACCTCTTTCAGAGCCCGGTCCACTTCGGACACCGCCTTGAGGATGGTCTGTTTGTAGTTGGCCGCGACTTCGTCGTATCGAGCGTAGGAACGAGCCAGTTCTGCCCGGTTGTTTCCACCATCCAGAACCGGAAGAGAGATTTGCGGCCCCAACCCCCAGGAGCGGCTGGCCATGTCAAAAAGGTTCGACGAACTGGCACTTTCCAGGCCGGCAGTAGCGGAAATACTGACAGTGGGATAGAAAGCTGCCTGCGCGACACCAATGCGGGCATTCTCTGCCGCCATGATGCGTTCCGCAGCCGCGACGTCAGGGCGACGCTCGAGGAGTTCGCACGGGACGGATGCCGGGATTCGAGGAGGAGAAGAAGTGAGGGGGGATGCCGGAATGTGAAAACCGGATGAAGGGGCACCGACGAGTAGAGCAATCGAATCTTCCAGATCGGACCGACTCAGTTTGAGGGAAGCGAGTTCCGCTTCGGTAGCAGCCAATTCTGTTTCTGCTCGCGAGACATCAACCTCATCGGTGTCGCCGGCACCAAAGCGCAATTTGTTCAACTGCAGGGACTTTCTCCGGAGGGCGATTGCGTTTCTGAATGTGTGAATCTCGGCATCGAGGGACCGCATACTGAAATAATTTGCCGCCAGTTCCGCACGTAGCACTAACAAAACACTTTGCAATTCGGACTCGCTTGCAGCCGCATCGTAATCCGCTGCTTCCACGCTGCGCCGGATACGTCCCCAGAGGTCGATTTCATACTGCATCTGAAACGGAAGCGAGAGCAGAGTGGTTGTCGATCCGGCAGTTCCGCCGAAATTGTTGGATGTCGTGGCGGATCTGCGTTCGCGAGTGGCGGAAGGGATAAAATCGATGAACGGAAGCTGTTGCGCGCGGGCCCCGCCCGCGATCGCCCGTGCCTGCTCCACCCGCGCAAAAGCGGCTTTGAGCTCCTGATTGTTTGCGTCGGCACGATCGATCAATTGATCCAGTTTGGGGTCACGAAAAGCTTTCCACCAGGCAGTGGCTTCATTTGCACCACCCGGTTCGGCGATCTTCCAGCCATCCGGTAAGTCAAACTGGGTCGGCAGCTGTGCCGAAATATCAGGTCTGGCATAGTCCTCTCCGACCGTGCAGGCGCTCAAAGCAAGTGCGAGAAGGGAAGGCAGTAGCAGGGAGGTGTGCTTCATATCGAGTCCGGAGAAGTGTCTGCGAGGGCTTTTTCGAGTCGTTTGCGGGTTTGCTCCGGACTTCCGGTTCGTTTGGCAATCAGTTGGTATCCCATGGGGACAATAACGAGAGTGAAGAGTGCCGATGCCAGAACACCAAAGAAGATCGTTACACCAATGACGTTCCGGGTTTCCGCACCGGCGCCACTGGTGATAACGAGCGGCATCGATCCCATCACGGTTGTTAATCCGGTCATGACGATGGGGCGCAGCCGTCTCACGGAACCGTCGAGAACCGCTTCGTGAAAATCCTGTCCCTCGTCGCGCAGCTGGTTGATGAACTCCACGATGAGAATGCCATTCTTCGCAGCAAGTCCAATCAGCATGATCGTTCCGATCTGGGTGTAGATGTTTTGGGCGATCCCGGTAAACCACAGTCCTAAAAATCCACCGGCTACCGCCACCGGAACGGTGAGCATGATCGTGATCGGATGAACGAAACTCTCGAATTGTGCGGAAAGAACGAGAAAGACAATGAGAAGGGCGAGGAGGAAGATAAAGATGGCGGAGCTGCCGGATTCTTTCAGATCCAGAGATTCGCCTTTGTAGCTGACGATAGCCTGATCGGGTAGGACTCGCGCTGCTGCTTCATCGAGATAGGTAAGTGCATCGCTGAGCCGATACCCCTCTGCGAGGTTGGATTCGATGGTGATGGCCCGGATCCGGTTGTAGCGGTTCAGGGTGCCGGAGTCGGCGATCTCCTCGATCGTTACCAGATTGGCCAGCGGAACCAGTTCGCCGGTTCCCTCCGAGCGGACGTAAATATTGGACAGGTCATTAGCAGAACGTTTCTGGTCGTATTCGCTTTCAATGATGACGTCGTATTCCTCTCCGTCCTGAACAAAAGTCGTGACGGTTCGGGAGCCGAGAAGACTTTCCAGCGAACGACCGATGTTCTGTATCGATACGCCGAGATCACCGGCGCGGTTCTGATTGATGTCGACTCGCAGTTGCGGCTTGGTCTCCTTGTAATCGTAATCGACGCCGACAAAATTCGGATTTTTTTGAATCTCCTCGAGGAGCAGGTCGCGCCATTCCGCAATCTCTTCATAAGTCGATCCGCCAATGACGAACTGAACAGGCTTTTGCAGCCCCCGGGTAAGCCCCTGCCGCATAACGAGAAAGTTTTGCACTTCCGGGAGATCCGCCACCTTGGCACGAACTTCGTCCATGATCTCCCAGCCGGATCGCCGCACCGACCAGTCGCTGAGAACGACGATGGTGATTCCCTGATTGAAATCGGCAATGTTGCCGAATCCGCGCGGCGCCCGAACGAGAACCCACGCCGCTTCGCCGGTTTCGTGAAGGTAGTCAAGTCGGTCCTCGACCTTGTCCATGGTGTCGACGATTGAGCCGTAGCTCGTTCCCTCCGGAGCGTTGGTGATTACGAAAAAGACACCACGATCCTCTTTCGGAGTGAACTCACGCGGGAGGTGATTGTAGAGCCAGTAACTGGCGTAACCGAATCCGGCGATCAGAAGCAGAACCAGGACAGGCGCACGCAAAAGAAAACCGAGGATGCGACGGTAACCTGATTCAAATCCGCGGAAAACGAAATCCACGAGCCGGGTAAGGGGATTCGCTCTTCCGGTTTTTGCCTTCAAGACTTTTGAAGCGAGCATGGGGGAAAGGCTCAATGCCACGAAACTGGAAAACATCACGGCCACGGCAAGCGTGATCGCGAACTCGGTGAAGAGTTTGCCGAGATCCCCCTCAAGAAATGCGATGGGTACAAAGACGGCGACCAGTACGAGAGTTGTTGCGATCACCGCAAAAGCGACCTGTCGCGTGCCCAAAAACGCTGCCGCAAGCGGGTGTTCCCCCTGCTCGATGCGGTAGTACACATTCTCAAGCACGACAATGGCATCGTCGACGACGAGACCGATTGCGAGAATGAGAGCAAGCAGAGTGAGCAGGTTGATGGAAAAACCTGCCGCGCTGATGATGATAAACGTACTGATCAGAGAAACTGGAACGGTCACGGCGGGAATCAGGGTGGCCCGCAGGGATCCCAGGAACAGGTAAATCACGGCAATGACGAGACCAACGGCAATAAAAAGGGTGCTCGCGACCTGCTTCAGCGATTCTTCGATGAAAACCGAGGTGTCATAGCTCGCCTGGAGATCCATGCCCTCGGGCAGCGTTCCCCGAATTTCCGCCATCTCCTTTTTCACGGCCCGCGAGACATCGAGCGTGTTTGCCTGGCTTTGTTTGATCATCCCGAGACCGACACGGGGAGTCCCGTTGCCCCGAAACATGCGGCGTGCCTCTTCGGCCCCAAGTTCGACGCGGGCCACTTCACCAAGCCGGACAAGGAAACCATCGTCGCCCCGGTGAATCACGAGATTGTTAAAGTCTTCCACACTGATAAACCCGCGCTGAATGCGAACTGTAAACTGCTGGTCGAGCGACTGCACGGTGCCGGCGGGCAGTTCGACATTCTGAGCTCGCAAAGCGTCCTCGACATCGGCCACGGTAAGGCTCCGGGCAGCAAGCGCGGTCCGGTCAATCCAGACCCTCATCGCATATCCTGAAGCACCTGAGATTCGGACGCGTGCCACACCCGGAAGGACAGAAAAACGGTCTACCAGATACCGATCGCCGTAGTCGGCCAGTTCTACCGGGGACAGGTCTTCGCTGGTCAGGCTCAGCCAAAGCATCACTTCAGTGGCAGAGTCCTCCTTCGTAATTTCCGGTGGGTCCGCCTCTTCGGGAAGGTCGTCGAGCACGCCGGAAATGGCTTCGCGAAGATCGTTTGCTGCGTTGTCGATATCCCTGTCGATGTTGAATTCCACCGTGACGACCGAGCGGCCGTCTTCACTGGAAGACTCGATCGATTTGATCGCTTCGACACCACTGATCCGGTCCTCGATCAACTGGGTGATGCGGCGCTCGACGACGACTGCGGAGGCACCGGTGTAGGCAGTCTCAATCGTCACGATGGGTGGATCAATGTCAGGAAATTCCCGAACCTGCAGCTGGGTGAGGGAAACAAACCCGAAGGTCAACAGCAGGAGGCTGAGAACCGTCGCGACAACCGGACGGCGAATCGATGTGTCGGAAATCCACATCAGGTTCCGGGCGTATAGGGAGCCGAAGGCCCGTTAAATTCTCCGATGATTTCGACCTCCGCGCCATCTCGCAGCCCCAGCAGTCCATCGGTCACAACCTGCTGCCCTTCCTCTAATCCGCCGGCAATTTCGGCGTAGCCGGGTTTTCTCCGGTCGACTTCCACCGCAACACGACGAACCGTTTTGGTATCGCCCCCGGGCTCTACGACGAAAACAAACTTCTGTCGCTGGAGTGCAACAATCGCCCTCTCGGGAACTGCCACAGAGTTCTTTTTATTTTTCGAAAGGAGGGTGGTCATGAGCATTCCCGGCCGGAGTTTTGTCTCTTCGTTAGGCACTTCAGCACGGACGGTGACTGCCCGGGTTACCGGATTCACCCGGCTACCGATCTGGGTGACTTTTCCTCGGAACTCCACGTTGGGCCAGGCATCGCTTCTCGCGACCAGCTCGAGACCCGGTGTGAGGTCGCTCAGGAAGGTTTCCGGAACCGTAAAATCGAATTTGATGGGGTGAAGCACATCCAGGGTTGTGATCACATCGCCCGGGGAAACCAGAGCACCCACACTGACACGCCGGAATCCCAAAACGCCATCAAACGGTGCCTCAATTTTTCGATCAGCGATCTGAGCTGAGATCTCTTCGATCCGCTGTTTTGCGATATCGATCTGTGTTTCGTACCCTTGAAGGCGCACTTCAGAAACCGCTCCACCCGCGACCAGATCTCGAAGTCGCTCTGCTTCGCGGGAAGGCTCCTCCAGTTGAGCTTCCGCTGCAGCAAGCATGGCATCCTCCTCCCCTTCGTTCAGTTCCGCGAGCAATTGGCCGGCTTTTACATGGTCCCCGTCTTCAAAATGCAATGCCGTGATTGTCTCGGTGACATTGGCAGAGAGTTCAATCGACTCCATAGCCTGAACGGTTCCGAGTGCTTCGACGGAGTCTGAGAATTCAGTGCGGCCCACGGTAGCGACCTTGACCTTTTTCGGAGCGGAAGCGCTTTTGCCGGCTTCCGAGTCCGAATTGCGGTCGCAGGAAATAAGCAGGAAAATCATTCCGGCTGCTACCGCATGGAAGCGATGGATACCGTGAAAGGGGCTCTTGGTCGTCATGATTGTTTCTTTCTTCGGCGGGAAATTCTTTGATGCATCTCCGCGATGCCTGCGAGCGTGAAGTTGGCGATGTGTTCGGCCAGAATTTCCGTATCGTCAGGAGACAGGGGAGTCGTCAAATCAGGGGTTCGCGTGCCGCGTCCGGCCCGCGCCATGCGACACTGGCCAACAACGGTTGTTTCGCAGAGCGCGAGATCCGCTTCGGTTGCTTTTGGCCCGAGCAGTTCCTTCAACAAACCCCACAGGTAGCTGGTGTGAGGCTGGCGAAGTTCTCTGATGACATCGCTGATGAACGGGTTGGGGGATGTGGATTCCCATAAATTGAGCCGATGGAGATGGCTTAGCTCTCCGGAATCAGCCATACAGCGAACAAAGGTTTTGATATGCGCCCGGAATCTATCTTCGGCTGGTGCCCCCGGATCAACGCCGCCGTCGACGGGATAGTGCTCATGGGCGCGCGCCACGCACTGACGCCAGACCGCTTCGTACAGGGACGCCTTGTCGCCGAAATGGTAGCTGATCAGCGCGGGATTGGCACCTGCACGCCGACAGATCTCCCCGACAGTTGCGTCGCGAAACCCTTTCTCCGAAAAAACACAACAGGCCGCATCCAGCAGTTTCTGCCGGGTGGCTTCTCCGTCTTTTCTTTGCTTCGTGACCGTTTCAGGCATCAGTTTTCGAGTTTAAACGCGCATTTAAAGTTTACTGTTTAAACGGTCGTTTAAACTATTCAAGTGCCGGTTGATGGCGCTAAAAGGTATGTAAGGATCAGCGCCTGTCGCAAGGAGCTGAGTCACAGCCCGTCATGGCTGGTAGGGGACGTGAAGAATATTTTTGTCAGGATATAGGACGTATAAAATATCCCCCGGAAACACCTTCGATATCCTGGTGATAGTAAAACCCGACTTCTTCAATTGAATTCAATACGTCCTTTACCTCGGGCAGCTCTTCGTGCGTCATGATGGTCTGCATCATGCGATAATCGAGGTTGGAACGTCCGCCACTCGCCGCAGTGTCGGTGAACGTGCGGTGGGGCAGCAATTCCGCAATTCGCGTTTTCACCTCTTCCTTCTTCCGGGTGATAATTGTAAGAACGGTAAGTTTGAATTTCCGATACAGATTGTTCAGGGTTTCGGCCGAAACAAAAATGTATATGCAGGTGTACATGAGGGTATTCAGGGCGCTCTCCAGCTGGCCGGTTTTCAGGAAATCCAGAAGCAGGCCGAAAGAAGTGGAAACAATCGCAGCGAAGATTGCGATGTGTCCGACCGGCTTCAGGTATTTGGTCGCGAAATAGGCACCGGGGATGTCCTCATCGCCCGTAGAACCACGGCTGCGAAACGCCAGCGCTTTGGCAACGCCAGCGAGAAGTCCTCCAAAGATCACGAGAATGATCCGTTCGTTCTCAGGCTCCGGGTCGGCGATATTGAGTTGGGGTAGGACGGATAAAAGTCCTACCACTGTCAAAACCACAATGAGTGTCCGAATGGCGAAGGCTCGACTGACAGCGAAAAACGCGAAAAGGATAAAGAGAGTCTGAAAGGACAGGTAGAGAATCAGGAATAGCGATTCGCTTTCGAAATAGTAGGAGAGTGCTGCTGAAATTCCTTCCGTTCCGGTGAGAACAACTTTCGAGGGCAACACGAAATACTTGAGGGCGATCGCGTAGATGGCTCCGGCGAGCAGCAGGAAAAGAATGCGAACGAGCTCCTGGAGAAAGAGTCCCCGGGGCGCGGATGTCAGTGGATCATTTGTTGGTGGCATTTCCGTTGCGAACGAGCGTATTCAGGGGGTTGTGACGGTGTCGTGAATCTCTTTCCAGTCGTCGAGGTTGTTCAGCATGACTGAATCAGTGACAGGATAGGTTTCGGGAAGCCCGAGCTGTTTGAGCATTCTGGAACGGGATTCCCCGGACTTTTGACGTTGGATGACGATGGAGTTTACACGTTCTATGTTCGCCGGCGAGAGGTCGGCTTCCTCCCTCGATCTGATCCAGTTCTCGAACTGAAGGTAGCCTGGTCGATGTTCAAGAAGGTAGGAGCGGACTTCGTCAGGATCGAGATTCAGTCCTTCCAACACCATGAAATCAAACCCGGGCCGGATGTCCTTATATCCCGGTGGAAGTTTGCCGGTAGCACTCAGGAGAGTCTTCAGCCAAAGCCGGGGAAGGTGTTTGACGCCGAGCGGGCCGGCAGTATCTGAACTGATCAGGGGAATGACGGGCATAGGATAAACATGGAACTAACATTATCACCTGACGTTATGCTACCGAAATCAGTTGGAATGGAGAATCGTCGAGACCCGAAACAGGGTTGAGGCGAAAGGGGAACAGGGTTGAGCGAGCGGCCTAACCCCGTCTGGAGGAACCGGCGGAAAAGTCACGGTTCCGCAGGGACCGACTTGTATTTTGAGTATCGCCGTTTTTGCTCCGGAGTGAGGTTCTCCGGAGTAAAACGGGGATCGGGGACGCCATTGATCCGGGAATAGATGACGTTTGCCATGTCCTCAGCACAGTTCTTGATATGTTCCGCGCGCTCCCCGGCGAACAGATCATCGACTGCCGAACAAAACAAGGTGAGCCAGCGATCGAATTGCGCTTTGCCCATCTCTGCGCGATCGACCAGTTGAGAGTGAGCACCAATAGGGTTTCCGCGGTAGCCTCCGCTCCTGAAAAGCACCGTTTCCCAGAAGGCATACATTTTTGGGAGATGGGAGTCCCAATCGACCATTGCGATATCAGTGAAGATGAACCCGAGCAGTTCGTCTTCCCGAACCCGTTTGTAGAACTCGTTCACGAGCTCCTCAATCTCAGACCGCCCTGTAATATCCGGTTTTGGTGCCTTCTTCATTTCGTGTCCTATTGCGGGGAATCAGACAGAGTAGTGGTAATAACGTTGCTTGCAGCCTAAAAGTTGCATGTATAATACATAATAAATCGTGAAACCTGTGAGATGGCGACTTGATATGAAAACCCTCTTATCATCAGAAGACGGCGCCGGGGATGCGGGGCTGAATACCGTGGCGGTGCACGCCGGAGAACGACCTGACCCGGTAACGAAAGCCTCTTCTCCGAATTTGGTCATGTCGTCGACCTTTCTGGCTGATCCTGATGCTTCCTTTTCGGCAGAAGGAAGTCATGGCGACGACGCCTACTTTTATACCCGGTGGGCCAATCCAACGGTTTATCAGTTGGAGGAAAAACTTGCTGCTATGGAGCGCGCGGAAGCGGCGATGGCTTTTGCGTCCGGAATGGCGGCGGTACATGCGCTTTTCTTTCATTGTCTTCGTCCCGGTGACCACCTTCTCCTGGGAGATGTCGTTTACGCAGCTGTTTCAGAAATGGCAAATGACTTGCTTTCCGAACTCGGAATCGAAGTATCCCGCGTCGATTCTTCAGAGATATCGGAAGTGCGGAATGCGATTCGGGAGAATACCCGCCTCGTCTACATCGAGACTCCCTGCAATCCCCTCCTGCGACTTACCGACATAGCTGCTGTCGCAGAGATTGCCCGCTCTGCCGGAGCTCGCCTCGCAGTCGATTCCACTTTTGCAACCCCGGTCGCGACGCAGCCACTGAAACTCGGAGCTGATTTTGTGATTCATTCTCTCACCAAATACATGGGCGGACATGGCGATGCCGTCGGTGGTGCTCTTCTCGGACCCGAAAAGGACATCGCCGAAGTGCGCCGTAAAGCCGGGATTCGAATGGGGGGAGTCATCAGCCCTTTCAACGCCTGGCTGATTCTTCGCGGAATGGCAACGCTTCCATTGAGAATGCGTGCCCACGAGTCAGCAGCGATAGTCGTGGGAAAGTTTCTGGAGGATCATCCAGCTGTCATGCACGTCACTTACCCCGGTTTCGATTCGCATCCTCAGCACGATTTGGCGAAACGGCAAATGGCGAATTTTTCCGGGATGCTGACTTTTCAAGCCGCGCGCCATTCGGAACTCCCGCGCATTTTTGCCAAGGAGTTACAGGTCATCCACTATGCCGTTTCTCTCGGGCATCATCGTTCACTGATATTCTACATACCGACAGACGAGATCCTCGAGACTTCCTTCAGCCTGACACCGGAGCAGGAAGAGAGATATCGCGATTTTGCCGGTGATGCGATTTTCCGGCTCTCCGTGGGAATAGAAGATCCAAAGGATTTGTGCGCGGACCTTGAGCGTGCATTTGCAAAGCTCACCTGAGAACCTGCCAAACACACAATGCAATCATGAAAACAATTCTTCACGAGCTCGCCCACAGTCCGTTTTGCATTCCGGTAAAACGAATTCTTGAATCATGGTCGATTGAGTTTGCATGCCGTCAGGTGTCACCCTGGGACCGCCGGTCAGTAATTGAGTTAACGCGAGGGGCATACTATCAAGTCCCCGTGCTCGAGCACGGGGACGACATCATCTACGAAACGGAGAGTGACCCGCTGGCCGTGGCTCACTTCCTCGACAACCAATTCTGCGCGCAGCAACTTTTCCCGGAGCATAGCAGGGGAATTCAGGAAATTGTGATCGAGCATATCGAAAGCACACTCGAAGGGATCGGGTTCCGGTTGAGTGATCCCTATGTTCTCGAACAAATCCCCGAGCGTGGAGAGCGAGTCATGACCGCGAGACACAAGGAGCGGCTTTTCGGAGCAGGCTGCGTGGAGAGCTGGAAAAGAAATGCCGGGGATATTGCCCGGGCGTTTGAAGCGGGATTGATCAATTATGAGCGGCGTCTCGGGACATTACCTTATCTCTTCGGGGAGCTCCCCGTTTACGCGGATTTCGCACTCTTTGGCGTGATCGGGAATGCGGAATACGACGGCCCCTACGAGCTTTGTGAAGAATACGTCAACATGAAGCGCTGGCAGGAGTCCATGGCAAATTTCTCTGCAAATGGCAGCTGACGAAACCAAAGCTGTTCTGAAATTTGAATCAGGGGAGGAGTTGGTTTCGCTGTTTTCCCCTGTATTGAAATGAAACCAAACCGGAGATGGCTGTCACCGGAAATACCGATAGGCGCAATTGTGGTGAGGGCGGAAATTATCAGCGCCGATGCTTCGCTTCAACTTGAGCTGAAACATCCTCACGAGAAGCGTGAGAGAATTCTCCGGGTTCAGCCTCCCTGGACCTTTTCATCCTGCCTCTTCGCCTTTTCATCGGATCAGTTGGCGGAAGGCGGGAGCGATTCTCTTGATCTAATCGGTTTGGAAGGTGCAGCCCTTTCCAGTGCGTCAGCGGATGCAAACCGGATCGATCTCACCTTCGGCTCGATTTGTGTGAGCGGTAGAGCGTTGCGGTAGCACCGTTTACCGTTCGCGAAAGAGCGGGCTGTCAATCACGGCCGCTATGGTTTCGACGATGCGAAAATCGTGTGACTTCGAGACTTTCAGAATACGATCCACTTCGATGAAGTCTGCGCCTTCCGGCTCGACGCCGTTGGCATAGGTCAGCAATTTCGTGATGAAGCAACGGACAAACCGGTCCCGGTTGGCGTCGGTAAGAAGATGTTTGCGAAACTCGACGATGTCTTTGTATTCGGTTCCGCTGCGAAATTTGGCGGAGGCATCAACCGGCAGGGTCTCGTCGCGATAGACCACTTTTGCCCCCTCACCGGAGTCCTCCCCGGGGCGGTTGACTGGGACAGGAATCACATACTCATCCCGCCACGCACCGGTCGGATCGAAATTCTCAAAGGCGTAGCCCCACGGATCGATCGTTTCGTGACAGCTGGCGCAGGTGGCATCCGCCGTGTGGGCTGCGAGAACTTCCTTGATCGTTCGCGCTTTCCTCACGTCCGGCTCGGCGAGGGGAACATCGGGTGGGGGAGGCGTCGGATGAATTCCCATGAAATTCTCCATCACAAAAACGGCACGATGGATTGGTGAGGTGCCGAGGCTGTCGGCGGTGGAGGTCAAAAAAGCAGCCATGCCGGTGAGCCCGCCCCTCCGTCCGTCTGCAAAGGTGAAACGCCGGAATTTGGAATCCTGTGGAACCCGATCCTCGACTCCATAGATCCGCGCGAGGTCGTGATTGATGAAGCTGTAGTCAGCGGAAAGAAATTCGGGTACAGCGATGTTCTGTTCAACGGCGTGACGGAAAAACGCGAGCACTTCTTCGACCATGTCTTCGCTGACTCGTTTGCGATGGTAGAACTTGTATTGATCCGGATCAGGAGCCATGAAGTTG
>JAKSBG010000335.1 GCA_022361255.1 Verrucomicrobiales bacterium
AGGTCATCCATCGGACCCTGTTGAGTTGGGGCTCTGCCGATTCCATTTTTCCGATGTCCAGAGAAGTCCAGATTTACTGCCCCAAATGCCATTGGGAACCGCTCTCCACGAGCCGGTGGTGCTGCATCGAGTCGTGCGGTTGTGTGTGGAATACCTTTGATACTGGCGGGGTCTGCCCGGAATGCGGCAGAGCGTGGGAGGAAACCCAGTGTCTCAGTTGTCACCAGCGGTCGGCGCACAGCGACTGGTATCATCACTTTGGCGACGACCCCGTCGCGGAAGTGGTCAAAGTCGAAGAGCCGGACGTGGTGAAGGTGGACTGAGCTATTCCGCAAATCATGGTTTCCCCTCGATCAATCCCGTGCGCGTTTCTCACTCTGTTGGCGAGCCTGCTCCCGGCCTGGCATTCAGCCATTGCGGAAGACAAGCCTCTGCCTTTTATCGAGTCCTTTGATTCCGGAAGCGAATCCACTCTTCTCCGGGACCGGTTGAAAAAGTCCGATACTGCCGGGATTGAGAATCAGGCAGGCCCTGATAAGAGTGACGCTCTTCGCGTGACGTATCTCTCCGGAAAGCGTGGAAGCGTGGGGATTTCAGAATCAGTCCGGATCGGTTTCTCCGCTCCTGTCGTGAGCCTCTCCTACGACCTGAAGTTCGCTGAGGACTTTGATTTTTCCCGGGGAGGGAAGCTTCCCGGACTCGGGCCGGAGGAACATGTTACCGGTGGAAAACCCATGCATAGAAACGGATGGAGCGCGCGCCCGATGTGGCGGGAGGATGGGCTCCTCACAAGCTACACCTATCACCAGGACAAACCGGAACGCCACGGCCATTACTCTCGTTCCAACGGATTCTTTTTCACCAGAGGAAAATTCCATGCCGTCACCGTCGTCGTTGCAGTCAACAGCGCCCGCGGAGAGAAGGATGGAAGAGTCGAAATCTATGTGGATGGAGAGCTGCAGGTGACCCATGAGAACCTCGACCTGCACGCATCAGAAAATCCGGAGCGCGCCTATGCGGGCCGGCTGCTCTTCACCACCTTTCATGGGGGAAATGACAGCTCGTGGGCACCCCGGGACGCGGAGGGCAACTTCCGGAATGTCACCGCGTGGTTCGACAACGTTTCCGTGGTGAAGGGAAAACAGATTCGCCCCGCTCCCGGCAAGTAATTGAGTGAGACAAATTCCGCATTGTCGAAACTCGTCTTATCCGCCTACATTCCGGCATGCGAATCTTTTGTGTTTTGTTTTTTCTACTGGCTCTTTCGGTTTCTGCCGCCGAGAAGCCGAACGTTCTTTTTATCTCCATCGACGATCTCAATGACTGGACGGGAAAGCTGAAAGGTCACCCGCAGGCAGTTACTCCGAATCTCGACAAGCTTGCCGACAGCGGGATGCTTTTCACGAACGCACACTGCGCAGCTCCCGCCTGCAACCCGTCACGCGCCGCGCTGATGACTGGGATCCGGCCGAGCACGTCCGGTATCTATATCAACCCGGAGCCGTGGAGAAACAGCCCCGTTTTGAAAAACGCGAAAACAATTCCACAGTGGTTTCGCGATCATGGATACTCGGTTTTTGGAAGCGGGAAAATTTATCACGGTGCCTTTCCCGACCCCCCGAGCTGGGATTTCTACTGGCCGGATCAACAAAAAAACAAACCGGGCGACCCGAAGCCGGAAGGGCTTCCTCTCAACGGCATTCCCAAAACGTCTCACTTCGACTGGGGCTCCCACCCGAATCCGACAGAGGAAATGGGCGACTGGCAGGTTGCGGAATGGGTCAGGGGACAGCTCGCAAAAGAGCATGAGAAACCGTTCTTTCTCGCCTGCGGATTCTACCGGCCTCACCTCCCCTGGTATGCCCCCGAAAAATACTTTGAGAAATTCCCTCTCGAAGAAATTATTCTTCCCGAAATTCAGGAGGACGACCTCTCTGACGTTCCGAAGGCGGGACGACGAATGGCCAAGCCTGAAGGCGATCACGCAAAGGTCACCAGGCACAAGCAGTGGAAGAAAGCAGTCCAGGCCTACCTCGCCTGTGTGAATTTCGTCGATGACTGCGTAGGACACGTCATTGACGGTCTGGACGAGAGTCTGCACGCGGAGAACACGATCGTCGTTCTCTGGTCGGATCACGGATGGCATCTCGGGGAGAAAGAACACTGGAGAAAATTTGCGCTCTGGGACGAAGCGACACGTGTCCAGATGATCTGGCGCACGCCCGGGGTTACCGAAGCGGGAAGCCGCTCCGACAATGCGGTGAATCTGCTCGACATTTATCCTACCCTCACCGACCTCGCCGGGATTCCGGCAAACCCTGCTGTGGAAGGAAGCAGCCTCGCCCCTGTTCTGCGCGATCCTTCGCTGAGAAAGGAGGAGCCGACCCTGACAACGCACGGATTTCAAAACCACGCCCTGCGCGACCGACGCTGGCGATACATTCGCTATGCCGACGGCACTGCGGAACTCTACGATCACAAAAATGATCCTGGTGAATACACCAATCTGGCCGGCAGCGACAAGGCGGCGGAACAGATTGCCCGGCTGAAAGCCTTTCTTCCCGAAACGAACGCTGACCCGGTTGGCATTCCGGGGAAGGATAAGAAAAAGAAAAAGTCGAAAAAACAGTAGTCGGGTTCATTCTTCCCCATGCCGACGACCGATGAAACATTCATGCAGCTCGCCCTCGATGAGGGTGCGCAGGGTCTCGGCCTGACCAGCCCGAATCCGGCCGTCGGTGCGGTGATCGTCCGGGACGGGGAAGTGATCGGCAGCGGATGGCACCGGAAAGCAGGCGGCCCGCATGCGGAAGTTGCTGCGATTCGGGATGCGGGGGAGAATGGGCATTCTACTGACAAAGCCACCATTTACGTCACGCTCGAGCCATGCTCCACCACCGGGAAAACACCGCCCTGCGTCGAGGCAATAATCAATGCAGGCATAACCCGGGTCGTGGTCGGGGCAACCGATCCGAATCCGGCTCACGCTGGCGGCGGGTTTGATTATCTCCGGAACGCGGGGGTGGAAGTCGTCACGGGCGTCCTCGAAGAAAAAGCTAACCACCTGCTTCGTTTTTTCGCGAAGCGCATCACGACCGGCCTTCCCTACATCATTGCGAAAACCGCAGCCACGCTCGACGGACGAACTACGCTCGGTCCCGGGCAAAGCCAATGGATCTCCAGCCCGGAATCCCGCGAAGACGTTCAAAGATGGAGGCAGCAGTGCGAGGCAATCCTCGTCGGGGGCGAAACCTTTCGTGTCGACGACCCATCCCTGACCCTTCGGGGAAAATTTGCTGACGGCAGACCACAGCCGCTCCGTGTCGTGTTTACCTCGGATCAAAATCTGCCGTCCGATCACAAACTCTTCACCGACGAACACGCGGATCGAACCCGAATTCACCGCGGCATTTCCCTGCGGGATTCTCTTTTGCAGCTCGCAGAGGAAAATGTCAGTGCGGTTTTGTTAGAGTCCGGCGGCCGTCTCCTCGCTCATGCCCTGCAGGAAAACCTGGTCGACGAAATCATTCTCTACCTTGCTCCGAGAATCGGAGGCGGGTCGACGCGATTGCTGCCCGTGGATGGCTTTCTGTCTGAACTTTCCGAAATCAATATCGAGCGGATTGGTCCTGACATTCGCATCATCGGGAAACCAGAACCCCACGCGTCTTCGCCAGACTGACCGTCACTTCGGCGCCGGAGTTGAACTCCAGAAAATCCGACTCCACTCCATCACTGAAAATCACCCCGTTCTCCGGCATCAGGGAACGGACTTTGAGCGGTTGGTTCGGAGTGATCGAGCCGAAGACAAGTTCACACTGGGTCGCGCGACTCGGAAAGGGTTCCCTCACCGTGAAATAAAAGCGCTCGGTATCCCAGGGGAGGGTCAGGTTCGGATTGGGATATGCGTCCTCGATTCCATTGATGCGGTCGATCTCCGCCGCGATCGACGATGCGCCGTGAACGAGACTTTTCAGCCAACCCGTTGATCCGAGACCAGTCGATACGATCACTCCGCTCGATGAGTGCCGTTCTTTCTGCGTACCGGACTCAATGAGATAGCGGGCCGAAGTGTGCGTTCGTTGACCGATAAAGAAATCATTCACCGCGAGAATTTCCTGACCGTCATTCAGGGATGCCTGTGCCATCGTCACGGCACGGGAGCGGAAGTTGCCAGCCAGCACTTCTCCGATCACTTCCTCCAGATCATCAACATGAAACGGAAGCAGTACCCCGTCCCAGCGCTCCGGATCCGGGTTCACCCCGATGAGCGGCTGTCCGTCCTGCAGATATTTCAGGGTGTTGGCGACGAGCCCGTCCTGGCCGATCGCGACCACAGTATCCTCAGGGCCAAAGACATAGTTGGGAAGAAACGCTCGGTCGACGAACTGCAGATTGCCCCAGGTCGAAAGATCGTCCTCCGTCTCGGCGACGGCGGCTTTGTAATTACGATCTTCGTCCAGGTAATCTTCGACCCGGCCCCCGCGCTTCTTCACATAGAAAGAGAGCTGGTCAACGGAATTGAACCGCTTCTTCAGACCGTCGATCCGCGTCTCCCGCGTGACGATAACGATCTTTTTCTCCGTTCTCTTTTTCACTCCGAACGGTTGGATTTGTTCATCAGTTCCCGCAGCATGTCGGGTGAAATGTTGAGCTCTCCGATCTGCTCGGCATTAGCTGCCAGCTCGGTCATCGCCGCCGCGATGAGGGCGTCAGGCTGCATTCTCGTTGCCGCGAGCGACTGCACCACCCGGGGATCGGCCCCGGCCAAAGATTTGATCACCGCCTCGAGAGCGTAGGCACGGGCCTCGGCTTCGGTGCGGGAGTTTTCTGATTCTTTCGCAACGAGTTCCTTGCGCTGCTCCTCAAGCTCGATGTTGTGGGTGGTGTCCGCCGACTCCAGCTCGTGTCGTTTCTCCTGAACCGCTTTTTCTGTCTTCAGTTCGTTTTCCTTGATAGACCGCTCGTGCTCGACAGAGGCGTTCCTGCGGGCAAAGACCGCATCGTCCGCCTCTTTCATCAGCTGCTCCCTCGTTTCTGCTTCGAGAGCGCGGGCGGTTTCGGGATTCGGTTTCACTGCCAGAATCGAAAGCCCGAGAATCTCGAGTCCGAGCGATTTCATATCCTGCCGTTCCGCCAGCTGCGGGGTGATTTCATCGACAAAGCTGTCGCCGCGCGCAATCGCCTCCCGCAAGGTCAGTCCCTGCACCTGCGAGCGCACCAGCACATTGATCGCGTTTACGACCCGCTGCTGCAGCTTTTCCGGATCCGTGGAAACGTAGCGCTCGCCCCGCCGGTCGAGAGTGTAGTTCAGCAACTGCGAAGCCTTCGTAGGGTCAGAAATGCGATAGGTGACCTGGCCCTGAACCGTCACCTCCTGGAAATCACTCGTTGTTTCCTCGAAGATGAAATGAGCCTCCGAGCTCCCCAGCGGAACCGCTACCAATGAGGTTGAAGGAACAAAATACCAGAACGCGAGCCCCGGACCTTCCCGTTTCATTTCCCCGCCCTTGTAGACAATGACATGCTGGGTGGGATCAAATTTGATATAGCGGAATCCAAACATCGTGCGGAAATATGCGTGGTAGTAGCGCCTCGATCAAGTAACCCTCTCAGAAATTGAGTCTAACAAAACAGGGTCGACTTCACCATCCAACCCTGTCAGGCCTCCTGCCAAACCCTGTTTACCTATTGCGGTTTCGACGATAGAGTCTCCGCATGAAGGTCGCCTCTCTCGCAATTTTCCTTGCCCTTGCGGGGCCGCAGCTCGCAGCAGAGGAAACCATCACGCTGGACACATTGAACGACGCGACCGCGCTGCTTGCCGGAATCGACCCACCTCATCGCACCGATCATCCGCTGACGACGGGGCAATCCTGGCAATACCACAAGAAAACGCTTGATTCGGAGTTTGCGAGTCATCGCGAACGGGTTCTCGATCCCATGACAAAATGGTCAAACGCGGAGCTTCCTTCCGCTTTTGTCGACGGCAGCACAGTTCGTTATCTTTTCAGCGGCCCGGATATTCTTCACGCTTTTCACATGTTTCCGGCGGCGGATACCTTTGTTCTCTGCGGGCTGGAACCGGTCGGGGAAATTCCGGATCTTGATGAACTCAACTCGGGAAACTCCAGCCGTGCTTTTGGAGAAGTCCGCAATGCCCTCGGTGAAATTATCAACTTCAGTTTCTTCCGCACGAAGGACATGAAGACAGATCTCCGCTTCGCCACCTTCCACGGCACCACACCTATCATGATGATTTTCCTGGCGCGCTCCGGGCAATACATCAAAGGCGTCGAATTTCTGGAGCTGCTTGATGATGGGACCTTGAAATCGAAAGGACGGGAAGCCAAAGGAGCCGATGCAGTCAAAATCACCTTTTCCCCGCGCCGAATCGCCGATACGAAGACACTCTACTATTTTTCCTCCGACTTGTCTGACGGTGGCTTTCCCACCTCGGGCTTCCGCACCTGGCTCGAAGCACAGCCCAAAGGAAACAGCTACCTGAAAGCCGCGTCTTTTCTCATGCACGAAAGTTATTTCAAAAGCGTGAGGCAACACCTGATCGACTACAGCGTCCAGATCATCCAGGACGACTCCGGCATTCCTTTTCGCTATTTCGAAGCCGACGTCTGGTATGCCGATTTGTTCGGAACCTACACCGGTCCGATTGATCTCTTCTCGCAGCATTACCAAAGCGGACTGCGAGCTGCCTATCGCACGAGGCAAAAGCCGCTTGATTTCGGAACGGGTTACAAGTGGAGAAAAGGCGAATCGAATCTGATGCGGTTTGTCCGGCAGGATGCAGTGGCGGAGCTGCAGGAGAAGGTGGAGGATAGGAAAGCGGAAGAAACCCCGGAACCTGAAACCACTTCACCGGAGCAGCCTGAAAATTCTGCAGAACCGGGGGACGAAGCTACTTCTTCAGACCTTTAAACAACTTCGGAAAGATCGGCTTCGTCTTTCTTTTCTGCGGTTCTGAGACGGGCATTCCCGCATCCGCAAACAAGATCCGGAGAAAGTCGAAATCGCGAAATTCGTGGCCCGGTTTTCCGTGGTGAATCACGATCAGGTCCATCGACGGAACGAGATACATCCGTTGAAAGGTGGAGCCCAGCGAGCAGATCAGTTCCGGCGGGGCACCTTTCGAAAGACAGGCCCCGCGCCAGTCTTCGGGCATGGGGTCGAGCTCGAGATCCTCTTCCACGTCCACCTCGCGGGCGTTTGATTGCGCTGCGTAGTGATTCAGCCAGAAGCAGAGCCCATAGGCGGGATTGATTTCCGTCCCGCGAAAGCACTCGGAAAGGCTTTCGGCTTTTACGATGCGTCGACCGTTCCAGGTTCCGCCGGCATTGATCATTTCCCCGAACTTCAGCCAGGTTTTTCCGGTCATATACATGCCCGCGGAGGGAACCGGATTTCCGTGATTGTCCTCCCGCCAGCGGGAAATCTGAATGCCGAGCGGTTGGATCAGTTTTCGCTTCAGGTAGTCGTCGTAGCTGATCCCCTTTTTCCGAAGTTTGCGACGAAGGATTTCACAGAATGCATTCAGGTGCGAGGGACCGTAGACAAAACTCTGCCCGCGATCCCGGGTTGCCGGAATCGAAACGGCACGCGTGATTTTGTCTTCCGAAGATCGTCCATAGATTTCCTCGAATCCACTCTCCAGCCCCGAGGTGAAATTCAGCAGGTCGCGAATCGTGATCCGGCTCTTGCGGGGATCGCTTTGCCATTCTGTCAGGGTTTTTGCGGCGGGCTCATCGAGATCGAGAAGACGCTCTTCCTGAGCAATGACCGCGAGCACGCCGAAGAAAGATTTCGTTCCCGAGTAGATGTGCAGCGGTTCACCCGAATAGCCGTTGTAATATTTCTCGAAACGGACCTGCCCCCGCTCTTTCACGATCATTCCCCGGCCGTTGTGCGTGGCCGAGTATTTCTGCGCAGCGGAAATGGATTCGGAAGAAAGCTGGGCCTGCGAGTCTGCGCAGGTGCAGACTACCAGTGTCGCGAGGAGAGAAAAAGCGCGCAAGCCCATCGCCGCAGTTTCGCCGCGAAATGAGGCGGGGTCAAAAAGGGATGTGGTTGGGTTGCACGGAAACTCGCTACGTGATATTTCCCTCTGCATAAGTGCTTTCCGAGTGAGGAATTGGATCGGGTAGAGTCAACTATTCGATTTTTTCGCGGTTCAAGAATGTAGTCAAAAGCACCCAGCATTTCTCCTTCGGCGACGGAATGGCACTCGAGACATTCACGGGTTGCAATGATTGGAGCCATTACCCGTTTTGCACCTTTCTCAAATTCTCTTTTGTTTTCCAATCGCAGTTCGACGACTTCAAACTCTTTTGAACGAAGTTTCTCTACCGCTTCTAGTTCTAACCGGGTCAAATCTCTGTGTTTGAAATCTTCAAAGTTCGCTTTCCGAGGTGGGTGATCATCCTGAAAGAAGCGATCACCGTATTCCGGATCCGTTCCGATGAGTCGAATCCTGAAACAACGGAATTCCTCGCCCTCCCACTGAACTGACAGGACATTCCAAAGACCTTTTTTGCTGAATCTTGCAAATCCAAACCCTTCGTTTTCCACGAATGTTCTAACAGCGCGTTCGTGAGCTTTCTGAAAAGGAGTTCGTGATGTGGGTCCTTCGTAATAACCGAGAAGCATTCCTGGTAGATAAAGAAAAAATGGATTTATGACCACCAGGAGAATGATTACACAGAAAATCACTGCCAAAGAAACTAAACACTTCTTTCTCATTTGCCCGAGGAGGTCCGCGACTACTCACGATTCAAGAACACTGATTTTTTCGTCGTCGGATTATAGAGGCACAGCAGATATCCATCATCTCCGCTCGGGTGATCCGATGAAGGCATCACGGAATGGAATACGGTGTATCCCTCCGGAGCCCGCAGTAGACCCCTGGCTTTGGTCACCTGCCCTTTCTCATCCGTGAATCGGTAGAAGCAGGGGATTTCATTGATCGAATCAAAATCTCTGATCTGAATCAGCACTCGAACCAGTTTTGCATCTGTCTGTTTCTCCACCACAAAATCGGAAGGTTCGCGTCGTGACTCCTGCTCATCTTTTGGAAAATCCCATACAAGCCGCAGACCTTTTTCGCGCTCCTCTCCGAACAGATCGAAAACCCAGGAGTAGATACCGAACCCCTCTTCGAGATCGGCGAAGTTTTGCTCCGATGCCTTCAGGCATCCGCAGAGCGAAACGATGAGGGCAAAAAAGAGAGATACCTTCTTCATTACCGAAAAGATACCGGAAGCGAAACCTTCATCCAAGGGGCAAATTCGGCATGCAACATTTCCGTCTCTGGACACTGCAGTAGAATCACGCGAGGTTGGAGCATGGCCAATCAACTCGATCAACTCAAGCAGTTCACCACCGTCGTTGCCGATACCGGAGATTTTGAAGCGATGCGCGAGTATCAGCCGCAGGACGCCACGACAAATCCGTCTCTCATTCTCAAAGCGTCACAGCAGGAGCAATATGCGGATCTGGTCGACAAGGCGATTCGTGATTCCATCAATGTCGAGTCGGCAATCGATCAGGTCCTGATCGCTTTCGGAAAGGAAATCCTCGAGATCGTCCCGGGCCGGGTCTCCACCGAGGTCGACGCCCGCCTTTCTTTCGACGAAGCAGGGACCATCGCAAAGGCTCACCAACTCATCGCTCTGTATGAAGATGCCGGAATCGACCGTGAGCGAATTCTCATTAAGATCGCATCCACCTGGGAGGGAATTGAAGCGGCTTCCAAACTGGAGGACGAAGGAATCCACTGCAACCTGACCCTGATGTTTTCCCTCGCCCAGGCCGTTGCCTGCGCCGAGGCCGGGGTAAAACTCATCTCGCCCTTCGTCGGCCGGATCTACGATTGGTACAAGAAAGAAACCGGCAACGAATACACCGGAGCCGACGACCCCGGCGTGCAGTCGGTGCAGGAGATCTACTCCTACTATCGCAAGTTCGGCTATGAGACCGAAGTGATGGGAGCGAGCTTTCGCAACACCGGACAAATCCTCGAGCTGGCCGGATGCGACCTGCTCACGATCAGCCCCGGTCTGCTCGAAGAACTCCAGAACTCCGACGAACCGGTGGAGAAAAAGCTCGACGCTGAAGCCGCAGCAAATGCGGACATCGAGAAAATCGATCTCGATGAAAAGACTTTTCGCTATCTCCTCAACGAAGATGCCATGGCTACCGAAAAAACCGCCCAGGGCATCCGCGCCTTCGCCGCAGACATCGTGAAGATGGAGGAGCTGATTGCGGAGAAGTTGGGATGAGTGGCGGCAGGTCCTCTTGCCTATTTCAGATTCCCGTGAGATAGTAACGATCATGGCCGAAGGCGAAAAAAAACTCGGGAAGAGGCACTGGCGGAGCTGAGAGGAGCGCGCTCCGATCAGCCCTTGATTTCATCCGGGGAAAAACGTCAGCAACGGGAGGAAATTCTCAGCCATTCTATGAAAAAATGCCGGGAGAAATCTCTGCATTCAAAGACTGTGCCCGCCTCCGCAACCTCCTCATAGACCTGCCGCATTGGCAGTCACAGATGGAGCGTGGTGGACAGGAGCACGACATCTTTGAGCCGGACTTCGATGACCTGATCTACAAACTCACGAGAAAAAACGAGTTTGGCCTCTTTCCCCATTACGATCCTGAAACTCGCTCCATTGGTAGCAGACCCGCCCTTCCCTCGGAATATCTTCGTCGTCTCGAGTTGCAGAACGAACTCTTCGCGGATGACATCCGGCTGATGGGGCTCGGCATCACCGACGTCGGTGCCGTTTACACGCTCCCCCCCTCATCCCCCATTCGCGGCGCACCCCGGCCTTTCTCTTTCCCTCCCACAGCTGGTAGGGTGCGGGCATGAGAATCGCCATTTTCCTCGTCGCCCTTTCCTTGGGGTGCTTTCTTTCTCTCTCTGCCGCCCCTGTCAAAACCGGATTCGGTGAAGTCGATATTTCGCCGGACATCGGGATGGAGCGTCCCGGCGGGTATGGGAAAGGCTTTCACCAGAAATTCCACGATCCCTGCAAGGCGCGGGCGGTGGTGTTTGATGACGGGGAAAAGCCGGTCGCGCTGGTGGGGCTGGACGCTCTCATCATTGTTCGTCCCCATGTCGACGAGGTTCGGAAGCGGGTATCGGAGAAAACCGATATTCCGCCGGAGGCGATCATGATCGGGGCCTCGCATTCCCACTCCTCCGGCCCGACGGGAATGATCCAACCGGGAGAACTGGATCACGCTGACGAGCTGGTGCAGGACCTCGGATACAACCAGTCTTCGACCGCTGATCCGGTTTACGTCGAGCGCATGATCGACGGGATCAGCCGGGCAATCATTCATGCATGGGAAACGCGGAGCGATCTCGCTCTCGGTTTTGATCGCGGCGAAGAGTCGAGCGTGAGTTTCAATCGACGCTGGCGGATGAAAAACGGTCTCACCTTTACCCATCCCCGCTTCGGAAATCCGGATGCCGTGGAAACCGCCGGACCGATTGATCCGGAGGTCGGCGTCATTGCCGCGTGGGATGAGGAAGGCGACCTGATTGGTTGTGTCGTCAACTTCGCCTGCCATGCCACGGCGAGTCCTCCCGGTATCTCCGCAAACTGGCCGTGGGCGATGGAGAAAGTGATTCGCGGCTCGTTCGGTGATGATGTCGTCGTGGTCTTTCTCAATGGCAACTCAGGCGACGTAACGCAGGTCGACAACGCATCCCCCTACGTCCGCGTTGGCGGGGAACCGGATGCGATGAAGGTTGGCGGCACGGTGGGAGCCGAGGTGGTGAAGGTGATTCTCGGGATCAATCCAACTGCCCGCAGCAATGAGGCAACGCTCGATCACCGGCAGAAATTTCTCAAAATTCCCCGGCGGAAGCCTTCACCGGAACGGCTCGCGAAATGTCTCGAGATGGTGAAAGAAAAACCGGCGGAGGCAAAAGCGCTCAACGAATGGGTCTGGGCAAAAGAGATCGTCATTCTCGATGCGATGATTCAGAAGGAGCCGGTTCGCAATGTCGAGGTGCAGGCGATTCAGATTGGTCCCGCCGTTTTCATCAGCAACCCTGCGGAGTATTTCTGTGAATTTGGTTTGCAGCAGAAGGAAGGATCAAAATTTCCGTATACCTGGCCGGTCAGCCTTGCCAACGATTGCGTGGGTTATGTGCCGACAACGGAGGCACTGGGACCAAACGGAGGTGGCTACGAAACCCGCCTCACGGCCTACAGCAATCTCGTTCCAGAAGCAGGGGATCAGATTCGCGATGCCGGAATCGAGATTGCAAATTCAATGACACCCGACACGCCGCCCGAGCCGACACCGGCCGGGGAGTTTTCCGCCGGATGGAGATACGGGGACGTTCCTCCGGAGCTCGACTGATCCTAACAGACCTACCTTTCTCATGAAACTTCATCTCGTTCTCTACGTTCTCATTATCCAGATCCCCTTCAGTCTCGCGGCGGAAGGATGGAAAGCCGGTGCCGCCTCTGTCAAAATCACTCCAGAGAAACCCATGTGGATGGCGGGATACGGGGGGCGGAAAACCCCGGCGGAAGGCAAGCGCACGGAACTCTTCGCAAAAGCGCTTATTCTCGAAGACGCCGCAGGGCATCGTGGGGCCATCATCACGATGGATGTGGTCGGAATCGCCAGGCCATTTGCCGAATCCCTGACAAAACAACTTCAGGAGGAATGCGGCCTGTCCCGCGAGCAGATTGCCCTATCCACTTCCCACACGCACAGCGGACCGGTTGTAGGGAGAAACCTGGCACCCCTGCACTACTGGTCTGTCGACCCGGAGCAGCAAAAACTGATCGATGAATACAGCATCACCCTTCGGAAAATCCTGGTCGGACTGACAAAGGAGGCCATTGCGAACATCGCCCCGGCGCGAGTGCAGCACGGCAGCGGGAAGTGCACCTTTGCCGTCAACCGGCGGGAGAACAAGCCCTACGACTCGGTTCCCGAATGGAGAAGCAAAGGAACCTTGAAAGGACCTGTCGATCACGACGTGCCGGTCCTCACGGTTCGGGATGAAGAAGGCGCGCTGAAGGCGATTCTTTTCGGTTACGCCTGCCATGCGACCGTTCTTTCCGCCTCGGAGTGGAACGCGGACTATCCCGGCTACGCCCAGACTGCCCTGGAGGAAAGCCACCCGGGAGCGGTTGCCCTTTTCTGGGCGGGTTGCGGGGGCGACTTGAATCCGCTTCCACGAAAAGAGGTCGCGCTCGCGGAGCAGTATGGAAAGGAACTCGCAGTGCGTGTCGACGATGTCATCAAAGCTCCGATGGCGGAATTGGACCCGACGCTGGTGACGAATTTTCGCGAAGTTCCGCTGCCTCTCCAGAAAGTTCCCACGGCGGAAGAACTGACCAACACCCTGAAATCAACCAACCGCTTCGAAGTGGCCCGCGCCAGGTATCTCCAGAGAAAAATGAAGCAAAACGGCGAAATCGGAGACAGCTATCCCTTCCCGATTGGAGTCTGGAAGCTCGGCAAAGAAATTGATTTCGTCTTTCTTGGAGGAGAGGTCGTCGTCGACTACGCGGTGCGGTTGAAACGCGAACGTCGCGGCATCCGGACCTGGGTCGCCGCCTATGCCAACGACGTCATGGCCTACATTCCATCGAAACGGGTTCTGCTCGAAGGTGGCTACGAAGGTGGCGGATCGAATGTCTACTACGGCCTGCCCTCGCTCTGGGACGAAAGCGCCGCGGAAGTGCTTGTCAAAGCAGTGGCGGCGCAGGAACGGGTTCGGAATGAGCCAAGCATGGCGCGGCAGATCACGACAGCGGCAAGCACGCCGGCGAGGGCCGCACAAAGCCCCGCCGCGAGCGCGTGGCGGG
>JAKSBG010000229.1 GCA_022361255.1 Verrucomicrobiales bacterium
AAGAGATACAGCGTCTCGTCCATATCGGTCGCGCCGAGGCCGACCATCTCGAGATACTGCTGCGTTTTCTCATTTCGCGCCACGAATCCGGCTCCCTCAAGCGCACCCCAGTTGAAGGTAAGCGAAGGCAGGCCGATCGAGCGGCGGTAGTGGGAAAGCTGATCGAGGAAAACGTTCCCCGCATTGTAGTTCGACTGCTTCACCGCACCAATGACGGCGGAGAAAGACGAGAAGCTGATGAAATGCTCGAGCGGAATGTCGAGTGTCGCTTCGTGCAGGTTCCAGGCACCAAGCATTTTCGGGAGCAGAACCTTGTCGAAGGTAGCGTGATCGAGATCGTTGATGAACTCATCCTCGAGCACCATCGCCCCGTGGATCACTCCGATGAGCGGAGCATCGCTTTTCTGGATGTCGGCAACGATCCTGTCGATATCCTCGCGGCTGGTGACGTCGCCACGGGCATCCATGACCGTAATCCCCTGCTCCCGGAGTTTTTCGATACGCTCGATGGCGTCGTCCTTTGGCCCGGAGCGGCTCATCAGCGCAAAGTGACGCGCGCCGTTTTCAACCATCCAGTGTGTCAGCTCGAGGCCGAAACCTCCGGCTCCACCCGTAATGAGATAGGTTCCATCGGAGCGGAAACGATGTCCCTCCTCAGTCGGTTGACCGATTTCGATATTTGGAACATCGAAGTCGAGCACGTTCTTTCCAATGTGTTTACCGGCCGCCATGTAGCGGAAGGCCTCGACGACTTCGGTGATCGGGAAAACTTCGCTCGGAAGCGGTTCGTAAATCTCGTCGTAGAACATCTTCTCCAGATCGGAGAACATTTCGGCGACATACTCCGGTTTGTCCTGGAGGTGTTGCGCGAGGTCGATGACGAAGAAACTGATGTTATTTCGCAGCGGCTCGAGACCGATTTTGGAGTTTCCGTATACGTCGACCTTACCGATCTCCATGTAGCGACCAAAGGTTTTCAGCACGCTGAAGTTCTTCGGAATGAAGTCGCCGGCAAGGGAGTTGAGGACGGCGTCAACACCCTCCCCATCCGTGATGCGCATGATCTCATCAGCAAACTCCAGAGTCCGCGAGTCGAGCACGTGGTCGACTCCCATGTCGCGGAGAAGCTGACGTTTTTCCGGAGTTCCCGCTGTGGAGAAAGTGGTCAGTCCGAGGTGTTTCGCAATCTGAATCGCGGCCTGCCCCACCCCGCCGGTTCCGGCGTGAATGAGGATGCTCTCCCCTTTCCGCATCCGTGCGAGTTCGTTGATCGCATAGTGCGTGGTCAGGAAAACCGTCGGGAGCGTTGCGGCCTCGACGTGACTCATGGTATCCGGCTTCCGGAACACCATGTTGCGGTGAACCGTCACATAGCTGCGGAAACAGTAGGGAGCCATCCCGACGACGTTGTCGCCCGGCTTCAGGTCTTTGACGTTGGAGCCAACGCTGACAACAGTTCCGGAGAAATCATCACCGAACCATTTCAGGTCGACCGGATTGCCCGGATAAATTCCGAGCGCTTTCATGACGTCGCGGAAGTTGATACCACCGGCCTTGATCTGAATTTCGATCTCGTCCGGATCGGGCTCACGGCGCGCTGTTTCGTTGAGCGAAAGATTCGTAAGAATGCCCGGCTTGTCGATCTGAAGGCGGTACGGCAGAACCGTTCCGTCCTCCTGGACCGCATTGCGGGTGCGCGGAGGCAGGTCCTCCGGCTTGATGCGGTGAACGCGGCGAACGAGGCGGCTGTTTCCGCGGAAAGCGATTTCGTGCTCCCTTTCAGAAAGTCGAAGCTCCGCAAGAAGATCCTCCGTCTCGAACTTGTTTTCGCCCGGATCGAGATCGATCTGCGCCCAGAGAAACTCCGGATGCTCGTTATTGGCAACACGAAGAAGTCCGGTCACAGGAGCCGACGCGAGGTGCGGGATCGCCTCTCCCCGAATCGCAGGCATGGTGCCGCGAGTGAGGAAGAAAATCTTCGGGCGGCTGCTCCATTCGCGACCCGTCACCAGTTTAACGAGATCGTGAGCGTAGCGGACTCCGCTGTCCTGTGCCTCGTTGAGCACATCGAGAGTGAGCTCCCCGCTCTCCGGGTGGTCGAGAGAAAGCGTTTGGATAATGTGAGAAACAGTCGTCTCTGACGCCGCCAGCTCGTCGAGCCTGGCAGCAAGTTCTTCCACGGATGTCCCTACCAGAAATGCTTCCGTTTCGTCGTCAGCAATTTCCCCGGCAAGCTTCTTGCCGTAGCCGCCGGCATCGTCAGTGATGAGAGCGACCGCCTTTGCGACCTCCTCTTCGGCAGCTGCTGCATCTTCCGCTTCAGCAACCGTCTCCTCATCTGATTCTTCCGCCACTTCGACCGGATCAGGCGCTTTGCCGATGAGGCAGGCCTGCTGGTTTTCCTCTTTCTTCTCCGAGCTGATGAAGCTCGTCACCTCGCGGTAGCCAAGCTCAGTGAGAAATTCCTCCCACGCTTCGCGGGAGAGAAGAGCGGACTCTTTTCGGAGATCTGTGTCAGTGAAACGCCACCATCCGGGAAGCAATCCGAAAACATTATCGAGTGCGGCGCGTCGCCAGGTCACCTCAAGGAACATGAGAACACCGTCCGGCGCGAGGCACTTGCGGAGATTCCCGAATGTCGCCTTCAAGTCCTCGGTCGCATGGATCACGTTCGAAGCGAGAACGACGTCAAAGTGATGGAGCTCGAGTCCCTGGGCTTCCGGGTCCTTTTCACAGTCGAACATGGTGTATTCGACAAACGGATAGTTCTCGGCAAACCGGTCTTCCGCAGTTTGGAGGAAAAGCGGTCCGTTATCGGTAAATACGTACTCGGTGCGCTCGGGATCGAAAAGCGGGAGAATACCGCTGGTCAGTGAACCGGTTCCGGCACCGACTTCGAGAACACGAAGAACGCGTCGCTCGGGCAGGGTTTCGACGATCTTCGCAAGAGCGTCTTTGATCTGCTCGTTGATGACGGGAAAGTCTGCTCCCTCGCGGTAGAAGCGCTCCATCATCGTGGAGGAACCACCGGGGAAGAGAACCTCAAGAGGATCGGTTTCCCCACAGAGAATTCCACCAAGGTTCGGACCGGTGGAACGCTGCAGTTCCGCCTCGGAGGCGAACTGCGGCATTTCCTCCGCCAGCTTGTCGAGGAAAGGAACGGCGTCCTCGTATTCCGGAACTTCGACAACCTTCCACTTTCCTTCTCCGGATTTCTCGAGAAATCCCCCTTCCGACAACGCCGTCAACTGTCCGACAACCAGCTTGGCGTGCTGGTCCGCAATCGAAAGATCGGACATCAGTCCTTCCACCGTTACTTCGTCACCTTTTTCCGGCTTCCAGCCAAGCTCAAGGTAACCATTGATAATAAACTGACGGGAAATCTCGTCCAGTGCAGGCAGAAAAACCCCGTAGTGGTCGGCCAGCCCCCGCTTCTCGTAAAGAGCGGGCAGATTCGTGTTCGCGGCAGCAACAAGCTCCTTCGGAGAAGGGAGATTTGCACTTCCCTCCTGGCGGGTTCCTTTGAGGCGAACCGGCTCCCACTTCGCCTGGTAGAGGCATTTTTCGACCTCGTCGCGATTGCTCTGCTCGACACGGTCAGCGCGGAAACCGAAAATTTCTGCGACGAGATTACCGGCATCATCATACACATCGATGTCAGCGATGATGTATTCGCGGTCATTGTCGGAATTCACCCTGGCGTGCCCCCAGAGGCGAAGCGGCGGACGCTCGACGTGGAGACGGATACTGCGAATCGCAGCAGGGAGATAAAAGTAATCCGTTCCCTTCGCTCCCTCGGGAATGACCTGACCACCTTTCACGGTGTGGAAACAGGCATCGAGAACAGCGGGATGGAAATGATGATCCGGAATCGTGTCATAGAGACCTTCCGGCGCTACGATCTCGGCGAGCGACTCACCGTCGGTCCGCCAGACGTTCTGGAGGTGCTTGAAGAGCGGGCGGAACTGGTATCCGGCATCCTCGTAATCCTCGTAGTACTGCTCGTGGTCGAAATGACGGGGAAGCCGCTTCTTGATTTCTTCAAAATCAACAGGATCGCGAACCGGCTCCGGCTGCTTGCGGAGAACCCCCTGGGAATTGAGATCCCAGTCCCCCTTTTCGCTCGTCGAGGAAAAGATCTGGAAGACCCGGGTTTCCGGATTGAATACCACTTCCACGGTCGGGACTTTTTCCTCGGAAACGAAGAGAGCTTTCTTCATTTCGAGATCCTCGACGACGTAGTTCTCGTCCGGGAAAAGCTTCTTCGCGATCGCGATACCGATTTCACCGTAACCGGCCGCAGGGAAAATCACACTGTCCCAGAAGCGGTGATCGTCGAGCCAGGTGAAGTAGCGCGGATCGAGCTCAAAACGCCAGGTCGGCATCGGCGCGACCTGTTCGAGCCCGAGCAAGGGATGTTCCAGCGGAGCACAGCGGAGGTATTCCCCCTCTTTCGACTCGAGCCAGAATTTTTCCCGCTGCCACGCGTAAGTGGGCAGTCGGACTCCGTCAGCACTGGACTGGTTCACCGACTCCCAGTCGACTTCGTAACCGTGATGATGAAGGTTCGCGAGGTTCGTCAGCATCTGAACGGACTCGTCTGTCTTCCGCGTCAGGCTGGAGAAGTAGAAACCTTTACGATTCTGATCAGAAAGACACTCCAGAATCGGATTCTGCAGAGCCGGGTGCGGCCCTACCTCGAGGAAGGAGTCCTCTCCGGCACGAATGAGGTTGGAAATCGCGGGAGCGAAAAGAACCGCTTCACGCACGTTGTTCCACCAGTATTCCCCGTCGAGATTCTCGCCTTCGCACACCCCGCCTGTGACGGTGGAGATGTAGGGGATCTTTGTCGCCATCGGCTTCACATCGGCAAGCGTTTCGAGGAGTTCGTCCTTGATCGGCTCCATCTGGTGCGTGTGGAAAGCATAGTCGATGCGCAGCCAGCGAACGAACTTCCCGGCTTCCTCCAGTTCACCGACGATTTCTTCGAGCGGCTCTGTGTCACCGGCGAGAGTGAGCAGACCGGGGCTGTTTACCACCGCAACCTGCACCTTGTCCGACTTATCGCCGATCGCCTTTTTCGCTTCGGCCTGGGAAATCCCGACCGCAACCATGCGGCCTTTTCCGCCGGTCGTATCCTGCAGACGCGAACGGTGATAAATGATCTTCACCGCGTCCTCCATGGTGTAGGCACCGGCAACATACGCTGCGGCGACTTCACCAACCGAGTGACCAACCACCTTCGACGGCTCGATGCCCCAGGATTTCCAGAGCTCCGAAAGCGCGACCTGCAGTCCGAAAATCGCCGGCTGGGCGATGTTCGTGCGATTGATCTGCGAATTCTCTTCGTTCCTCTGCATCTCTTCAATGAGAGACCATCCGGCGAGGGGCTTGAGATGCTCGTCAATTTCCTCGAGCACGCCGCGAAAGACCGGTTCACGATCAATGAGCTCCTGACCCATCTTCCACCACTGGGCACCCTGCCCGGTGAAGACAAAAACGAGCGGATGAGTTTCTCCCACCGGCTTTCCGGAAATGGCATTTTCGGAACCGCCTGTCGCAAGCCATTCCGTCATCTCATGGACGATTTCTTCGCGGCCGTTTCCGATAAAGGAAAGACGGTTGTCGTGATGCTCGCGTTTTTCACCGGCAGCAGCGGCAATCGCGTGAATGTCGCTATCACTTGCCTTGAGGAAGCGACGCCAGCGGGTCACCGTGTCGCGCACCGCGTCATCCGTCCGACCGGAGAGCGGAAGCAGAACAGGGCGTTCCGCCTTTTCTTTCCCACCGATTGAGATCGGAAGACTTTCTTTCTTCTTCTCCGGAGCGGGCGGTGCCGCCTCGAGAACAATGTGGGAGTTCGTCCCGCCGAATCCGAAACTGTTCACGCCGACAACCGGCAGCTCATCGCCAAGGTGAGGAAGCGGCTGGAGCTCCGTCGCGACCTTGAACTTAAATTCGTCGAACGGAATGTTGGGATTCGGATTTTTGAAATTGAGGTTCGGCGGAACCGTGTCGTGGTGAAGAACCAGAGCTGCTTTGGCAACGCCGGCCACACCGGAACCGGACTCGAGGTGTCCCACGTTCGTTTTTACCGATCCGATCAGGCAGTAGTCATCCGCATCACGGCCCTGGGAAAGGACCTGACCGAGGGCACGGGTTTCGATCGGGTCACCCACGGGCGTTCCCGTTCCGTGCGCCTCCATGTAGCGAACCTTCTTCGGCTCGAGGCCGGCCTGAGCGTAGGCAATGCGAAGCATTTCCGCCTGCGTCTCAACGCCCGGCACAGTCATGGAAGAGGTATTCCCGTCCTGATTAATCACTGCCGCCTTGATCGTACAGTAGATGCGGTCACCGTCCTCCTGCGCTTTTGACAGCGGCTTGATGACGAACATACCGGCACCTTCTCCGCGAACGTAGCCGTTGGCGCGATCATCGAAGGCAAAGCACTGCCCGGTGGGCGAAAGCATTGTTGCTTTCGAGAAACCGATCGAGGCATCCGGGGTCAGAAGGGCGTTCACACCTCCGGCCAGGGCCATGGTTGCCTGTCCGGACCAAACACTTTCACAGGCGAGGTTGATCGCCACAAGTGCGGAGGAACATGCCGTATCGACGGAAACAGCAGGGCCTTTGAGGTCAAAAAGGTAGGCGATCCGGTTCGAAGCAATCGATAGCGTGCTACCGGAGTTCGTGTGCACATCCACATTGCGCGGATCACTCTGAGCGACGTTGGCATAGTCGTTTGAAGCGATGCCGACATAGACAGCCGTCTCCGTTCCTTTCAGGGAAACCGGAGGGATACCCGCATCCTCCAGAGACTCCCATGCTGTCTCAAGAAGCCAGCGCTGCTGGGGATCCATCCGCAGGGCCTCACGCGGGGAAATTCCGAAAAACTGAGCGTCAAAACGGTCGAACTCATCGATAAAACCACCCCACTTGGTGATCATCTTGCCCGGGATTTCCACGTTCTCGTGATACCATCTCTCGCGATTCCACCGGTTCGCCGGAACAGGAATAATGCCGGAGCGTCCCTCCACCATCATTTGCCAGAATGATTCCGGACCGGATACAGCCCCGGGAAGTCGACATCCGATTCCCACAATGGCCAACGGCTCGCGCGTAGATGATTGAGCAGACATAAATTCGATATGTTGAGAAATAAAAACGACAATGCGGAAGAACTCGAAAGTCCTCCGCAGCCTGTCATAAATCCGGAGAGAATGGGATGAATGGAACCGGTTTTACACCAATTTTCTCACGTCAAACCGCCCTCCCTCGGGACGCTGATTTAAAGCCTAATATGGGCGATAGTCAACAGGGTATAGTGCGAGACCTGACAGGGTCAGGCCAGTAAGCCAACAGGGTTAAATTATCAGATTTTTTAGAAAAACGAGACTTCGGTATCGCGGGCAGCGGCTCGTCAGCACCTTGTTTTCGTAGATTTCACGGAAAATAGGCAAATTTCGCCAAATGCGTGCCTTTTGTTCAAATCGTTGCAAATCGGTATGATTCAGCGCGTGATAACCGGGAAAGAAAACGGTGTCAGGTGCGACCACCTGATCGGGAGGTCACGGCAGCAGATCCGCTACCGCCTCACGCTCTTCGCGCAGCTCCTGGACACTGGCATCGATTTTTCCGCGGCTGAAGTCGTCGACCGGAACGTCCTGCACGATTTCCCACTTTTCCCCGTCGGTGCGGATCGGGAAGGAGGAAATCAGCCCCTCGTCGACTCCGTACGACCCATCGGAACAGACACAAACACTGTTGTAGTCACCGTCCGGTGTTGGCGTGGTCAATCCGCTCACCGTGTCCACAATCGCATTGGCAGCACTGGCAGCTGAAGAGAGCCCGCGCGCCTCAATGATGGCGGCACCGCGCTTCTGGACCGTTTCGATAAACTCTCCCTGCAACCATGCCTCGTCCCCGATCACGTCAGCGGCAGCTTTTCCGCCGATTTTTGCATTGGTGTAATCCGGATACTGTGTCGCAGAGTGATTGCCCCAGATTGTCATGTTGCTGACTTCGCTGGAATGAACTCCTGCTTTCTGCGCGAGTTGGGATTTGGCACGATTCTCGTCGAGACGTGTCATCGCGAACCAGCGATCATTCGGAACATCAGCTCCCGCATTCATCGCGATCAGGCAGTTTGTGTTGCAGGGGTTGCCAACCACGAGCGTGCGAACGTCAGAAGCGGCGTTTCCGGCAATGGCTTTCCCCTGCCCTGTGAAAATTTTCCCGTTGATACCAAGCAAATCGCCGCGCTCCATACCTGCTTTGCGAGGCACACTGCCAACCAGCAGAGCCCAGTTTACATCGGTGAATCCCTCATCGAGGTCACAGCTCGGGCGGATATCCTCCAGAAGAGGAAAGGCACAGTCGTCGAGTTCCATGACGACGCCCTCCAGCGCTTTCATAGCCGGCTCAATCTCGATAAGATTCAAAGCAACTTTCTGGTCCGGTCCAAACATCGCGCCGCTGGCGATGCGGAAAAGAAGGGAATAACCGATCTGACCGGCGGCACCGGTCACTGCAACTCGAATGGGTTTGCTCATAGTGATATGTGTGGAATCTGAAAAAAAACGTTTCGAAAAAACCGCTCTCTGCGGGGATCAAAATCCGTCCACCCTTCGCGTGCGTCCGGTTTCGTTCAAGACCTTTTTGCAGTTCTCTCGAAGTTCCTGATACGCATCGCTTTCAAAGAGTTCACTGGAAGTCTGAGGCAGCCGGTAGCTCCAGTTCGTGCCGTCCATGACACCCGGAACATTGATGCGGTCTCGCTCACCCAGCAGATCGGAAATCATCACGGCAACGCGATCGGAATGGGAAAAGGAAAGAGCACGAAACAGTCCCTGCCAAACCTCATCGCTGTAGTCCGGCGCCACTTCATTCGGCCTCTCAATTCCGGCGAAAGCACAGAGAATGGCGAGAAAATCGCGGGCTTCGCGCCACTCGTCACTATCCGGGTCGGCTTCTTCCGTAATTTTCTTTGCCGCGTCCCACTGTGCCGGCATCGGCTGATGGTCATGGGTGGCGTAGGTGGCAAAAGAACACGCAGGATACTTCAATCCGGAGGTCACGTGGCCGTCCGTAAATTCCCACTGAGGCACTTTCATCCCCGCAATCTCCAGCTCCGCGAGCGAGGGCCGAACGTAAGGTGGGACAGTGCCGAGATCTTCTGCAATCACCTCGGCACCTTCAGCCGCGTCCTGGATCATGCTCAGGTATTTCTCCCCGTCAGCCCGGTTGGCGAGTCGATTTTCCTCCGACTCATCGTCACGGGGTTGAAAACCGGGGAGCCGGCCACCGCATCGTTCCGCAGCCTCCTCATGGGTCAACGGGAGAAACTCGTCGTTGCGGACCGGATTCCAGGGGAAGGAGTAAATCCGGTAAAACCCGAGGGCGTGGTCGACCCGGAACATTCCGAAGATGTCGGTCGTCTTGCCAATTCTTTGACGCCACCACGCGTAGTCCGTTTTTTCCAGAACATCCCAACGGTAGTTCGGAATACCCCAGTTCTGTCCCCATTTCTGAACGAATTCATCGTCTTTGAAGAGTGTCTCCGGCGGCGCGCCACCGTACCAGTCGAGATCGAAAATCTCCAGATTGGCCCAGACGTCGGTGCTGTAAAGACTGACTCCGAAGGGAATATCGCCCATCAAACAGACATCGTTTGAAGCGGCATATTCCGCGACTTCCGCCCACTGCTGCGAAGCGATCCACTGAACGTAGGCGTAGTAACGAAGCTCGCGATCTATTTCAGCCGCTTTCTCCGGCGAAGATCCCGCCTCTTTTCCGATCTCCGCGAGGGCCGAATCTTTGCTCCGGAAGGGCTCTTCCCATTCCTGCCAGACCTGACTCTCCCCGTGACGGGCCATCAGGTAACGAAACACACAGTAATCGTTCAGCCAGTCCGCTTCGGATTCGAGAAAGGAGGAAAACTCTTCCGCCCGGAGATCGACTTTGCCAAAAACATTCGCCAGGAACGAATCGTAGGCGCGACGGAGCAATGCGTGCTTCAATGCCCGAACCTGAGCGTAGTCAACATTCCCTTCCCGCATCGCGTCGAGATCATACTCCGAGGTGATTTCTGCAAACGCTTCGCCCGTCAGATCCCTGAGCGTCGAAGCCCGGCAATCGAGCGTCATCGGTTCGATCGCCACGGAACTGATCGCGTTGTAAGGGCTGTTATCCGGCCCGGTCTCATTGATCGGCAAGAGCTGGACAAAACCGAATTCCGTTTCCGAAGCAAAGCGGACGAACTCCCGGAGACAGGCCACGTCTCCAATCCCGAGATCATCCGGCTCGCGAAGTGAGAACACCGGGACCAAAATCCCGGCGAGTCGGCAGTTCATGCTGTGTTTTGTCTCAGGCATTTCGTCGATGTTGGTAGCGGCGATCCCCAGAGCGCCTGATTGTCGATCACTGCGCGCGGACCGACTGCAGTTGCTCGTTTTTCTCAAACAAATGATTCAATATCTTTCGCGGTTCTTTCAGCGAAGAACTTACCTGTTTCTCCCGGGCACGCTTGCCGAGACGGCGGGGAACTTTCAGGTAGGTGTTCGGAAGCATCCAATACGACTGACGCCCCTTATTCAGCAGGGAGCGTGCCACTTCGTAATTCTCTGACAGGGCATCAGAGACCGGCACTTCTTCTTCGACCTTTTCAAAAACTCCGAAAAGATTCCCCGGAAGCACTTCCAGTGAGATCTTCTTCAGGCCGGCTTTTGCAGCGACAGCTTCGAGTGTCGTAGCATCAAATCCGTAGAGATGACCGTCGTGCCATTTGTGATCGAACTTCATTCCCGGAAAGAGAATGTCGGGCACCTCGATCAGAAAACGTCCCCCGGGCTTCAGATACTCCGCCATCTGCCGCAGATCGCGCACCGGCTCGGAAAGGTGCTCCAGAACCTGAAAAAGTGTCAACATATCGAAGGACTCCCTCTCGAATACAGAGTCCTGATACATCCCCAGAAAAACCTCCACATCGTAGGAGTCGCGGGCAAAGGAGCCATAGCCCTGATTCGGTTCCACACCGAAAGATTCATTTCCGACCTGATCCATCAGGTAAACCCACTCGCCTCCCCCTGCCCCGATGTCGAGACTGCGCCCGTTCGTGACCAGGTGTTTCCCCGCGTGCTTCATTCGCTCCAGCGCGACATATCCGGCACGATAGACGTGCTTCGGCTTCGGCTGAACGACGTTTTTGTAAGTCTTCCGGTATTCATCACGGTAATAACCCGCCAGATCTTCGATCGGAAGCGGGTCGACATAAATCAATCCGCTTGCCTTCGACATCACGTTGCGGAGAGGATGCCCCTCGCGGGCCCGGGTCGCTACGACCTCCGCCTCGTATGTCCCGGTAACAGGACACGGTCGGTCTGCTTGAATGATTTCAGGTTCGGCTCCCATCAATGAAATTCAGAAAGTTTCAACCCACTCCGGACAGCAGAGCAGGTTTCGGGAAATTCTTAGCACAATTGAAAAGAATCGCGAGTCTCTTTGCGTCGATGTTGCCTCTCACCGCTGACCGTGCTACCGGTCCCGCGCAAGAATGACAGAGGTCGAAAATATCCAGCTTATCGGGAGCGAAGTTGCTATCCGGTGGAAGGACGGAACGGAGAATTATTACCAAATGGACAAGCTTCGTGCCCTTTCCCCCAGCGCGGAAACGCAGGGCGAACGTGATCTTCTTGGCAATGAAATGATGCAAGTTGATCACAGTCGTGATTTCGACGGAGTTACCGTCACCAACTGGAATGCCGTCGGGGGCTATGCTATCCAGTTTCATTTTTCCGACGGCCACAACACCGGCATCTACGCTTTCGACTATCTTAAGGCAATCGCCCCCAAAGCTGTCTGAATGTATCTTTCCTCTTCCATACTGCATCTTAACTACTCTGCTATTTCAACATGATTCCAAACGTCCTCGCACAACGATACGCCACTGACGCAATGTCAGCGATCTGGTCGCCGGAAGGCAAAGTTCGGCTGGAACGTGAACTCTGGGTCGCTGTGATGAAAGGACAGCGTGACCTCGGACTCGCGATTCCCGCCGAAGCCATTGACGCCTACGAAAAAGTCATCAACACAATTGATCTGGAATCCATCGATGCCCGCGAGCGCATCACCCGTCACGACGTGAAAGCACGTATCGAAGAATTCTGTGATCTCGCCGGCCACGAACACATCCACAAGGGAATGACGAGCCGGGATCTCACTGAGAACGTTGAGCAACTGCAGGTTTACCGGGCTCTGGAGGCGGTTCATTTTAAGACCGCTTCAGTCCTTCACCGCCTTGCCGGAAAAGCTGACGAATACCGTGATCTGGTCGTTACCGCACGGACCCACAACGTGGCTGCGCAAATCACGACTTTCGGAAAGCGTCTCGCTATGTTCGGCGCAGAACTTCTGATCGCAGGACAACAGCTGCAAGAACTGATCGCGGACTATCCCGTGCGAGGTTTAAAAGGTGCAGTCGGGACCCAACTCGACCAACTCAGCCTTTTTGAAGGAGACACCGAAAAGGTTATGCAGCTGGAAAATAAGGTGGCAGCGCATCTCGGCATTCATCGTATTTTCACCAATGTCGGGCAGGTGTATCCGCGCAGTCTCGATTTGCAGGTCATTTCCGTGCTCAATGGGATTGCTCCCGGGCCCTCCAGCTTCGCCAAGACCATTCGTCTCATGGCGGGACATGAACTTGCCAGCGAAGGATTCGCCAAAGGTCAGGTCGGTTCCTCGGCCATGCCCCACAAGATGAATAGCCGCAGTTGCGAAAGGATTAACGGATTCAAGACGATCCTCAGCGGACATCTCACAATGGCATCAGGATTGGCAGGTGATCAGTGGAACGAGGGCGATGTCTCCTGCTCCGTCGTCCGTCGCGTCATGCTGCCGGATGCCTTTTTCGCCATTGATGGACTGCTGGAGACCATGGTCACAATCCTGGATCAGATGGAGGCATACCCGGCGGTAATTGAACGGGAAAATGAACACTACCTCCCCTTCCTTCTCAGCACCACGATCATGATGACTGCTGTGAAACGCGGAGTCGGACGCGAAACCGCTCACGAAGTAATCAAGGAACACGCAGTTGCTGCGGCACAGGGATACCGAAGCGGGGACACTGACCGGAACGACCTTGTTGAAAGGCTCGCGAACGACGGCCGTCTTGAGATGTCTGCGGATGAACTCCGCAATTGTCTCGCTGAAGGCAGGGCGAACGCTGGTGCTGTCCAGGCGCAAATCGACCGTTTCATCAGTGAGGCATCCGCGTATGCCGATAATATCGACGGTGCAGCCGACTACGCTCCGGGTGCCATCCTGTAGGGAAATCAGGGAGCATATTTCCCGGGATCGTGCAGCACGGCATCCTCGTGCTCCGTTTTTCCTAACCTGTGGACTTCACAGCTCTGCATAAAAACGGTATGGTATTCGTAACCATTCCGTACAGATATGAAGCGCGCCCCGTCCCTGGTTCCACTTTTTTTGCTTTTTTGCCTTCTTTCTCCTGCGGGGGCAATCGAGATCGTGATCGATTACACGTACGACACAAACAACTTTTTCAATACCCAGGCTAAACGGGACGCCCTTCAAGCTGTGGCGGATCGCTACAGCGAGATTATTGAGGGAAACCTTGCCGCGGTGGAGCCTTCCGGAACTATGTCAGGAACCAGTCCGGGATGGCGAATCGGATTCAAACACCCCGGGACAGGTGATTCCATTGACCTGAGTACGGCGGCGAACGCCGGAACTGACCCGCTGAACAGCAGTGGGGAAAATCCGGCTGAGGTATACGGATTTCCCGGCCTTTCCGCCGATCAGTGGATTTTGTTTGCCGGAGGTAGACCGCAGGCTTCAGCGGGATCAGGAGGAACAGGCACAGGAACAAATTTCACTACGACATTCGACGACGTGCACGGTCCGATGCATCGCGGGTTCAATGACAATACTCCGGGTGCCAATTCGGTATTTGACCTTCCGAGATGGGGAGGCTCTATCAGTTTCAACACCGGGGAAACCTGGCATTTTGACCTTACAACTGCAGCCCCGTTCGGCTCCGTCGACTTCTACTCAATCGCACTTCACGAGATCGGGCACGCACTGGGGCTCTCCACAGCGTTTAACCAGTTTCCGACAGACGGTGCCGGAAAATATACCGGCGCCGATGGCATCGCGGCTTTTAACGGGGACAATGGTTCCTCCGTTAGTTTTCTCAGCCTGCAAAGCGCAGGCAACCGTCACTTCGCGGACGATGTTCACAAGTCGTTCGTCTTCTCAGCCGGGACACCTGTTAGTGTCGGAGTCGTTCCTACAGGTACCCGTCAGGATCTTGTCATGGACCCTGTGGCATTCTTTTCCGGGCAGCAACAAAGGCTTGAACTGACGAATGTCGATGTCGCCGCATTGCGTGATTTAGGTTGGGAAACCCTCGACGCTCCGGACGTTCCCGATTTCTCCCGGCCGGACAATCGCACCGGGCGCAACCTGCTTTCCTCTGTGGGAAACAACATCTACCAAACCCTCTCGGGACAACAATTCCAGCTTCGGTCCAAACGCGCCCGAAAAGTCAGGGCCGTGCTCGGAGTCCAAAACGACGGGAATATCGACGATTCCTTTGCTGTATTCGGCACAAAGGGAAACCGAACATTCCGGATCCGCTACACTGCCGGCGGAGCCAACGTCACATCAGCTATGATCCGGGGAAACCACAATACCGGTTTGCTCACACCGAACTCGATCCATCAGGTTTCCATTCTCGTAAAACCTAAAAAGAAGAGAATCAAAAAAGTGATACGCCGCCCCGGTCTCAAGATTATAAAATACCGGAAAAAGACGCGCAGTTTTCTACTCCGCGCGATTTCGGACAATGATGCAGGGGCAATAGACTTCAACCGTCTGCGTGTCCGAACATAAATCATTGCAAAAAAACGTCGATGTAGGTGCCGTGGATGATCCGGGTTGGTCCGTGATTGCCCACTCTTCCAATCCTGACATTTTCCAACCCGGCAAGCACGACCGGAAAAGTTGTTAGCAACATCTCGGCGGGACGGCAACTACCCCTGAAATCGACAAGGGCAAAACGAAAAGGGGCAGAAAGAGAATTACTCACCGGCACAAATCCAGAGTATTCGTATCCCGACCTGTTTCGGTAAACGCCCCCGGGGCCGGGATTTCAGCATCATCCGGATCCAGGCCCGATAGCCCCATTCGCTTGACAGGCAGGCCGTCTATCGGACCATGACGGACGTAATTCCCGTCCCTATGACTCCGCAGCTCACCGAATTTTTCGAATTTCTCCGTTTCCCCAGCATCTCTACCGACAGCAAGCATCGGGAAGATGTGCGCAACTGCGCTGAATACCTGATGAAGAAATTCACCGGGATGGGGCTGAAACCCGAGCTGCACGAGACGCCCGGCCATCCCGTTGTCCTTGCCAGAAACGAAGCAAAGCCCGACCGCCCCACCGTTCTGATCTACGGGCACTACGATGTCCAGCCTGTTGATCCCGTTGACGAGTGGGATACCTCTCCCTTCGAGCCGACCTTGAAAGGAGACAAGATCTTCTGCCGGGGTGCGACGGACAACAAGGGTCAGCATTTTGCGCACATGCTCGGAGTCGAGGAAACGCTGAAGGAGCACGGGGACCTGCCCGTCAATGTGATCTTTCTGCTCGAAGGCGAGGAAGAGATCGGCAGCCCGAACCTCGCTCCCTTCCTCGAAAAACATCGTGATGCGCTGACTTGCGACATCTGCGCAGTCTCTGACACCGGGATGATCGGACCCGGAATTCCGACAATGACCTACGGACTGCGCGGTATCGCCTGTCTCGAATTCAAAATCCACGGCCCCTCCCTTGATCTCCATTCCGGAGTCTACGGTGGAGCCGTGCCCAATCCCGCGACAATCGCCGCCCGGCTCGTCGCCTCGCTGCATAACGACAGCGAAGTCATCCAGATTCCGGGATTTTACGATGACGTCGTTCCCCTCGAACAATGGGAGCGCGATATGTGGGCTTCTCTGCCTGACGGGGACGCAGCAACCATCACCGAAACCGGCGTACCCGGGCTTCTCGGAGAATCCGGATACACTGCCCTCGAACAGCGTTGGGGACGGCCCACGGCCGAAGTAAACGGCATCGGTGGCGGCTACCAGGGCGAGGGATCAAAAACCGTGATTCCCCGCGAAGCGATGTCGAAGCTGAGCTTTCGTCTCGTTCCTGATCAGGACCCCGCGAAAATTCTCGAGCACGCCCGCCAGTTTCTCACCGATCAGTGTCCGGACTCCTGCCGCATCGAAGTCGAGATCGGACACTCCGGTCCCGCCTACGTGATGGATCCGCATTCGCAGTATGGAAAAGCGGCGCAGCGCGCTCTGGAAACCGCCTTTTCCGACGAACCCCGCCTGATCCGCGAAGGAGGAAGCATTCCGATTATCCAGTCGATCAAAGACATTCTCGGAGTTGATACTCTCCTGCTCGGCCTTGCCCTTCCCGACTGCCAGATTCATGCTCCGAACGAGAGTTTCACGGTAACGAATTTCGAGGCGGGCATTCGTCTCAATCGCGCACTTCTCGAAGAGCTGGCGAAATAGCAAAATCCATTTCTCTTCAACGCTCGTCGTTGATTTTTGTCCCAATTTACGGACAGTTTGCCTACCACCATGCCCGTTCAATACCGCGACTACTACGAAATCCTGGGAGTCTCCCGCGATGCCTCGCAGGAGGAAATCAAAAAAGCCTTCAAAAAGCTCGCCCGGAAAAACCACCCGGACGTCGCAAAAGATCAGGACAACGCGGAAGCCCGATTCAAGGAAATCAATGAAGCCTACGAGGTTCTCGGCGACCCGGAGAAGCGGAAAAAGTATGACCTGCTCGGAGAGAACTGGGATCAGGCCGGCGGCTTTCCCGGCGGCGGAGGTGGATTCTCCGGATTCCCGGGCGGAGGGGGCGGTGGCCAGTATGAATACCACTTCGGTGGCAGCACCGGGTTCAGTGATTTCTTTGAAAGCATGTTTGGCGGTGGAATGGGAGGCGGCGGAGCCGACCCCTTCGGCGGATACGGCGGGGGGCGCCGACAGCAGTCGAACCGTCCCATGGCGGGGCAGGATATAGAAGCGGATCTCCTCGTCCGCATCGAGGAAATCATGACCGGTGCGACGCGCGAGCTGCGTCTGAGCTATCAAAACGGAGAGGGAGAAAAAACAATCCGGGTGAAAATTCCGAAAGGAGTTGGCGAAGGACAGAAAATTCGCTGCGCGGGACTTGGCTATCCCGGAGCAAACGGCGGCCCGAAAGGTGACCTCTTTCTCCGCGTCCGCATTGAACGTCATCCGCTCTACCGGCCGGCGGGAAAGAATCTTGAAAGCGATCTGCTGCTCGCCCCGTGGGAAATTGCCCTGGGCGCTTCCGTGACCACACCGACACCCCACGGGGATGTCAAAGTGACAATCAAACCCGGAACGGCTCCCGGAACAAAGATGCGCCTGAAAGGAAAAGGACTTCCGAAAGGTGGCGATGAACACGGCGATCTTTTCCTCATCGTCACAGCTGAATTTCCGGAAGAGATTTCCGACGAGGAAAAGGAGATTTGGAAAACTCTATCTGAAAAGAGCTCTTTCAAACCGCGCGGCATATGAGTTCGCTTTTTCGGCGGGGTAAACGGGAATTTTCAGGTTAGTCTTCCCATTTTGCGAGGCGGCCCCTAGTGTGGTCTCCATGAAGAAGGAAACGATAGGCTGTATATCCGCTGCAGTCGTCGCTTACCTCCTTTTTACCCTTGCCCTCGTCATCGTGAAATTCTACGGGCTGCGATCCTTTCAGGCATCGCCCACCGCCTCCCGTGATACACCCGGATTCAATTCGGGGGACGTTGGTTTGCTTGAAGAGTCTTCAAGAAAAATCAACCAGGTCCGCCCCGCGTCGGAGCCGATGGGTATCCCGGAGCGCCACGAATTTGAGAAAGATACCGTAACGCTTATCTGGCCCGACGAAGAACCAATCGAAAATGCCGCCGCACCCGATATTTGGGTGGAAGAACCTCAAGGGGACGACTCGATCGAGCTTGTCGCGGTTGCCACCTGGTTTCCCGGAGCCGACGATTCAAATCCTCCCCCGCCCGGCACGAGTTACCCGATCACTTTCTACGGGCCCAACGGGGTCACGGAAATCGGCACGGCACAACTCGATGAGATGGGTGTTCCGAAAAACTTCCGAACCATTTCCCCTCCGGTAAAATACCACACTCCCAGAATCTCCTTTCTTTTCCGAACCGGGGGAATGGAGTTCGTGAAATGCAACGATGTGGGCCTCGGAGACCGGACAACCGGCTCCGAAGTCGGCTACGATCTCGAATACATCAATGAAGTTGAAAGCCGGACGCTGACCGGTGGAGAGTGGACACGGGTGGATTCCGCCCTCCTGATGTGGCACAGCAGCCGATTGCTCGCCCGGTTTCAATTTCTCACCGGAGAACCCGAAACCATCGTTTTACCGAGAGAGACCGGCTCGCAATCTACTGCCGGGGACCATTTGCGCGTTCAGTGGATTTCGGCAGTCCCGGGGGAAATCGACATTCAAAGTGCTGTCGCGGATCCCTTCAGCAGCACCCCGGAAAGAAGAGGAAGAACCCCGAAGCACCGGAAGGTTCTCAAAAAACTCAAAGAAGAACACGGATCCGATGCCCATTCTTTTACCATCGAGCCTGACGAAGATCCCGATGATCCCGAGCCACCCCGTTTCGTACTCCGCGCCTCCTCCTCCACCCTGTTGAGGAAACATACCGCACTGGTTACCGAAACCGGACTGAACTGGGATTGGCGACACGAAACGCAGCGAAAAAAGGAAGGGTTCTTCTTTGCCTCGATGCAGGATCCCGATCCGTCCGCTGCAGAAATCCGCCTCATCCATTTCCCCCGTATCGTCGAAATGGAGTGGGAGATTCCGGTGATCCCGGAATCCCCCAATCCCGGGCCGGTTGATAATCTTTTCCAGATTACCATCCCCCGTCTCACACTCGCTACCACGATCAAGAATCCGGCAAAGGACATCGACGTGGCAGAGGACAATCTCATTGCCCTTTTGTGCGTCAGCACCCAAACCGCCTGGGAACACCGGAACATCTGGGATGACCACCCGCCGGAAAACCTTCCCGACGATTACAGCTTCCGGAACGTCACACCGCAGGATCTCCTCCACTGGTATCGCAAAAACACGAAGGGAGACATCGTCAAATTCGATGAAGAGGATTTCGTCCTCTACGTAAACCAGGAGGACGAATCCTGGTGGACAAAGCTGAAAAACCGCTACCCCGAGCTCAACAGGATGTTTCGATTCCCTTAACCGGCCAGCGACTCTGCCGCTGCCTCCCCCGCGATTCGCCCGGTTGTCCACGCAGCCTGGAAGTTGAAACCTCCGGTAACCCCGTCGACATCCAGAACCTCCCCGGCGAAAAAGAGTCCCGAAGCGATCCGGCTTTCCATCGTCCGGAAATCAACTTCGTTCCGGTCCACACCTCCGGCTGTGACGAACTCGTCCTTGTTCATGCTTTTGCCGTTCACGGCAAACTCGGACGCGGTGAGCTGCTGCACGAGGCGGTGACGTTCCTTTTTGGAAAGATTGGACCAGCACATTTCCTCATCGATTCCGGCAGCACCGACAAAGCGTTGCCAGAGTCGCAAAGGTATTTTGGTCCCCTCGGCACCGGAGCGGACGAACTTCTTCGGAGATGCCTCACGCGTCGCTCCAAGCAGGCCATCCGCCTCCTCTTCGCTCATCCCGCCGAGCCAGTGAATTTTCACTTTGAAACGATACTCGCGTTCCGCGAGTTCCCGTGCCGCGAGAGCGGAGAGCTTCAGAATAGCGGGACCGCTGAGGCCCCAGTGAGTGATCAGGCAGGGGCCGGTCGTCCTGTGTCCGAGCTCAGGCAGCTCGGCAATTACGGGAGAAACGGAAACGCCGGAGAGTTCCTCAATTCGCGGATCAGCAACTTTGAATGTGAACAACGACGGCGCTGCCGGGATGATCGTATGCCCGACTGCCCCGGCCAACTCCGTTCCGGCACCGTTCCGGACTCCGCCCGTTGCGAGCAGGACATTTTTCCCGCGGAAGAGTCCTCCCGATTTCGTGCCGACTTCCCATTGCTCCCCGCTTTTGGAAAGCGAGTCTACCGAACACCGGTATTCGACCATGACAGAGGAATCCTCCGCTGCGTCAGTCAGGCAGTTGATGATCGTCTGCGAATCATCCGTCGTCGGGAACATGCGACCGTCCTCTTCCACCTTGAGCTCGACACCCCGCGATTCAAACCAGTCGATGGTATCTCCCACCGCCCAGCGGTAAAAAGGACCGATCAGATTTTTTTCGCCGCGCGGATAATTCGGAGTGAGCTCACCCGGATCGTAGGCTGCGTGCGTGACGTTGCACCGGCCGCCGCCGGAGATTTTCACCTTGCCGAGAACCGCGTCCGTTTTCTCGAGAATCACGACACGGCTGCCCGGTGACGATTCTGCAAAGGCAATCGCCCCGAAGAAACCCGCCGCTCCGCCACCAATGACAATGAGATCAAACTCCCCGCTCAAAACCGCTCCAAACGTTAAACGAAAATCTCACTTCTCCAGCAGCCACACGTTCCGGAAAGCCACCGGATTGCCGTGCCCCTGAAAAAGAATCGTTCCCTCCGGCTTTTCGGGGCGTTTGCCTCCCGCGCCGGTCCCCTTCTCCATTTCAACATCGTCCTGAACAATGACCCCGTTGTGTATCACTGTGATACGGGCATTTTTTACTTTTTTCTCACCTTCGAATCGCGGGGCGGTGAAGTGGATGTCGTAGGTCTGCCATGCGAGCGGGGGAAAGGACATCGGCACATCCGGCATTTTCGTTTTGTAAAAACAGGCACACCATTGTGTCGACTCCGATTTCATCGGCACCTTGTTATTCTCCGCATTGAAATCGAGGCCGAATGTGTCGATCACCTGTGTCTCGTAATTGTTAAAAATATAGATCCCGCTGTTGCCACGATCCTGGCTGCTGAGCTCTCGCCCCGGCTTGTAGGGGAGTCGAAACTCCAGATGCAACTGAAAGTCCTTTGCGGGAACCGTCGTTTGACTGCCGGCCCAGAGAAAGCCGTCTTTGATCTCCCCTTTGACGAATTCCGTCTTCTCCCCGTTGAAAATCACTTTCGCGCCTTCGGGAGCTTTCTTCCCGAGCGTCGGGCTTTTCCGGTTCACTTTTTGGAGACCGGCAACAGCATCGGCGAGGCCTGCTTCGTCGAGAAGAGCAGCCTCGATCGCTTCGCCGTCCCATCCATCACCCGGCAATCCCCCGGCGTAGGTGAGGACGTGATACTGCCCGTTGTCCACAGCCGCCGCCTGCAGCCCGATCTGTTTTCCTTCGCGATCACCCGCGTATTCGCCCTGTTTCGCAAACTGGGGATGAACCGCGGCTTTCTTCGGATCCGTCCAGGTCGGAACCTCTTTTTTGTCGGCACCGGTCAGCAAAACCGGCAGCAAAACGAGCAGGGAAAAAACGTATTTCATATCGCGCTTACCGAGGCGGAGAATTGGCCCGATGTAAAGTGAGGAATTTGCGGGTTGGTAGTCGAGTCGGGTTTGAGGTATTTTTCCGCCGGGTCATGGCGCGAGAATTGTGTAGAGAACTTTTTCTGATTATTGTTGGGATCAGCTTTTTCGGTCTCGCCTTCTGGACCGCTACAGAGGGTTTCGCCGCGAAAAACTACGGACTCATGTTTGCGACAATCCCTCTTTTCCTCATGGGGTTGTTCATCATTTGGAAACGACTCTTCGCACTTGCCGTCCGCCCATTCGTCATCTTCATCGAAAGCATCTATCTCCCCGGGGGAAAACTGGCGAAGCCCGTGTTGAATCTCAAACTCCCCGCCTACTACCTCAACGAAGGCCGCTACACCGAAGCCCTTGAGGAATACCGGAAGATCGTGAAGCACCATCCCGACGAAGTGGAAGCCTACGAGCGACTCATCTGGCTCCACTGCGAAATTTTTGACGAAGTCGACGAAGCCAAAAGGCTTGCCCGGAGGGCAAAACGACGTCACCTGGTCCTCGACCAGAGGGTTCTCGCGGCAGTTGAGCGGAGGTGAAAATCAATCATTCCCATCCCGGATGTTCTTCTCGAATTCTTCAAGGATCCGGTCCGCTTCATCGAAATCACTCTCAGCCACTTCGATCCGGATGGCACTTTTCTGCAAAACGCCGAGCAGATTTCCACCAATCGCGTTGTCGTCGATGACAAAGGCCTCGATACCGTTCGCCCCGAGCGCAGACGATGCGAGCCAGGCATCCTCGGATTTGGAATAATGACGCACCATTTTCATCGGGGAAGATTACGAAACGAAACCCTGTCAGGTCGAGGACCAAACAGGGTCGGATGGCTGATGTAACCCTGTTGAGTGTCGGTTTCACTAACGAAAAACGCCGCAGTCTTTCGACTGCGGCGCTTTCGGAAATATCGTTCCTTTCGGACCGGGGAAGTTAGGAAACTTCAGCGATCGTCTTGGATACGCGGGCAACGATCTTGTAGGGATCGCCCTGTGAGTTGGGACGACGGTCCTCAAGGTAACCCTTGTAGTCGTTGTTCACGAAAGAGTGAGGAACACGGATCGAAGCTCCGCGGTCAGCGACTCCGTAGCTGAACTGGTCGATGGACTGAGTCTCGTGAAGACCGGTCAGACGAAGGTGGTTGTCAGGACCGTAGGCAGCGATATGCTCGTCGCGGTTTTTCTCGAACTGAGCCATGAGCTTCTCGAAGTATTCCTTCCCTCCGGTTTCACGAAGATACTCGGTGGAGAAGTTGCAGTGCATTCCGGAACCGTTCCAGTCGCCCTGGAAAGGCTTACAGTGATACTCAACGTCGACTCCGTATTTTTCGCAGACGCGCTGGAGAATGTAGCGGGCAACCCAGATCTGGTCACATGCGGTAGCGGAACCTTTTCCGAATACCTGGAATTCCCACTGACCTTTGGCAACCTCGGCATTGATACCTTCGTGGTTGATTCCGGCGTCGAGACAAAGGTCAAGGTGCTCCTCAACGATCGCACGGGCAACATCACCTACGTTTCCGAAGCCGACACCGCAGTAGTATTCACCCTGGGGATTCGGGTAGCCCTGGTCAGGCCATCCGAGAGGCATACCGTCCTGAAAGAGGAAGTATTCCTGCTCGAGACCGATCCAGAGTCCGGGATCTTCGGGAATCGTGGCACGTGTGTTGGACGGATGAGGCTCTCCGTTGGGAAGCATCACTTCACACATAACGAGGAAACCGTTTTTGCGGGAGGAATCAGGGTAAAGGCCAACCGGCTTGAGCATACAATCAGAGTCGCCGCCGTCTGCCTGCTGGGTGGAGCTTCCGTCGAATCCCCACTCAGGAAGGTCTTCGAGAGTCAGTTTATCAGGATCTCCGTCCATGATCTTCGTTTTTCCGCGAAGGTTTGCGACGGGCTCGTATCCGTCCAGCCAGAGATATTCGAGTTTCAGTTTTGCCATGGTCTAACTAGGTGTTTTTTATTTGGTTTAGAAAAATCGAAGCCCACTCAATCTCTGAGCATCCTGCGCCAACAGCACGAGCTTCGGGTTTGGTAACCGCTTGGGGAGAGAAGCAAGTGCCGTGCCATTTGTCAATCAACTCGGAAAAAAAGATCAA
>JAKSBG010000240.1 GCA_022361255.1 Verrucomicrobiales bacterium
ACATTCAAAAAAATATATATACATATATAAAACTAAAACAACTTTGTTTGATTTTAAAATCAATTAGATTCCGTTTTGAAATCTATATAATTGAAATATTGCCAAACATTTGCGAAACAAGGCCAATATTTTGCGAAAAAATGCCAAACGTTGCTAAAAACAAGCAAAAAGACAGCAACTCGAAAACACAATCTTTCTGCAGATTTTTCGGTCAATTTCATTCTTTTTTTGGTAGGGTTTTGTAGGTTTTTCTCTAGGTTTTTGATACCTCCCAGAGAGGTGCTTCGGGCAGCGGGGATTTGTCGAGAGATTCCAGGATGAATATTCCGTTTTCGCGAAGCGCCGACGGGAGCTTTTCGTGTTGCAGCAAGCGATCGAGATCCCTGGTGGTTTCTTCGTCGCGGGCATAGGGGGGGTCGGCGAAAATGATGTCGTAGCTGTCGGCAAGTATACCGGAGAGAAATCCGAAAACATCTCTGCGAACGGTTTTTCCCCCTTCGAGTCGCGCTTTGTTCAGGTTTTCCTGCATCGCTGCGTGGGAGTCGTTCGCTGCATCCACAAAGGTTGCGCTTCGGGCTCCGCGGCTCAGAGCTTCGAGTCCGAGCGACCCGGAACCGGCGAACAGGTCGAGCACACTAGCTCCCGGAAGGGCGGAGGCGAGTGAAGAAAACAACGCTTCGCGGACGCGGTCGGTGGTAGGTCGGGTCAGAGAGCGGGGGACTCTCAGGGGCACGCTGCCCGCTGTTCCGGAAATGATTCGCATGTCGGGGAATTCGGAAAATATCCCAAGGATTCGATCTCTCCAATCGTTTCTGGTGTATTCTGTCCGGGAAATTCGATCATTGAACTGCCGTGGGAACCGAAGGATGGTTACTCACGGGAGCGTTTCGATTTTCCCGCCCCTCAAGATGCGTTGGATACGGAGACTGTTTCTGATTTTGTGCTTTACCGCAACGGCCCTGCTGATCTGGGCCGGCGTTTACGCGCGCAAGGAGGGATTCACGAAAAGCTGGCGCAGCGCGATTGAGCGACAATTTGCGCTGCGGGGGTATCATGTCGAGATCGGGAAGGTGACGCTGGGCGCTTTCCGCGGACTGGTGGCAGAGGACGTGCCCCTCTTCGAGGACAAGGAGCGCACGGAACCGATCGCATTTCTCGATGATGTTTTTCTCGATGTGGATTTGAGCCGGATCCTGAGCAAAGAGATCAGCGTGAATACCCTCGACGTGGAAGATGCGAGGCTATCGCTTCCTCTCGATCCGTCGGACCCGGATGGAAAACGTCTTGAGGTTGAGAATTTGTCGGGACGAATTGTCGTCACGGAGAGTGTGATCGAAATCGTGAAGGCGGAAGCCGCAATCGGTGAGTTTGATCTCGAACTGAAAGGGAAACTTGTCCGGGCGATTGAGAGGGACGGGGAAAAGGAAAAGCCGGATCAGAAAGAGTCCGACGATGCGATGGCGGAGCGGAGAGAGCAGCTGCAGGGGGTATTGCGGGAGCTGGAAAGATATGAATTTCTGCGAGATAGACCGAAAATCGTCATTTCCTTTTCCGGAGATCTGGCCCGTCCGGAGGACTTGACTGTCTCGGCGACACTCGAGGCGGCGGAATTTCGAAAACGTGGGAAAACGTATGCGGTTTCTTCGCTGCGAATCGCTGCAGATTATGACGGCGCGGAACGGTCCGCCGATGTCACGGAGTTTTTGCTGAGGGACGCTCAGGGTGAGTTTTCGATGACCGGCGGCTGGTCCGGGGAAACGGGACACTTGCAGTTCGCCCTCGAATCCGGCGCCGATCTACCCAGCATCGCGGAGATGTTCTGGAAGGACAAACGCATTCGGGAGGTGGTCTTTTTCCGTCCGCCGCAAATTACGGCGGAGGGCTTTATCGACCTCAATCTTCTGGGAAAAGAAGGAGCCGGTTTCCCCGGAGAGCTGATCGGAGATTTTCAGGCGGAGCGCTTTGTCACGAGGGGAGAGGTGTTCACCGGACTGGAGTTTGGATTCAGCATCGCGTCGGAAAAATATTATCTGCGAAATCTTCGTCTCGATCACCAGTCCGGGGTGGCGTTTCTCAATCTGAAATACGATCCGGATGGCGGTGATGAGGTTCTTCAATATCAGACCGAGATCAAGCTGGATCCTCAGGCATTCCGCCCCTTCTTCAGCGAGGGAGGACGGAAATTTGCTAGTGCCTGGCAGTTTGATGAAAGCTCGACAGTGTATTTCGCCGCACAGGGCAGTGGACCTTCGGGCGATGCCCGGACGTGGGCCAATACCGGCGTCGTTGATTTGAGAAATTTCCGTCTCAATGGCGTTGCCTTCCTGGAAATGGAAAGTGAGTTTCAAAGCATCGATGGAGCGCATTTCTTCCGGGAGGTAAAGATGAAGCGACACGATGGCGGCATTGTGGCAGAGTTGGCGAAGTTCGATCCGGAAAAAAGTCTGTGGGAAGTCGAGGGTGTTGTCTGGACAACCGATCTCAAGGAAGGGGCTTCTGCTTTTAACAAAAAGCTCGCTGAGTCCCTGACAAAATACCAGTTCGCTTCGCCGCCAACGGTGCGTCTTTCCGGAAAGCTGGATTCCAGAAGGGCGGAAGACGTCGGTGACGAACCGAGGCGCAATCAGTTGAATATTGAATTCGAATCAGATTCCACGGCGCGCTACACCTTTCTCGGTGAGACAGTCACGGCGGAAAAATCGCGGGGCAAAATTACGGTGGACCGAAGCCGGGTTCACCTTCGGTCGCTCGAAGCGGAAGTTTTCGGTGGAACGATGCGCCTGGAATACGATGCAAAGAATGTTCGTTCCCCGCAGCGTCCCTTCGAGGCCAATGTGGTTCTGAAAAATGTCCCGCTCGAAGCGATAACGCTGCTCTACGCCGACACGGAAACGATTCGCGGACGGGTTGCCGCAGCGGTTTCCCTTTCCGGAAACGCCGGCGATATCACGACGCTCGACGGGGATGGGACGGCCACGATCACAGACGGGAATCTCTTTGCGGTTCCGCTGTTTGGTCCGCTTTCCAAAGCGGTTGCGAAAGCGCGCCCCGGAGAAGTGCGCGAAGGCGCCAACGTAGCTCGTGAGGCCCGCGCGACGCTCCGGATGCGGGACGGAATCATCTTCAGCGAGGACTTTGAAGCGCTCACCGATTCTTTCCGGGTTCGCGCTGCCGGTGAGGTGTCGCTGGTGGATCGGACGGTCGATCTGGAGGCGGTCGTGAACACGAAGGACGCCCTATCCAGCGCTGTTCTCACCCCGGTGAGCGAGCTCCTGACGTTTTCGTGCACAGGCACCGTGATCGATCCGGTGTGGAAAGCGAAGCACATTTCGAATCTCGGGAAAGTGCCGGCTCAGGTCATTACGGAGCTGACGACAATTCCCGTTGAGGGATTGAAGAAAATTGGAAAGGGGCTGTTCGGTCCCGGGCAACCGGACGGAGAAGGGAGCACAGAAAGTGACTCCACCGAAAATGCAGACGGCGACGGGAGAAAGCAGAAACGAACGGGACTGTTTCAGTTGTTCCAGGAGCGCGAGTGATTACTCCTTCTTCTTTCTGTCCCGCGGCAATTCGGGTGGTCCTTCTTGCACCGCTTCCTCTTTTGCTACCTTCTTTTTCTTTGAACCGGATTTGAAATGTCCGCGTTCGGCGGAGTTTTTCCATCCGCGCCGAAGCCACTTTACGAGAGACCAGGCGAGCCAAAGGGCCCATAGCAACATGGCGAGGCGGAACCACCAGATCGATACGGACCAGTATCCCGGCTGCGGTAGTTCTGAAGTCGCCCTTGCGGAAAACCAGTTCAGGTAACTTGCAGAGGATCCGATTCCGGCGACATACATCTCGGGATTTCCTAACAGACCCACGGATGCGATCCTGACAAAGAATCCAACAACAAGAATCGTCAAACCGATCAGGCCAACCTGAAATACGTTATGTTGCCAGGGCGCGAGCTTACCCCAGAGCTGCCGATTGTGCCGCAGAAGGAGGAATAGCCACCCGATGATCATGAGAGAGCAAACCACGTGTATCTGAGTCAGGCCCAGCAGGAGCAGGGTCCAGGTGAAGAAATTCAGCGGCGATTTCGAAAGGCGCGAGAGGACAAAGGCGGCAACGAGGGCAAAGGCAAGCACCGCCCAGAATCGAACCGCCGGGCCCCGCAGCGGGCCGTCGGTCAGGATGAGCCAGCGATCGCGGCCCGGCCGGATCAAGGTCGTGACGTTGGCGGATTCTACAGGCAGGGCAACGGCATCCGTGCGGGTCCAGCCCTTCGCTCCACCGGCGGCACGCCATTCCACCTTGATCGTCTGTGGTCCCGGTCGGAGGGGAACGATAACGCTGTTTCCCTCTTTTCGTACCGGAATCGCTTTTCCGTCGTGTAGGAGTGAGCTCACTTCACTGTCTTCCGGCAGTTGAATCGGAAACTCCTCTCCCAGACTGGTTCGAACGGCCAATTCGAGAACGGAGGTTCGCTGACGTTTACCGGGGCGAAGGGTGTGCTTGGCTGAATCGATGGTGATGGCCGCTCCTTTCACTGCTTTGGGTCGTGAAACGGAGATGGTTGCATTTTCTCCCGGCCAGGGCTGCCAGAGAGGCACCAGCTGATCTTCGAAATTTTCAAAAACCGGGGAAAGCCCGTCGAAGGACACGTTCCAAACAGATGAAGCGATCAACCTCCAGCGTTCGGTCCAGCTCGCGTCCTGTGGTGTGGTGAGGGTAAACGCTTCGGTGGGGGGAAGTTCGCCCTCCCATGATACCTCATCTGTGCCCGGACCCAGCCGAACTTCGATGGCGCCTGCCTTCACGGTTCGCCCGGCACTGACAACTTTTTCCCCGTTCAGGAGCGGGATCTGCAGGGCCACGGCGCGGCCTTTGGGAGAGAGCCGGGACACCGTCGTGCGGACCCGCCAAACCAGACCGAGCTCGATTTGCCGCTCAACGAGAATGGCGTGATTGGTGCGTGGGTTTTCATAATTCGCTGCGGATGCTTCATCGCCTTCTTCTCTCATGCGGGAGAAAAGAACCTGATCCTCTGCACTACGGTCGGGACGGATTCCGCTGACCGTCCAGCCGGGCGCCTCAACCTGGAGATGACGGGGTTTCAGTGAAAAGCCCCATTCCCAGTCGTTGCCTGCCCGCAGGACTCCTTCGACCTTCAAAGTATGAATGCCTTCCTCCGGTAGCAGCACCCAAAGCAGGTTCTCATGACGGAGCAATGTTGCATTTTCTCCTGACAGAAAAGAAGCGGATTTCGGTTCGACCGAACCGATCGGGACCGGAACTGGTGCTGCGGACCTTGCTGCGGCGTGGTATTCGAATTCGAGGCTGACGGATTCCCCGTCGATTGCCATCGACGCGTTCGGGATCTCGACTGCTTCAGGGAACCCGGGTGGTATTTCTGTTAGGCGTTGTCGCAATTGATCCAGCAACTCCGCACTGGGAAATTGCGCGGAGGAAGTTTGAGGTCCTGCAAAAAGGATTGCCCCGATCGCGAGCAGGGCTGCTGCTGCTGAAGATGAAGAAAGGGATGCCTCGTCGGGTTCCCGGTTTTCGTCATTCTTCTTCCGCTGGTTGCAGAAAAGAAGCGCTGCGAGCAAGACCAGGGCGAGGACGCGGATCACGCTGATGATACGCGACATCCAGGGGGCAATGAGAATGGGCCGAACTTCCTGCGAAGCAGAAACGGGCCCGTCAAAACCGAACTCGACGGTTCGCCAGGTCCATTGCGGAACCCCCGGTCCGGTCTGGATAACGGCTTTCGGATCGGCTTTCAGGTTTTCTTTTGTGACAGCAGACTTCTTATATTTTCTTGGCGCTGAACTGAGAGACACCGCATCTCCGGCTCGTTCCACCATTTGCGCCGGTGCGGAAACGGCCCTCGGGGCAGACGCCGCAGAAAACGCTGCCTTTCTCTCGAGCTGCGGAAAGAGGGCGCCCTGAATCTGATAGGCAACAAAGGGAGCGAGTGAGAGGAGAAGAATAGCCGCTGCGCCCCACTTTGTCATCACGACCCACTTGCGCCAGCGGTTTTCAGGAATCACTTCGAGGAGTGCGACCGGAATGAGGAGAAGGAGCCAAGCGACGCGCGGCGATCCGGTCTCGTGATAGGTCAAACCGAAGGCAATCAGCGCCAGCAAAGCACCACGAAAGCCACGCAAGCGAAAGACGGCCAGGGTGAACAGGAGCAGAAGAAAAAGATCGAGGAGGGTCCAGGAAGTCAACCAGTCGCCACGTGTGTAGTCGGCTCCGAACAAAGCAAAGAGTCGATAGCCCGGCGAGAGCTGCATCGTTGCCCGAAGCGATTCGGCATTCGACTGCCAGCCCGTCGCGGACAGGGCGGATTGCATCTGAATTCGACCGGTTGCCACCGCCTCCAGATTCGGTGACCGCACCTCAAAACCCGGAGAGCCCCCGTCAGGATTGTGGGTGATGAGCTGAGGTTCGCCGTTCACGGAAACCGATCCCAGTTCGTGCGACCCGGCTGCGTCAAGTCGTCGAATTTTGCGAAGTTGCCCGGAGAGCCGGTCCTGGTAGGTCAGGTTTTTCCCGTCGTCGTCCAACCACAGCGACCGCTGGATCGAAAGGGGAGCTGCGCCGCGTTCGCCGGGGCCACGGATATGTTCGATGATCTGAAATGGAGTTGATGTTTCCCACCGGTAGACCGGTAGAGAACGCCATTCCTCCGGCAGCTGCGTCTGGGATACGTCGATTTGTGGAAGCCCCGTGATTTCCGCCTGACGAAAGTCCGGCTGCGCCCGGAATGCGATCGCCTGATCCGCCACCGCCGGATTGACTTCATTCGAAAAGCTCACCTCTTTTGTGTCGGACGTTTGAAATGCACGAAGAGCAATGGTCCACCGGCCGGCCCGAAGCTGAGCTTTAAGAAATCCCTTCTCGTCAATGGCAACCGGCACCGGGGAATCGATTGTCGCCAGTTGCCAGCCTTCCGGCAGGACGGAACCCAGAGATTCTTCCCGACTCTTCCCTGCGACGATCATTTCGATGCGGGTTTCAAACCAGAGAGGAATGCCATCCTCGAGCAGTGAGTGGATTTTTGTGGAGAGAAAGTCCTCATCGACTTGTTCAGCCGAAGCTTCCCGCTGCAGCCAGAGTGTTCCGTCCGCATCCCAGGAGGGAGTCTGCTTTTCTTCCCCGTTGACCGTCAGATTCAGGAGGCCGACGGAAGAAGGGAGAGTGATACGTTGAGGGAGCTCGGACCATTCAAACCTTCCGGTGATCGCGTGAGATCCATCGCCAATCCGGATCGCCGGTTTCCCGCCGCGCGTGACGACAGGTACGGCCTCGCCGTCAACCGCGACTCCTTCCGGCCACTGCCTTTCCCCCCCGGGAAGAGATAGCCAGTTCTCTCCGTAGGATTCTGCGGTGACCGAAAACGAAGCGCCATCATTTCGTGCTTCCAGCTGCAAAGTCGAAACCCAAAGGGGGAGACGAACGTTGCCGTCACGATGCAATCTGGGAGTTTCAGCGGAAGGAGATCCTTTCAATGTCCACTCGATCCAGTCCGAAAGTTCGGCGGGGACCCCGTCGTTCTCCATTCCATCCGGGCCGAAAAACCGAATCACCTGCGATGAATTGTCCGGTTCCTGCGCAAATGCGAGTGTGCAAAAAAGAGCGGAGAAAAAAACGAGGGTTCGTAAACGGTGCATGGGGAAGTTACGGCGGTTGCACGACATTCTATCGTGAGAAGCCCCCGTTTGACGAATCAAATTGAAGATCAGTCAACCCCTCACGGGATCCGGATCACCCCTGCGCCGATCTGTTCGCGAGGCGCGCCGGTCTGAGTAGCGCTTTCCTGCAGCACTCTTGCTATTTCGGACGGGCGGTATCCCCGGCTCAGGAGGGTTGCGACGACACCACTGGTGATTGCGGCTGCCTGAGATGTTCCGCTTCCCATCACGAGTTGATCGTCGTTGTAGGCGGAGTAAATGCCCACACCGGGAGCGGCGATAGTCAGGGTTTCTCCGGAGTTGGAAAAATAGGCCTGCGTGTTGGCGGCGTCGACTGCGCCTACCGAAATAACTCCCCGATAGGCTGCGGGAAAAGCGAGCGAAGTCATCTGCTCATTCCCGGCAGCGGCTACGACAACGATATTTCTTTCCAGTGCATAATCGACAGCTGCCTGCAGTACCGCAGAATTTCCGAAGGAGCCGAGGCTGATGTTGATGACATCAACCCTCCTGTCTGCCGCCTGGAGAATCGCTTCCGCGACGAGGCCTGTGTTCGTTCGTCCCGTTTCATCCGTTACCCGAATATCGAGCAATGATGCAGCGGGAGAAATTCCTGCGGCGGGAGGTTGCTGACCGGCGATTAGCGAAGCCATCGCGGTTCCGTGTCCATGAATTTCGCTGGAAGAGGAAAGATCGATTCGGGAAATACTGACATTCGCCAGTGAAGGGTGAGTCTCGATTCCAGAATCGAGGACTGCCACAGATACGCCATCCCCCCACAGGCTACGATCGCCGTCGGCGCCAATGGACGGCAGGAGTGATTCACGAAACGGAACAGTTCCCCCGGCGTTCCCGCCGTCGATGTGCAATTCCGGTTCCGCCGGCAGGCCCGGAATGGCCATGAGATAATTTGGTCCGGTTTCTTCGTAGGCCTCGCGGTTTGATTGGAGTTCTGTAGCCAGCTTCTGCGCGTCCGAAAACGCGATCCGCGCGGAATGGAGACGGGCATCCGACCACAGAACCTGAATCCCCAGAGCCGACGCTCTCGATCGGAGGTCCGCAATGTCGGATGGCGAGCGGAAACGGAGAAGGAGTTCTCCGGGGACGACGCCCGGGGTGACATTCAGCTCTAGTAGAGCATTTGCGAGCTGGTCGGGAGCTTTCCCTTCGATCGCATCAAGATCGCTCTCAGGCGCTATGTGACCGGCGCCAGTGTCTTCCGCAATGTCGTCAATTTGCGAAGCTGTGGGCTGGAGAAGCTTCGGTGGCGCTTCAGAGAATAATGCGTCGTCGGACGCGCCGGGTCTCGTCTTGACGAGTTGAAACCAAACCGTGACTCCCAGTATCACGACACCGACGGCAAAGACGGCGAGGAAAAAAGCTGACGGCCGTGAACTGACTCGCATTCGGCAATGTCCTTCCGTTTCTGCCCGGATGCAAACGGAGGGCGATAGAGAAGGTTGCTTGCTTGCAGCGAGTTCCCCTGCCACGACGATTTCGGTCAGAAGCCATTGGGGTAGACAAATGTAGCTGGTGGGAATTCTGAAAATTGGGATTATAGTTAGTTCTTACAATTACATATAGATGGGATATGAGTGAGGTCCGGACGGGAAAAATCGATGAATGGGATGAGCGGCGCGGGTACGGGTATGTGAGAACCGGTCGTGAACGAATTTTTCTCCATGCCCGGGAGTTTGCTGAGCGACATCAGAAAACGGGCCGGGGCGACCTGATCGCATTCGAGATGGGAGAGGACAGAAAAGGACGGGTGTGCGCGAAATCAGTACGCACCGTGAAGACCGGATCTCGTCTCAGCGCGTCCG
>JAKSBG010000438.1 GCA_022361255.1 Verrucomicrobiales bacterium
ATTTATCTCGCAATCTTGCTTCCTCACATCCTGCTGGCCGTGATAAACGTCCCGCTCATCATCATCCTGGTGATCGCTGCGTTTCGCGGAAATTTTCAGAAACACAAAAAGCTCGCCCGTTTTACCTTTCCCTCCTGGCTCTTTGTATCCGTCACCGGAGTGGTCATCTATTTCATGATCTATCAGTGGTTTGTTCCCACGGCAGAGAGTAGTCCGGAACGAGGGGAAGAGGCCCCCGGTGAAGCGAGTGTGGAAGAGACGGGAGCCAGTGAGAAGGAAAGCGATTCCCGGGTGCGGATCGTCAAGCCGGTCGACCGGGTCGGTGATCTTGTTTTCAAGCCGGTATTTCAGGCCTACGAGGCTGATGCCGGACAGAAGATTGTGGAAGTCTATTTCAATGTCGAGAACAAGGCAGAGAAGGCACTGGAGATCGAGAAACTCACCAGCACATGTGAGTGCCTTTCCGTTACCATTGATAAAAACCCGATTCCCGCAGGAGAAAGTGCAGTGATCACCGGCGTCTTCGATACAGAAAAACTTCACGGAAAATCGGAAAGAAAAATCAATGTCTTCACCGATCAGCAGCAACGTCCCGTCTTCCTCACCACCCGCATCGAAACGCGCGAGATTTACAAGATCGAAAAGCCAATGACAAACTGGAAAATTGGCGAAGCTCCCGATCCGAAAATCGTCCAGTTTCGCGTTCTCCGCGAAAAACCGATTCGGGTTCTCAGCGCGGAGAGCAAGCGCAAGGAGGTAAGCTGTGAAATCGTCACGCTCGAGGAGGGGAAAGCCTACGATCTCAAGCTCACTCCCGAATCGACCGAAAACAGCCTGCTTGGCATTGTCAGGATTGAAACCGATTGCGAAATCGAGAGCTACGCCCGACCGCTCGCTTACTTCGCAATTCAGTAAACGGATGAGGCTCACCTCAACAGCATCTCAGACCATTGCCATTCTGGCCTTGTCTCTCTTCGCGGCGGTAGGCGCCGTTTTCCTTCACCCGAAAGCTCCGGCCTGGTATCGTGTCGCCAGTCCGGAGGAATTGCGCTGGCAACTCACACCCGAAGAGGCTGACTCGCTTGCGGCCGAGAAAAAAGTTCTGTGGGTCGATGCGCGGTCCCGCGAAAAATTTGAGGAAGGGCACCTCCCCGACGCCATCCTCCTCAATGCAGCCGAGTGGGGCGATCTCATGTTTCAGCACATGGATCGCCTGCAGGAGGAAATGGAAAATCCCGTCGTCGTTTATTGCGACACTGCCGAGTGTGGAAAAAGCCAGCACGTGGCCCGGCAGCTCCGCGAAATTCTCGGCATGGAGCCGGTCTACATCCTCAAAGGGGACTGGCGGGAGCTGGCTGTGGCGGGGCAGGGAACCAGCTCATCCGAGTGATCCGGCGGATCACTTCCGGATTTTCCACAGAGGGTTGGGGACGTGGGCCTCTTTCATCATTTCCTCCGCCTTCTTCACCAGCTCCGGTTCTGCTGTGGCCAGATCGTTTTCCTCCCCGATGTCTTCGGCCAAATGGTAGAGTTCCATTTTTCCGTCGAACATCGGTTTACGAATCGCTTTCCAGTCGCCAAAGCGGACTGCCTGCTTGCTGCCTCTTTCGTAGAACTCCCAATACAGGTAGTCGTGCTCTTTTTGTTCTTCCGGTTTGCCAAGAAGAGTGGGGGCGAAGCTGAGAGACTGGGTGTTTTCCGGTGCACTGACTCCGGCAAGCTCGCAGGCGGTGGCCATCCAGTCAGCAAAACTGGCGATGTGGTCCTCCTCTACTCCCGCAGGGGAAGTTTCCGGCCAGTAGGCAATCGTCGGGACGCGAATGCCGCCTTCGGTGAGGTCACGCTTCATGCCGCGGAGAGGGCCGTTGGCATCGAAAAATTCCGGATCGTTTCCGCCTTCTTTGTGATGGCCATTGTCGGAGGTGAAAAAGATCAGGGTGTCTTCGGCGATTCCTTTTTCCGAGAGCAGGTCGGCGAGCTTCCCGATGTCGCGATCCATTCGCGTGATCATGGCGGCCTGTCCCTTGTTCGGTTCGGTCCAGTCCTCGGTGGCGTAGATGCCGTAGTCAGGAACATCCTGACCGTTGCCCGTGCCGCGCGTTCCTTCGTTGTTGGCGTGGGGGATGGTAAGGGCGAGATAGAGAAAAAAGGGGGCTTCCGTTTCCGCCTGCTGCGCGACCCACTTCATGGTTTCCTCCATGACGAGGTCGTGCGAGTAGTCGATCCGGCCTTCGGGCGTGGCGAAGCCGGCTCCGTCGACCGGCTTCTTTGAAGCGATTCGCATCGACTCCCACTTCGGGGACGTAATGTTGCGAAGCGTTACTTTTTCATCGTTTCGGATGAGAAACTCCGGATAGAAATTGTGGGCGTGGCGCTGGTTGAGGTAGCCGTAAAATTCATCGAAACCCTGCCGGTTGGGGTGGCCGGTCGAGCCGAGCTCTCCGAGCCCCCATTTTCCCATGAGCGCGGTGTGGTAGCCTGCCTCTTTGAGTTTTTCCGCGACGGTGATGTCTTCGGGTGCGAGTGTTTGGGCCTCGGCGACTCCGTTTCCGCGAATGCGACAATGGCCGGTATCCTGCCCGGTCATGAGCACGCATCGCGACGGGGCACATACGGTCGAGCCGGAGTAAAACTGAGTGAATTTCATCCCTTTGGCCGCCATCGCGTCGAGCCGGGGAGTCTGGATTTTCTCCTGCCCGAAGCATCCGAGATCGCCGTATCCAAGATCGTCGGCAAGGATGAAAATCATGTTCGGCTTTTCTGCGGCAGGGGCGGTGAGGCCGAAACAGGTAGCAGTGAGAGCGAAAAGGAAAAAACGTTTCATGGTGACAGCATTCCGAAAAATCAGGGAAGTGCGAACGGGAATTGCAGCGTGATGGCGGAAGGGAATTTTACCCGAAATGGCGGTTCCAGTAGCGATCGAGGGCATTTTTCTCAAACCATTCGAGAGTCCAGTGGTCGTCGCTGAAAAGGTCGGTGACGTTTGAGGCAGAGACGCGGTAGACGTCTGCAGCAATGGCTTCGCCCTCGCATTTCGCTGATATCGTCTCACGCAGGTAAAAGCCGTCTTCGTACTTGTCGAGCCGTCGCAAGGCATCGGGAGGGACATCAAATCGTATCGCCCCCTTCACAGTTGAGGTTTCGTCAGCGACCTGCGTGATGACGGGAAAGTCGCCGCCGCGCACGCGGGCGATGCGATGGCCGGAAAGTGTGGCCGGTTTTTCGATCAAATCAGGGGCCCCGGTTACCGCCGTCCAGATTTTGGGAACCAGCAGGGTCCCGTAGACAAAAACGTGACGGGGAGATGCATGCATGATGGAGAATCGGTAGAACGGGATTGGCAGGGCTTGCGCCCGGCATTTGGTACGAGCTTCGATGGCAGGATGCAAACGCGTTTTCATTGGATACGGACGGTGAAAGAAAGCCTGACCCTGTTACATCCCGCACCTGACCCTGTCTGGTCCAGGAGGTAACCCTGTTGGATTCGATCTGGTGCCTTGCATTCTTTTGCTTGTTCAGCGATTCTGGCGGGGTGAAACACTGGTCACGAATCACTCCGGGCGCGACGGTCTGGCTTATGGCGCTGGCAATGACGGGCTGCCGTACGCTTCCGGAAAAATGGGGGAAGAACAAGAACGATGAACCTGCCGAAGCGGTTCAGCAGGCGGAAATGAAGGTTCCCGTCGGCAGGATTCATCTCGTGTCACCGGATGGAGATTTCGTTCTCGTGAAAAGCTCGCGGTTTCTCCCGGTTGATCCGGGCACCGGCCTGACGGTTCACGGCAGCAACGGAGTCGAGTCAGCCCGTCTCAAGGTGAGCCCGGCACGGAAAAATTCCTTTCTGACGGCGGATATCGTTTCCGGGATTCCCGCTGTCGGCGACACGGTCCTGATGGACTATGTCGCGAAACAGCCACAGTCCGGCGAGGATCCCTTCGGTGGCGGAGACGACGATATTCAGGTGTTGGAGTGATTCGTAGCTCACGGTTTGATTGCGGAGACGGTGATGTCGTCGACATCGACTGCGTCTCCGATCACGCGAAAAACGAGAGTCGGTTTGGGCACTCCGAAAGTGGGATGTTCTGAGGTGAGAGGAGCGATGCCTTCGATCATCGCGTCGACTTTGGTTCCTTTTGTCACGACGGTGAGGGAATACCAGGTGCCCGGCTCGAAGGTTTGGGAGGCGGTGGCGAGTATTTCGTTCGGATCCTCTTCCCGGCGGTTCTTATCGACGTGTTTGAGGATTCTCCAGCTTGCCGGAGTCACGATGACAGAAAAGAGATGGCCTTTTTTATCAAGTGATCCCCGTTTGGGATCGAATCCGAAATGAAATCCCTTGCTGCCTTCGCTGAGCCGGAAGCGCAGTTGGTAGACGGCGTCTTTTGTTTCGACCACCCGTCTCGCGGCCGCGGAATGCTTGTCGGCTTTGATTTCTTTTCCGCGCAGGGCACCGTCGACAATTTTCCATTCCCCGGTTTGAGTCGTCCACCCTTTGCCAAGCTCTTCGCGATCGAAGGAATCCTCGATGAGTGGCGGGGTTTCGGTTTCCGGCTTTTCTGCGAAAGAGAGGGCAGTGAGAAAGAGGCAGGTGAGAAGGGTCGCGAGTCTTTTCATAAAATTCGGTGAGTTCCAGTGTTTCACCGCTTGCGGAATTGGTCGAGTTTGAAATGTTTCGGTGTATATTTTTCGACGCGCTTTCGATTGCATGTCTGACCGATACGAAATCAGAGGAAAACTCGGCCGGGGAGGGATGAGTGCGGTCTATCGCGCCTACGACACGGTGATGGGGCGCGAGGTTGCGCTGAAGCGGCTTCTCCCGCTGGAGGAAACCAATCTGAACGAGGAGACCGGCGCGGAATCTCTCGGAAAAGAAGCTGCAGCACTGGCCAAGTTTCAGCACCCGAACATCGTCACGGTCTATGCCTTCGAGGAGGACGACGAAGGTCCCTATGTGGTGATGGAACTTGTCGACGGTGAAGACCTTCACGATGTGCTCACCGCAGGTGCTCTTTCCTGGGAGGATTTTCAGGACGTAGCGAGGCAGTGTCTGGAACCACTCGTCGATGCGTATGAGCTCAGTCTGCTCCACCGGGATATCAAGCCGGGGAATATCATGCTGACTTTGACGATGACGGACCGGTTTCTCGTGAAGATTCTGGATTTCGGACTGGCCAAATTCAGCCAGCAGCCGTCCACGCAGACGTTGGACCAGGCGGGGTCTTTTCTGGGATCGATCGACTACATCGCGCCGGAGCAGTTGGAATTGCAGCCGCTCGATCAGCGCACCGATCTGTATTCGATGGGCTGTGTTTTTTACTACGCCCTCACTCAGGAAGCTCCCTTTTCGGGTGACAATCCGGCCGAGACTTCCATGAATCATCTGGAGCATCGGTGTATCAAGATTCACAAAATCAGACCGGACATTCCGCCCCTCGTGAGTGACTGGCTGATGCGGCTCATTGCGAGAAAGCCTGAAGACCGGCCGGCAAATGCTCTTGAGGCTCTGACGCAGTTCCAGGAGGCGGTGGAAGGAAAACCCTACACGGGCGCTGTATCTCCCGAGTATACTCCTCTCGACGATACAGCGCCGGTTGTTCATCCGTCTTCGGGTGTCAGCGTCGCTCTGCCACCTGAGGCGGACCAGGACATTCCCGTGGCCGTTCCGGTGGACCCGACGGGGCCGGACTCTCAGCCGGTTCGCATCATAACCGGGCCTCAACTGCCCAGCCCGACGACGGCGCGTCAGCCGATTTTGCCTGCGCCGCGAACGGGGGCTGTAAAAGTTCCGTCGACCGGATCTATCAGACGCGCTCCGACCGGTGGAGTCAGGTCGCGCGCGACGGGAGTTGTTGGCGGTGACCGCAAAGAATGGCAATCCCCGCTCAATGAATTGGCGGTGATGGAAAAACTCCCCGACTGGGCCCGGGACTCGCGGGTTCAAATCGCGGCGGGTGCGGCATTGCTTTTGCTATTGATTGTGGCAGGCGTCGCCGTTTCCGGAGGTGGCGGGGAAGAGTCTGTCGCTCCGGAGCAAACCACCGAAGTAACCCCTGAGCCGGTGGAAACGTTTTCCCCGCTTCCTTTTCCTGAGAAATTGATTCGCTCGGATGGTCGGGCGGAGCCTCCGTCGCCTCCGGTCGCAAAGGGACTGGTCGCCCATTTTTTCGCCGGAAAGGGCTCCTACGATCGCGATTACCGGACGATTGCTGATCCGGGTGATCAGGTTGCCGCTTGGTACAATCTGGTGGGAGACGGGGAAAAAAATTCCCTGCTTCGTGACAACGGGGACAGGGTGGGAAAATTTCTTCCCCGGGTCGGTCGATTCAGCACGGAGGATATTCCCTATCTGTCGGGAGTGTATCGCGGCTTGCAGTTGAACAATGAGACTTCGTTATCGAATCGGGCAAATGTGTTCGCGATGACGCAGGGCTGTACCATCGTTGTAGCGGGAAAGTTTTACGCCGGGACGGACCGGGTTGTCAGGCTGGACGGGGATCAGGGCACCGGTCACAATGTCAGGCTGATTTGGGATCACGCGGGCAAAGTCGTCGGAGTCTCCCGGCGTGAAAAAGACGTACCGGAAGACAGGATCGCTTTGCCGTGGACGGATGGAAACGCCGGAGTGGTCGCGTTCTCCTCTGCAGCGGGAACGGGGAAGCTAACGCTTCTTTCGTGGGACGGGAAGGGCAGAGACTTCCGAGAGTATCAGACGAACGCGTCCGGTGGCAATGGCCCGCTCCGGCGCATCGGTATCGGAAAACGTGGATTCGGTGACGGTTACTCGGATGAATACCGCAACACGCTGTTCGAATTCCTCGTATACAACCGCGCCCTTTCCCCGGAGGAATCAAAGCAGGTTGCCGAATACCTGAGAAAACGTTACTTCTCCGTGGAGGGTTCCTGATTCGCGGAGCGAACCTGCGAAAAGCACCATTCGTAAACGCCCTCTGTTTTTGCGAGGGTCCAGTGAATCTGGTTGTGGGTGTGGTCGGGGTAGCCGTCAAATTTGGCAATTTTGCCGGCGGCGCTGTAGGCATCGGCCACTTTTTTGGCACCTTCGAGATCCCGCTCTCCTGAGAAGGTGAACCAGAGAGCGGTGTCGGTAGTTTCCACCCAGCTCATTTTTGCCTCGCCGTCGGCGAACAATGCTGCGGCGTAGTGATGGGGGCGGGAATCGATGAGCGACCCGATGCCGCGCGCTCCCATCGAATAGCCGGAGAGATAGATCCGGTTGCGGTCAACGGGAAGTGAGTTGCAGAGAGTATCGATCAGCTTTTCAAGTCCGGCGGTGTGGTCTCCCCAGAAGGTGTCCGGCGGGCAAAGCGGAACGATGATGAGGCAGGGAAAGTCATCGTAGAATTCCTCAGAGGCGAGTCGCTGCGGAGCGATCTCGACTTTTCCTGCTTCCACATCCATCGCTCGCGCCCCGGCACCGTGGAGGTGCACGAATAGAGGGAAAGGCTCTTTCAGCCTTTTCAGCTTCGAGGTGCCATACATCTGGAAAAGGATGCCGTGTTCTTCACGGGGGACTTTGATCCATTCCCCGTCAATCCGGTCCGCGAAAGGGCCCTCCGTTAATCCGGTCGCACGATTTTGATCGGTGAGAAATTGAGCGATGTATTTTTGATCGACTTCGGAAAGGGAAGCGAGCGGGATGTCAAATGACCGCCCGTCGGAACGTCTCACATTGGCGGAATCCTTTGTCGCGGAATTCAGTGTACCTCTGAAAGTTTTGCCGGAAGTGGAGGTCCAGGTTCGTTCCGTTTCGGAAAATGAAAGCAGAGGTGCAAGGAGTAGCAGAACTGCGAAGAGGTGGTTTTTCATCCCGCGACGCTAGCGAATCCCCCGGAAGAAAGAAAGGGGAAACCGACCGGGAATTCCGGATCAGGGTCTCGCGCTCGGCCCGGTTCCGGATGCCCGTTTTTTCCGCGAGCCGCGCATGATTCTTCCGACCTGGTTGGGACGCGAAACGGGAGCCGGGCGACCTTTTCTTCCGGCAGAGCCCCGGTTTCCGCCTTTCCCGACGCTCACAGTCCGTTTCGCTGCCGAGGAACGAGGAGGAAGGAAGGGATTGATCCCGGTTTTCAAATCGCTATTGGGTGCGGCATCAGCAGCAGGTTTCTCAGGAAGGGAGGCGGCGGAGGATTCGGGACTTTTGTCAGGAGCCGATGTCGTCGATCCTGATGTCGGAAGGGATTTGCCGGGAGAGGCGATTTGAGCCGGTTCGTAGAATCGGGGTGGTTTGACGCGAGTCCGCAGACTGCCGTGTGCTTTCCGGGGGAGGCCACGAGTTCTTTCCTTCGCAGTTTTTGATCGCGTCTTAGCTTTTCTCTTACCTGCATGAGGAATGGCGACCCCAAGAGGGATGACGCGGGGAGAAACTCCCGGGTGGGAAACCGGGAAGGAAGGTTCGGGAGCGGGCGCGGCCGAAGTGTTCTCGTCGGATTCGTCAGTGCCGTCCGTAGCGGAATCAGCCGTTGCACTTACTGAGGCGTCGGGCCCATCGGTTGCGGGAACGTCTTCATCAGCCGTCTGGGCGGTTGCCGGAGCGTTCCCCCCGCGAATTTCATCGACCAGATTATCAATCGAATCGATGTCATCTGCCGGAGAATCCGTGATCGCTGCGTGAGGCATCTCCGGAGAAACTGATTCCGGGGCGGATTCTTCAGAACGTTCCGTATTTGCAGTTGTGGGCGGGGCATGCTCACTGCGCCGCACCGGAGTAATCGCGGCAGTATCGATCCTCTGATCATGCAAAGAGGAAATGAGGGCGAGGCCGGGCGCTCCCACCGGAAGTCGTTCGGCCGAAACTTCACGGGAAAGGATTCGCGTCTTCGATTTGGAGAGAATCCGGTACTGCGTTCCAGCCCATGTGATTTTGCTTTGTGTCCAGGTGCTGACGAGGATCAGCCAGTGCAGCATCATCCAGATTGGGGTCAGCATATGCTCCAGCCACCCGGCGGAGAAAAGCTTTCGCCGGATGCCGTCCTCCGGGAAAAGGGAGAGATAGATTTGCTGCCGGAACATGGCCCGGAACTGATCAATGATGTAAGCTGCCGCGAGTGGAACCCAGGCGTAAAAGTGCACTCCGTGGACCAGGGCAACGATGACGGAGAGCAGCCCGATGGCATAGATCCCGAGAACGATATTTGTTCCCGTGTAGAGAATCGGGCTGAAAAACTTGACCTGGGTGTACTGGCGCTTCGCAAACTCGAGGAACGACTTCCAGTTGAAGTCGATCATGGTGGGGAGAACGAGAGACCGAACGAAGGCGATGCGGTTCCCGGCTTTTCTGGCTGCCTTGGAAAGTCGCAGATCGTCGTTGAGCGAACCTTCGAACAAATTCGGGACGTCGAGCTTGTCGAATACGCTCTTCGAGATCGCCATCGACCCGCCCCAGAGAACATTCGTCAGTTCTGATCCCCCCTGCGTGGTAATCGATCCGTTGATGACACTGGCAATTTGATTCGGCAGGGTCGGGCGCTTGGGGACGAGCCAGCGGTAGGTCGTGGAGAGTGGATGGGTTCGCTGATTGACTGGTGCCACAAGACGGGCGAGCCAGTCGCTCTTGAAGGAGATGTCCGCATCGGCAAAGGCGACGATGGAGTCTTCGGAATCAAGGTATTCAAACGCGGCCCGTTGGTTGTGGACTTTCTGACCCTCCTGCTGAGCAATTCCGGCGCAGACCAGGGTGATGCTTTTCAGCGAGGCTTCGGGATCGGGATGGGTCCAGTGTGCGTAGTCTTCAGTGAGTTCGAGTTCGTCCTTCAACCAGACTGCCACCGGGTCTCCCCAGGATTCAAAGCAGACGATGACGCGATAGTCGCTGTAGTTCTGGTCGAAGAGAGTGTTGAAAAAGCGGGGTGTCGTTTGATAGTCGAAACCTTTCACCGGAATGATCACAGCGACGCGCCGTTGATCTTCGGAGCCGTCACCCCAGCGGCGATCCTGAAATTTCTTCGCAATGAGATATCCGAGCACGCGAAATGCCGCAATCAGCACCAGCGCCAGCCAGACCGCCCAGATTATCAAGAATATGCGTTCAATCATTTACCCCGTGCAAATTGTGTTTGGCTGGCTAGACTGCAAGCAGTAATCCCGTTTTGAAGGATGAAAATTGTCGAAACCCAAACACTCAGGAAAACCTATCATTTCGGAGATACGGAAGTCGAGGCACTTGGTGGCGTTGATTTGTCTATTGACGAAAAAGAATTTATCGCGGTTTGGGGACCTTCCGGTTCCGGGAAGTCCACCCTCTGCAATCTGATCGGCTTGCTTGATCACCCGACTTCGGGTGAGGTGAGTATTCAGGGGCATAGTTCGGCAGGGTTGTCTGACGCGGAAAGAAGCGAATTACGCAACTCTTCGATTGGATTTGTTTTCCAAAATTTCAATCTGGTCCCTGTTTTGACGGCTTTGGAGAACGTGATGTTGCCTTTGCAGGTCAACGGGGTGGGCAAAAGCGACGCCAGAGAGCGGGCCGCGTTTCTCCTCGAAGAAGTTGAGCTCGGAGACCGCATGGGGCACCGCCCGCAAAAAATGAGCGGGGGACAGCAGCAGCGGGTAGCGATTGCGCGGGCTCTTGTGACGGATCCGGTTCTTGTTCTCGCAGATGAGCCGACCGCCAACCTCGACACCCGGAACGCCAACGTCATCATCGACCTGATGCGCCGGATCAACCAGGACCGCGGAGCCGCTTTCCTCTTTTCCACTCACGACGACCGCCTTCTCGACCGCGTCGACCGGAAAGTCCACCTCCAGGATGGAAAAATCATTGAAGATATCAGGGGCTCTTCAAGCAATTGAGAGCCGCAAATTCGGCATTTCCCATTCGATGGATGTTTGTTATCGTTGATAAATCGCCGAGTTAATAGATAGTTCGGAATCTTGTATGAGTAGTTCCACCGCTGAAATCAAGCCTTTGAAACATGCCGCCGATCTCGACCTGGTGGACAGAGCGGTAGGCGGCGACGATGACGCGGTTCGGGAATTCCAGGAAGAGTATCAGCCGATGTTGGAGCGGGTCATGATGTCCCGTGGAGTTGACCGGATTCAGGCGCAGGACCTGGTCGCAGATATTATCGCGGAGTGTTTCGGTGCCGGGAAAAAAGGACAGACCAGGCCTCTGCTGGAGAAATTTGAAGGCCGTTCCTCGCTTTCCACCTGGATGATTCGCATCACGTGGAACCGCTGGCTGGATTTAAAACGTCGCGACAAGTTCAGAGGAGATCTACCGGTTTACGAAGATGAAGACGACCGTTCCGGCGACCGCTTCGACAAGTTGGAAGGGGACGATCTGGGCGAAAATCTACTCGATGAAGACCTGGCGGATCTGATGGGAAAATCCATCAGGAAAGCCTTCGACTCTCTCGAGCCGGATGTTCTTCTCATGCTGAAACTTTCCTACCTGCACGGGATCAGTCAGACCGTAATTGCCGATATGTGGCGATGCGACCAGACGAGAGTCAGCCGGCCCCTGACAGCCGCACGCAAGCAGATAGCGGAGGTCACGATGCAGGCAATCCAGGAAGCAGATTCCTCTCTGGAACTGGAGTGGGACGACTTCCATCGCCTCTGCGCAGCAGGGCTTGATTTATAAAGAATCAGAAGTCTTTGCGCTGAAAGCGCCTCTATTTTTTGATTTTGATTCTCAAAAAGGCGAATTTTCTCAAAATTTTATTCGATTTGATTGATTCGCAGACCGAAATAGAGTAAAAATCGCGGCCATGATGCGATTTTTCTCCTGCCTTATCGCAATTTCCGTGATTGGAGCTGCTGTCTCCGATGGCGTTTCCGCTTCGTCGAAATCTCCACGCATTCTCTATCTGGGTGACTCCCTGAGCATCGGGGCTTTCGGAAAAACTCTGGATCATTCCATGCGATCTTCGGGTTTCCAGGTCCACACTGTGGTTGCGGGAGGGGCCAGCCCTTACTACTGGCTGAAGAATTACCAGGCACTCCCGTGCACGATTGGATTCTGGGAAAAGTCTCCCTCCGCCGAGCGCCGCGTCGGGTATGTTCGTGCGGTTCCAAAATTGGAGGATCTCATCGCCGAGCACAAACCGAACGTTGTTGTCGTACAGACCGGCATCAATCTCTACGCCACGCTTCGCTCCAAGAGGAGGACCAAGGATGAGAATGTCGAGGAAGTCAGATCCCTCATTGAGCAGATGTGCTACGCAATTGCCAAAGCAGGCGCGACATCCTATTGGGTTCTCCCGCCCCACTCTCACGAGAAGAGATATTCGAAGGAACTTCAGGGCGAACTGACCGCAATCATGCAGAGTGTGGTCAGAAAATACGAGGGCGAAGTTTTTGAAAGCCAGAAGGTAACCAAATTCGTAGATCCCTATCCCGCGACTGACGGCATTCACTACGGACCCAGCGAGGCGCGGGGCTGGGCGGAAAAAGTGTCACAGCATTTCAGTCAGTTCATGAAAGTTTCACCGCCGACCGACACCCGGACAATCGTGCGGGCTGTCCCGATTCAGGCACCGAAGGTGACTTCCTCCTCCCGCCTGTTGGCCTCATCAAATCGTGCTCCCTCCGCTTCCCAAAGCTCTGAGCTCGAATTGGAGCTGAAACTGGTGGAAAAGTCCGAGCTGAAGAATCTCAGCGAACTCGATTACTCCAATGCGCTCGGTGTCTACGAATACGAAGTGATGAATGTTCGTCGCGGTTCCTACCCCTTTGACCGAATTCGCATTGCTCACGGAATCGTTTTTCAAAAGAAATATACCAGCGCCGCGAAACGGGAGATCGGAACCGAGATGGCGCTGACCGTCGTTCCGCTCAGCGAATACAAAACGCTCTCCACCTGGCAGATGGTTGATGATTTGCGAATGAACGGCGAACTCTCCATCTACACACCGAAACTGGATTGATTGCTTTGGAGATATCCGTTCCACCAGAGGCTGCCGGAGAGCGCCTTGACCGTTTTCTTCCTCTCGAACTGCGTCGTCGCGGAGAGGAAATCTCCCGCTCTGCTTTGCAGCAGTGGATCAAGGACGGATCCGTTCTCGTAACCGGGACAAAAGTGAAACCGCGGCATGCTCTTGCGGAAGGGGATGTGATTTCGATTGCGCCCCCTGAGCCGGAAGTTGCAGAAATCCTTCCCGAAGCAATTCCGGTGCCGGTTCTTTTTGAAGATGAAGATATTGTAGTCGTAGACAAGCCCTCCGGACTGGTCGTCCATCCCGGTTCCGGAAACAGTAGCGGCACACTCGTCAATGCCCTGCTCCATCACTGTGGTGGCAAACTCTGCGAACTGGCGGGAGAGGATCGCCCCGGCATTGTTCATCGACTCGACAAGGACACCTCCGGTTGCCTCGTCGCCGCAAAATCGGAGGCGGCGTATCATTCCCTCGTAGCCCAGTTTTCCGGTCGGGAGACGGGGAAGGAATATCTTGCGGTGACAGCGGGGCTTCCCGTGAATGAAGAGGGGACGATTAAAAATCGAATCGGTCGCAACCCGCGGAACCGCCAACAGATGACCGTGCTGGAGGAGCCTGCCGGAAAAGAGGCGATCACCGATTACCGTGTCCGGCGCTCCGACCCGACTGGAAAATGGGCCTGCCTTTCCTGCGTGATTCACACCGGTCGCACACACCAGATCCGGGTGCATTTGAAAGAATGTCTCCGCGCTCCCATTCTCGGTGACGAAATGTACGGGACAAAAAAAGCAAAGGTGAAAGTCGACCGGCTCTTGCTCCATGCCTGGAAGCTGAAGATTCGCCACCCGTCGAGCGGGGAGGAAATGCGATTCGAGGCGGAAGTGCCGGGGGATTTCGCCCCGTTTCTTTAGGTCACAGTTAGCAAAGCCGGTGCAGGAGCGAGCGTGAGAAATAGAGGCATCCCGCCACGCGCGAACTCGTTTACCGCACGCACCGATATACAAATGCCGGGGGAAGATTTTTCCAGGCGGTCGGGCTTTGTTTCACTTCGGAGAAATGCTCCCGCAGGATGCGGCGAAACCTCTGGCCTGCCGGAAGAGCCAGCCCCTGCCAGTAGGCGAAGGTGGCAAACTTTCCTCCCCGGGGGAGGACTTCGAACATCGCGTCGAGAAGTGTGTTTTGCAGCTCCTCCGGGAAAGCAGCCCAGGGCAGGCCGCAAAGAATCGCGTCGACCGATTCGATTCCCTCCTCCCGGCAAATGGATGCGGCGTCACTCACGCAGGCCTGCCGGACGGTGACATCAGGACAACGGTTTCTCGTGATTTCCGCCAGCTCTTCGTCGCGCTCGATCGCGATCAGCTTTGTTTCGTGACTGATTCGTTTCGCGATTGCTTCGGTAAAAACCCCGGTGCCCGGACCGAACTCCAGAACGGAATTGATCTCATCCCAGTCCAGCCAGTCCACCATCAGGTTGGCAAGGGCCTCCGAGCTGGGAGCGACGGCGCCGACACTTCCCGCGTTGCGGAAAAACGCCCGCAGAAATGATCCGTGGTGAGCCATTACACGAGGTCCGTTCCCGTTTTCGCGAGCGAGATTTCGAGGTTCCGTTTCACGAGCCAGCCCATCGTTTCGCAGCGGGAAAATGACTGGCAGTCGTGGTACTGATTCAACTCCTCCCGCAGACGGATAACGTGCTCCTCGGGGGCCAGTTCCTCACCCAGCATCGCATCCCAGAAAGCCCCGAGGCGGTTGTGAGCGAGAGTTACCCGACGATGAACCAGGGTTCGTTCCTCATCCTGATATTGTCTCGTTGTCTGGTAGTTGATCCGGTCGGTGCAGAGTTGGACAACGGCCGCGTTTTCCAGAAAAAACTGGGGCAGGTACATCTCCTTGTATCCCTCGTAGCTCTGTTGATCAAAGTCGATCGCCCTCACGCGATATTGGGCATCCTCAAAGTCAGGCGTGATGTCGACCACGTAGTTGTAGCTCCTCATGTCTCCCAGCAGCCTGACAAAACAACGTTCATTGAATTTCACGAACTCCTTAGCCACCCGGATCTGGTTTGTTTCGTCGCGCTCGAAATAGTCGTTTATGAATACATCACCCGGCACTCCTGCGATGTGTTCCTCGATCAGGGTGTCACCATTCACGAGGTAGTTAATCCGGTTCGGGGAAAGTATGTGCTCCAGCTCCAGGCCGTAGATTCGGGAGGCATCGGCGATTTTTACGTAGAAGTGATCGTAGTTGTCGTTGAACTGGTTCACGATCCGGACGCGGAAAGGGCGCGAGTTTCCGAACTCACAAAAATCGACCCGTTCCATCACGAGGTGCTCGCTCACTTTCGTGGCATTCGTTTTCAGCAAAGCGTAGATCAGGGTCAGCTTTTGACTGAGTTCCTCGCGGATCGAAGGCTCGTAGTACACCGTTTTCCAGAGCGTATCATTTCCGTCGCGGTCGTAGAGAGGGAACAATTCGGAAAACCGGTGCAGGTCCTCATACACCACCGGAATGTCCACCGTGCGGCCGAACTTTCCGAGGTAGAGCTCCAGGTCTTTGCTCACCGGATAGTATTTCTTTTTCTTCAGGTCGATGCTCACGCCGGATTAAACAGGGTTCAATGGCAGACCTAACAGGGTTACGTCGGCAAGGCAACTCTGTTTGGTGACTGGAAAACGCAAATCCGTTCGCCTCTCTCTTGACCGGTTCCGTTTGTTCCCGCTACAACATCCGGGTGAAAACGCTGATTTTTCTTTTCTCCTTCTTCTCTCTGTTTTCCCTTTCTGCCGCCGACCGGCCGAATGTCATTCTCGTCCTCGCTGATGATCTCGGCTACGGCGATTTGGCATGCTACGGAAATGAGATTGTGCACACGCCGCACCTTGATCGCTTCGCGAAGGAGGGGGTTCGTTTTACCGACTGCTACTCTGCTGCACCGAACTGTTCCCCTGCCCGCACCGGTTTGATGACGGGGCGGACGCCCTGGCGCGTCGGCGTTCACAACTGGATCCCGATGATGTCACCGATGCATGTCCGGGAATCGGAAATCACGGTAGCGAACCTGCTGCGCGATGGTGGCTACTCCACCTGCCATTCCGGAAAGTGGCACCTCAACGGGATGTTCAATCTTCCGGGACAGCCGCAGCCGGACGACCTGGGATTTGACCACTGGTTTTCGGTACAGAATAATGCTCTGCCGAATCATCGGGATCCGTATAACTTTGTCAGGAACGATATTCCCGTCGGGCCGCTCAAGGGCTATTCAGCCGATCTGGTCACGGACGAGGCGATCGACTGGCTGCGTAGCGAAGATGGAAAAGGACGCGATCCGGAGAAACCGTTTTTCCTGTTTGTCTGCTACCACGAGCCTCACGAACCGGTCGCGACCGCTCCGAGACACACGCGTCACTACGAACATCTCGAGGATCCGGCTGAGCGCGCGCTGTGGGGAAATATCACGCAGATGGATGCTGCTTTCGGGAAACTGATGGCGGAGATCGACAGTCTCGACCTGCGCGATGACACGCTCGTGTTTTTCACCAGTGACAACGGACCGGCCCTCACGGGAAAACATCCCTACGGATCCGCAGGTCCGCTGCGGACCAAGAAAGGTTATGTCTGGGAAGGGGGGATCCGGGTTCCCGGCATCCTGCGCTGGCCCGGCAAAGTGACTGCGGGGGAAAGCGATGTTCCGATCTGTGGCGTCGACTGGCTGCCTACGATTTGCGAAATTGCGGGCGTCAATACTCCGGACGATCGTGCGATTGACGGGACGAGCCTGGTGCCGCTTTTCGGGGGAGAGGAATTGAAGCGCGAGACTCCTCTCTACTGGCATTTTCTCAGATCGCGGGGGCCGGTAAAGGTAGCGACGCGGGAAGGCGACTGGAAGCTCACGGCAACGGTCGATACACCGGACTTGAAGCCGGGCGGGGGGATCACGGAGCAGGATGCCAATTCCAACAAAACGGCTGAGCTCGCGGAATTTGCTCTCTACAATCTCCGCGACGACATCGGGGAAACGACGGACCTTTCTGCAAAAGAATCCCCGCGCCTCGAAGAGATGAAATCCCGAATGCTGAAAATGTATCACGAAGTAAGGGCTGAAAGCCCGGAGTGGCCCCTGTGGGAGTTTCCCAGATACGAAGGCATGAGAATCGAATGGCCGGAATACAAGGCTTTGCGGAAACCGCCGGTTTACGAACACTGAGGCCATCGATTGTCGGTTTCCGCCGGTTGACCCGTTTCCGCGTTGCGTTCAGAATGGCGGGATGAAAATTCTCTCAGCTTTTCTGTCGGTTGTGGCCCTCCTCAGTGCAGGGGCACGGGCAGACGACCGGCCCAACATTCTCTTTTTCTTCGCCGACGACTGGGGGCGCTACGCATCGATCTATGGTGAAGCGGAACCGGGCGGCATCAATGATGTGGTCAAAACGCCGACTTTCGATCGCATCGCCCGCGAGGGGGTTCTTTTCAATCATGCCCACGTCAGCGCACCTTCCTGTACTCCCTGCCGTTCTGCGCTTCTCACCGGCCAGCATTTCTGGCGGACAAAAACGGGATCGATTTTGCTGGGGGCGACGTTTCCCGAGGACCTCCCGACGTTTCCCGTTCTTCTCCGGGACGCCGGTTACCATATTGGCGCGACCTACAAAGTGTGGGGGCCGGGAACGCCGAGCAACTTTCCTTTCAGCGCAACCGGAACGATGTACGGCCAGGCGGGAAGCAAGTTTAACGGGTTCTCTCAATACGTGACAAGGGAGGTCGAGAAGGGCACTGCGGTTGAGGAGGCCAAGCAGGCCCTGCTCGACGAAGCACGCGGAAATTTCAAAGCTTTTCTTGCCGACCAGAAAGAAGGGCAGCCGTTCTGTTACTGGTTCGGCCCAACCAATGTTCACCGCAAGTGGATCAAAGGCAGCGGGAAAAAACTTTGGGGGATTGATCCGGATACTTTGAAAGGAAAGATGCCGCCCTTTCTCCCCGATGTGCACGAGGTGCGTCAGGATCTCGCCGACTATTTCGGGGAAATCGCAGCGTGGGATGCGGGAATGGCGGTGCTCCTCGACGAACTCGAAAAATCAGGGCAGGCCGGCAACACGATCATTGCGGTGAGTGGCGACCACGGCGCACCGGGATTCCCCTACGGGAAGTGCAACCTTTACGACTTCGGAACGGGAGTTCCACTCGTCATTTCCGGTCCGGGAGTGAAAGGTGGCAGGGTTGTTGATGACATGACCTCGCTCACTGACATTGCCCCGACTTTTCTGGCTGCTGCCGGAGTGGATGTGCCGGAAATCATGACGGGGGAAAGCCTCTGGCCGATCCTGAAATCGGAGAAAGAGGGGCTTGTCGATGAATCCCGCACTCGCGTTTTTACCGGGCGCGAGCGTCACGTGGATGAAGCGAGGGCCGACTTCAAACCTTATCCGCAGCGCTGCCTGCGCACGCACGAGTATTCATTCATTATCAATTTTCGACCCGACCGCTGGCCGATGGGGGATCCGTATCTGCTAAGTGAAGATGAAGAGGACCCCGGGATTGACGAACTCGAGAACAACACCCGCATCACCCTTCCCGATGAAGATGCCGGACCGACGAAAGCCTGGCTCGTCACTTCGAGGCATGAGGATCAATGGAAGTCCCATTTCGACTGGGTCTACGGGCAGCGTCCAAAATACGAACTCTACGACCTTACCAAGGATCCTAACGAAGCCACTAATGTTGCCGGAGATCCGGAGTATGCGGAGATCCGCAAGGCGATGGAAGCGGAGTTGATGGCTGAATTACAGGCAACCGGAGATCCCCGCCTCGTGAATGACGGGGAGTTTTACGAAACCTCGCCGATGTCGGATCCTGCGCCAAATCGACGGAGTTCGAAAAGGAAAGCAAAAGCAAAGAAATAAATCGCAGGGTGGACATTTCTGTCCGTCCACAGATGATTTGCCATCAGTCCAGCAGAGGAACAGAAGTGTCCGTCCTGCCAATGTTCACCTCCCCAGCTCCCGGTCGAGCAGCCGGTTGTAAATTTGCTTTCGTTCCGGCATTCCCAAACCGCGATTGCGATATTCGAACATTTTCACATTGATGCTTTCCCGCTGCTTCACACTGAGGCGGGAGATTTTGTTCACCACTTCCGGAGGAATCGTTTCCCGGTCGCCGTAGCCGTCAGCCTGAAAGCCCTCGCGGATATTCCTCGCAGCGTTGCGCGCATCGGCGAGCTGGTCGGGAGTCAAAACGCGCGGGTCAGGTCCGCCGTGGGGACCGGTTCCGCCGCCCGGGGATCCGTTCCCGATCTTTGTCGATACCATGACACCCCGCACACCACTGAGCCGTTTCGGAGGCTTCTCGTAGCGGATCGAAACGACCTCGGAACTGTTTCCGACTTTGATTCGTGCGGTGAGGGTTTCGAGGTCGGACTTGTCTCCTTTTACTTCGACGAGTTGCCAACCGGCGGAGTTGCTTTCATTCTCCGCCACGACGTAGGACATTTTGGTATCAAGGTCGAGAACGGTGGCGATGGCTTCCTCGTCGATTCTTGAATAACCGGTCAAAATGAGGGACTGCGACAGGTTCAGGGTGCGAACGAAGGGAGAGTTTTGTTGTAAACTGGCGAAGCTGTCTTTCTTCACCGGGGCCGGAAGAAATCCCCGGGAACGTTCCGGCCCGCGGTCCTGAGACGACACGCTTGCCGCAACAGGAACGCCGAGGGCGACGAAAAGAAACAGAGAAAAGGTGTGGTTCACATCCAAAGTCAAATCGGCAGTAGTTTGCCTAAGCGATTCAGGATTGAACAGTTACGACTTTGCGTGTCAGGGGTGCGGGGGCCTCTTTCCAGAGGGCGTGATATTTGCTGCAGGCTGCGGGTTGGCGTCTTCCGGTAGTCGACTCCTGTCGCAATCCGAGATACAAGGGAGGATATGACGAAGTCACTCTCTATTCCGCTCCTGTTGTTGCTCTCGCTCTTCCACCCGGTTTTGGCCAAGGAGCCGATACCGCCCAAAAACTTCCGCGCCATTTTCAACGGAAAGGATCTCAGCGGATGGTATGGACTGAATCCCCATTCCGTCGCCAAGCTCGAGGGCGAAAAGCGCGAGGCAAAGCTGGCGGAAATGAAAAAGGAATTCGCAAATCACTGGACGGTGGAGAACGGCGAGCTGGTCAACGACGGTCACGGTGCCTACGCGACGACGGAAGAGGAGTTTGGCGATTTTGAATTGCACCTCGAATACAAAACCGTGGCCGGAGCTGATAGTGGAATCTATTTGCGGGGAACTCCGCAGGTGCAGATTTGGGATTCGAATCAGGAATTCAACCCTGACAAACCCACCCGGCGGCCGCATCTCGGATCGGGTGGTCTTTTCAACAATACTCCTGACACGCTGGGGCGCGATCCCCTACGCAAAGTCGACCGGCCTTTTGGACAGTGGAACCAGTTCCGGATCATTCAAGTCGGAGCGAGAACCTGGGTCTGGCTGAATGGTAAAGCCGTCGTCGAGGGCGCAGTGATGGAAAATTTCTGGGACCGGGAGAAACCGCTCCCCGCGAAGGGACCGATGATGTTGCAGACACACGGTGGCGAAATTCGCTGGCGGAACATTTTCGTTCGGGAAATTGGAGAAAAGGAGGGAAAAGCATATCTGGCGGCGCGATCTCCGCTTCCGAATCCGACGCATTTTGACGTTCCCTATGGTCCGCATTTGAAACAGAGAATCCATTTCTGGCAGGCGGAATCGGAAGAGCCGACGCCGATGGTCCTGTTCATCCACGGTGGCGGATGGAGAGGCGGAGGCCGGCTCAGCGGGTTGAGCGGTTCGCTCAACACCTTTCTCGCTGCCGGTGTTTCCGTGGCGTCGGTAGAGTATCGTTTCACTCCCGAGGCGACGGAAGATGGAGTTGTTCCTCCTGTGAAAGGTCCGCTCCACGATGCCGCCCGTGCCTTGCAGTTGATTCGGAGCAAGGCGGGAGAGTGGAATATCGACAAGGATCGCATCGGCGCTTCCGGTGGATCGGCCGGGGCGTGTTCGTCGCTCTGGCTCGCGTTTCACAGTGATCTCGCCGAACCGGACAGTGACGATCCGGTTGCGCGGGAATCGACACGGCTCTGGTGTGCTGCGGTCAGCGGTGCGCAGACGACGCTCGATCCAAAGCAGATGAGAGACTGGACTCCGAACAGTCGCTACGGGGCTCACGCGTTCGGTTTGGCAGATTTTACGGAGTTTTACGAAAAGCGTGGGGAGATCAAGGAATGGATCGCAGAGTTCTCTCCCTACGCCAATGTCAGTAGTGGCGACCCTCCCGTATTCCTTACGTACTCAAGTCCGCCGAACCTCGGAAAAGAGGAGAAGGACCCGACGCACACCGCAAACTTCGGCGTGAAACTGAAAGAGCACTGCGAGGCAAACGGTGTGGAGTGTCAGTTGTATTATCCGGGTGCGGAGGGGGTGGAATACGATTCGACGGTCTCCTATCTGATCGCGAAGTTGAAAGAATAGCCGGCGTCCCTTTCTATCCAACCCTGTTGCCTGTTTGACTCAACCCTGTCAGGTCCTTCGCTCAACAGGGTTGAGGAGCGGATTCGTCTCTTGAGGAGCGGATTCGTATCCCACGTCTGGCTCAATCGCGGTGTCACAAAAAGGTGGATTCAGTGATATTCTGGTAAAGAACGTGCTCTAATCTCTTCCTACAGCTATGAACAATCTTGATCGAAGAACTGCTTTGCGCCGGCTCGCCATGGGTGCCGGTGCAGCATTTGGATCCGCTGCTTTTCCCGGCCTGACCGGGGCTGCTGCAAAATCAACTTCCGCTGCCGGAAGAGTTGCCTCCGGCGGTCCGAAGCGAGTGATCTTTTTCCTGCAAAATCAGGGGTTCGATCCGAAGACCTGTATTCCGGCGGGAATGAAAAACAGCGGGTCGCTTGCCAAAGCAGTTCTCCCCGAGCCGATCAAAGCACTGGAGCCTTTTAAGGAAAAACTTCACATCATCAACGGTCTTCACGGCTTGCACACCAGCCCGTCGCACAGTGCCTTTTTCGGAGCACTGGGCGGTTACCGGGGCAGTGACGGTGTTCCCCCGAGTGCGTCGACGATTGACTACGAGCTGAGCAAGGTTCTTCCGGAGACTCTTCTCCCGCACCTTTGTATCGGGATGGACTCGATGGAGAATATGGTTGCGAAACCCACGGTTGCGAACCTCTCTGCGCGGGGGGCAGGAAAGCCGATCTTCATGCACTCCAACCCGAATCATCTTTACCAGATGCTCTACGGGGGAATTTCCAGCGGCGACATTCGCAGCCAGCACGAAGCGAAATCCGGCATGTTTGATCGTATCGAACAAATGGCGGCAGCAGAGGGCAAATCTCTGCCCACTGCGGACAAATTGCGCTTTCATGAATTCGTGCAGGGTTTCAACGACATGAACGGTCTCCGCGAGAGGTTGGGCGCGGTCTCTGACCATCTCGAGAAGTTCGCTCCTGAAGTGGATGAAGGCTACTCGCAGCCGGAGTTTGAAACTGACTGGCATGACCGGCTTCTCGATCTGGGAATTTCCGCTTTGAAATCCGGCACGACCAGCGTGTTGACGATTGGGTCCGGTCGTGGAGAAATCTTCGGTGCCTGGAAGGGACTGGGAGTCGAAGAGCAGGGCCACAATCTCGGTCACATGGAACAGCCGGATAACCCGATCTGGGTGAAGATTCGTCAGTACAACAGCCGCATGCTCGTGAAGCTGATGGAAGAGCTGGAAAGCGTCCCCGAGGGCAGCGGAACGATGATGGACAACACTCTCATCGTTTACACCAGTAACAATGCGGACAGGCAGCACACGAGCGGGGCAACCTGGCCGGTGATGCTGCTCGGAAATTGCAATGGCGTTTTCAAAAGCGGACAGTTCACTCAGCTCGACGGGAAACGACCGATCAATGCACTGTACTCCACGTTGCTGAACACGGTTGGAGTCAACTGTGACCGCTTCAATATGAGCGACAAAATGGCTGCGAAGTTCGATAACGGCAGCGGCCCGTTGCGCGAAATTCTGGCGTAAGCTGCCGGCTTGCCGTTTGGTGCCGGGGAAGGAGACAAGTGATCCACGAGTCAGGTTCTGACGGGGAGCTGAAAATCCTGTATCAGGATGAAGTTCTCGTCGTTGTCGACAAGCCGGCCGGTATGCTGGTTCATCCGGGGCGGGAACCTGAACCACGTGAACAAATTGCGATGAAAGTCCTGCGGGACCAAATTGGTCAACGCATCAATACTTTGCATCGTCTCGACCGTCCCACTTCGGGAGTGCTGCTCTTTGCTTTGGAGAAAAAGGCGGGGGCTCACCTGAGAAAATTGTTCGACGCGCACCTCGTTGAAAAACGCTACACAGCGGTTGTCATCGGGGAAACACCGGAGGCCTGGTCCTGCCATTTACCGCTTCGTAAAACGGAGGAGGAGCCGGAGCGGAAGGCAGAGACGAATTTCAAACGTTTGTCTGTAGTGGAGAAACAGGGAAGGTTGTTTTCTGTTCTCCAGGTTGAGCCCCGAACGGGGCGGTATCATCAGATTCGCCGTCACCTGGCGTCAGACGGATTTCCCATTGTCGGCGATTTTCTTTACGGGGATGTCGGGATGATGGATACCATCGCCTCGGGTTCCGGAAGCGGTCGGCTTTTGCTGCATGCCTCGCGAATCGGATTTGAACATCCGGTTGGAAACGAGTTCTTCGAGGTGGAAGCGGAGCTGCCGGAACGGTTCGCCTACTTCCTTTGAGTCGGCGTTTTGCGGCCACAATGACGGTAAAGACAACTCGGCGAGTGATTGTAAAATAAAAGAAAATGAAAACGGGCAGGCTTATCTCCAGATCCTCTTTCTCCCTGGCTTTTTACCTAGTGGTGTTTGTTGCCTCAGGTATCGGGACGCTCATCAGGGCGGCGGACACCTACACGCCGGGTGAGCCGGTGAAGGGCAATTTCAAAAATTTCGCACAGGGATTTCTCGAAAAGCACTGCTACGAATGCCACGACGATCTAACTGCTGAGGCGGATCTGAATTTGCTCGAACTGGAGAGTGTCGACGAGACAAATGCGGCCGTCTGGAAATCGGTCTGGGCTCAGGTTTCCCTTCAGGAAATGCCGCCAAAGGATGAAACGCAGCCGGAAGTAATCGAACGACTGCGTTTCTCCGACTGGATCGTCGGTGAGCTGCAACGGGTCATGAAAAAAAGGGGGGGCTTCACCGCGCATCTCGATCCGAAAAAAGCCAATTTCCTCGATCACAACTTGCTCTTCGGTGAACTCCCCGAAGGCATCGAGCTCGTACCGACTTCATCACCGGCGCGAATCTGGCGGATCACGCCGCAGGAGCATATCACGAGGTTGAATGAATTGATCAATACGGAGCCGGAGTTCGATCCCGCGAAGCCCGGTTTGCGGGCTCACGGTGATGTCGTTCCAACCAATCATGGCGGCGAGCTGAAACTCTATTTTGGGACGGATCGAATCACAAGCTGGGTAGGGGGAACGGTCGCCTACGCGACAGCAGTCAAAAGTGTTCCCGTTGTTCTTTCATCCGGCCGGAAACACGGGCTTGAGAACTATCCGCATTTCTATTCGGTCAACAGTGCTGAGGCAACGCAGATTCTCGGCAAAGCGGAGGACATCCTGCAATACATGGCATACGGGCCGCTCAGTATCGTAGGGATGCCGGAGCAGATTACGGACGACCCGAAGACCTACGACAAGGTAAAGCCTCCGGGGGACCTTCGCGGGCTTCCCACAGCAATCACCTACAGCACGAAAGTGGTGCGACCGCTTACCCCGGTGTATGAACTCATGAAAGAACCGGGCTTCTCCGACGAGCGTTTGCGCGAAGCCGTAGACTACGTTTTTGAGGCGCTTACGTTTCGTCCTCCGCGCCGGGAAGAGTCAGATGACTACGTCGAGATTGTGAAAAACTCGATCGATACGGTTGGAAAGGAGGATGGGGTCTTTATGGGCCTTTCATCCATTTTTCTGGATCGAGACGCGCTTTTTCGCCCCGAGTTGGCGATGGAGGGAAAACCCGATGAACACGGTCGGGTCATGCTGCAGGACTGGGAACTCGGTTTGGCTGTGAACCACGCTCTCCGCTACATCAAGCCGGACGAAGAACTCCGCAAATCGATCGTCGAAGGTCGCATGAGGACAAGAGAGGATGTCGAGCGCGAAGTCGGCCGGATGCTCTCGGACGACAGCATTCGCAAGCCGAGAATTCTTCGATTTTTCCGCGATTTCTTCGATCACGATCTGGGAGGCTACATCTGTAAAGACACCCGTGCGCTCGGGGAGACCGGCGTGTCCAACCGGGGAGTCGCTCACTATCGGGCGATGTTTGACGCAACGGCGAGCACTGACCGGCTCATCGAGTTGGTTCTGGAAAAAGACAAAGATGTTCTGAAAGAGCTTCTGACGACGGAACAAGTGGTCGTGAACAACACGGATAAAACCTACTTCGGCAGACGCCTCACCGAAGAAGAGGAAAAGGCAGCTGTGGAGCGAAAAAAAGAGGAGGATGCCGCGATCATCGCTCAGGTAAAAGCGGAACTGAAAACCGTCGAGACGGATCTGGTGGAAGTGGAAGGGAATTTGAAGAGCAAGGATCTCGAGCCAAAAGCGAAGAAAGCTCTTGAAAACAGAAAGCGGCGTTTGGAAGCGGACAGGAAACGTCTGGAGCGTGAGCGGAAATCGAAGCGGAGCGACATCAATGTGAGAGTCGCCGAAGTCGAGTTGGATGGACCTCCGATTTATGCGCGGGTCGGCCGGCGTTCCTTCGGCAGGGGATCGATGACTCCGGAGCGGAAGCTGGCAACCGTTCCGGAAGGCGAGCGGCTCGGAATATTAACCCACCCCGCCTGGTTGGTTTCCCATTCCGACGCAATGGACAACCACGCCATCCATCGCGGCATCTGGATTCGCGAGCGACTGCTGGGAGGAGGAATCCCGGATGTCCCGATAACAGTGGATGCCCAGCTTCCGGATGAACCGCAAAACACCCTGCGCGAGCGGATGAGGGTAACCCGGGAGAAATACTGCTGGACCTGTCATGAGAAAATGGACCCACTCGGGTTACCCTTTGAAATGTATAACCACGCCGGTCTGTTCCGAACAACGGAGAAAGGGGAACCTGTTGATACGAGCGGTGAAATTATCGATTCCGGCGATCCCGGGCTCGACGGACCGGTTGCCAATGCGATCGAAATGATCGAGAAACTCGCGGAGAGCGAGCGTGTCGAGCAGGTCTTCGTCCGGCACGCGTTCCGTTTCTGGATGGGGCGCAATGAAACGCTCCATGATGCTCCTGTTTTGCAGGCGGCACACAAAGCGTATCGAGATGGAGGGGGCAGCATGAAGGCATTGATCACCTCGCTGGTGACGTCGGATGCCTTCTTGTACCGGAAAGTAAATCGCGGGGAAGTAACGGCGAACTGACACGTCTCCGCGTCGTTGTCCCGGGCTTGCTCTTTTGCTTGCCCGCAGGTTGCGGGCTGCCGTAGAATCTCAATGTATGAGATTTGGGTCCGTTTTTCTTAGCCTGGCAATTGCCTCCTTTTTTCCCGCAAGTCTGCAGTCTGCAGACGGGAAAAAAACGAGGGATGAAATGGTGATCGAAGATCGCGATGAGCTGCAGAACAGCGACACCTGGATCTACAACGATCTCGAAAAGGCGAAGGAAGCGGCAGCAGCTTCCGGCAAGCCGATGATGATCGTTTTTCGCTGCATCCCATGACACGCCTGCAGTGATTTTGACGAGCAGGTTGTTCGTCGCGATGATACGATTTCCGCCCTGATGGACGAGTTCGTCTGTCTGCGAATCATTCAGTTCAACGGAGTTGATCTGTCGCTCTTTCAGTTCGACTACGACATGTCATTTGCCGTGTTTTTTCTTAATGCCGACGGCACCATCTACGGTCGATACGGAACGAGAAACGAGAGGCCGGAAAAAGCCGACAGTCAGATTTCGATGGAGGGAATGCGGAAGGCAATGGAAGCAAGTCTTGCGCTTCACCGCGAGTATCCCGGAAATGCCGAACAGCTGGAAGCGAAGCGTGGCCCTGCGCCAGAGCACCTGCGACCGGAGCAATATCCGCAGCTAAGCAAATACACACCGAAAATCAATTACGGCAACCAGGTTGCGAAGAGTTGCATCCATTGTCACCAGGTTCACAATGCAGAGCGGCAGGGCTTGCGCGACGCGAAGCAGCCCATACCGGATGAGGTTCTGTATTTGTATCCGATGCCTTCAGTTGTGGGGTTTTCACTCGATCCGGAATCGCGTGCTACAGTGAAATCGGTGGTTTCTGATTCGCCGGCGGGGAAAGCAGGATTGAGCGTGGGAGATGAGTTGCTTTTCGCCGCTGGACAGCCACTCGTTTCCGCTGCGGATTTTCAATGGGTTCTTCAAAACACGCCCGGTGCAGGTGGTTCGATTCCATTGAAAGTCCGGCGAGCAGGCGAAGTCAGAGAAATACCACTGAGGCTGGAAAATGGATGGAGAAAGAGAACTGATTTCGGATGGCGTGTTTCGACCTGGGATCTTCGGCGAATGGCTCTGGGAGGGATGGTTTTTGAAACCGATGAAACGGGTGCAGCCACACCGCTGAAACTTTCTGTAAAGGGGGCGGGGCGACACGGCGGTCACGCAGTTGCAAGGAGGGCGGGGGCGAGAGAAGGGGATCGAATTGTCTCCATTGCAGGTTTGTCAGGAAAGCCTGCGACCGAGGCGGAAGTGATTGCTCACATCCTTGAAATCACAGAAAAAGGTGACTCGATTGATGTGGTGGTGAAGCGAGGTGAGACAGAAATCCCGATTTCATTCCGGACGCAGTAGATGCCTTTCTGGCAGAATGAAACGAAACAGGGAGTGGTGCGAGAAACAACGGATTGAGTCCTGACTTCTGCCCTGTTTGATTGGTTTCCCGAATGTCGGAGAAGCACATCTTTTCGTAAGTTCCGTGCCTTGTTTATCGCAGGGAGCGACTGCGCTCATAGAGGCTTGCCATCTCTTCGTCCTGCAGAGCCGTTTTGAAAATGGCAATTTCATCCATGCGACCATTGAGGTTACGGATTGCAAAGACGGGATCCTCGCGGAAGGGCTGGCCCCAGTTTCCGATTTCGGCGCTACCTATCCGAAGTTCATCAATGTAATACTCGGGCTTGATTTCTTCACGGGAAATCCGCTCGCCGTTTACATAGTGTGAGACACGTTTGTTCTGAGGGTCGATAACCGATGCAAGGTGAAGCCATTGGCCGCTCATCGAAGGATCCCACATCGGGGGCGAGAAATAGAGTCGCTGAAAGCGGATGGCAGGTCCGTCAGGATTTTTCGGGTTGGGACGGGAATCGTCCACCATCACTGAAACCATCATGGATCCGTCGTCTCGGATCTGCCAGTGAGGCTCGCCGGTTTCGTAGCTGTCCGCCATGAAAAGGGCATTGTACCAGCGATCGAGACTGTCGATACGGACCCATGCGACAAAGGAGAACGCGGAAAATTCCCCGGGGAGGTTGACCCGGACCCGTGACCCGGGGCGGCGGAATTCGAGAGCCTGTTTCATGCCGGTCCAGCGGCCGTCAACGCGTTCGGCAAGAATGGTGGCCCCGTCGAGTTCCGGATTTCGCGGGAGCGCGAGATTGGGAATCAGCGGCTCATTGGATCTCTGATCGAATGTGTAGTAGGCGATCAGCCGATCATCGCCGGCCAGTGAATCCCGGTGGGACTTCCAGCGGTCGAAATCACTTCTTCTCTGCTCAATCGCTCTCGAGTCAAAACGCTTTGCATCGGGGAACGAAACCCGGCCGTTCTCGATTTTCTCGGAAGGTCCTTCTACAGGGAGATCAAGCGCGTCGCCTTTTTCGAGAATCGTTTCCTCTTCGTCGCGGTGGCGAAGAGCAATTTCCCCGTCAATGACTTCAACATGACTTTTGCCCTCGCGCACAACGAGGCCGAATTCAGTTCCAAGGTCGACGATCTCAGAGGATGGTGCGTGCAACTTGAAACCTCTCGCCGCCGGCGGCACCTGCATACGGACGGCTCCTTCGAGACAGGATGCTTCCCAGGCGGACTTCAAAGAAATTCGCGAAGGTCCTTCCACCGTCATGGTGGCTCCGGAGAAAAACTGGATTTCGGCTGTTCCCGACGCAAGGTGAATCGACTCGGCTCCGAGGGTGTCACCTTCCCGGTGTGATTCGTCAGTGGCCCACTCGGCATCGAAAAGGCGGGTAAGAGCAGCGAATCCTTCCGCAGAGGGTTCGTCGTTCTCCACGACGGGAGAGCTCGAGTCCGGACGCGAGGCCACAAACATGAAAACGAGTCCAAGCAGGAATGCCAGGCCGGCAGCGATAGCAACAGGAATAGCTCTGCGACTCCCGGATGATATGGTTTCAGAAAACGGGATCGTTTCCGGCGTTTCGTCGACCCAGCTGGCAATGCTGCTTTGGCTGGAATCAGCGAGGGAGTCTTCGGCGAATTCGCGAAGACTGTCGTCAATGTGAAGGCACCGGCGCATCGTTGCCCGCAGCTCCGGACTCTCCTTCATGCGGTCCTGCAGACTGGCGAAGGCTTCGGGATCGATGGTGCCATCGAGGTAGTCCCCGATCCAGTTCTGCTCGTCGCGGGAAAGTGCTTTCCAGGAATCAGGCTTCATGTTGTTGCCTCCTTCTGCATTTTTGATTCTACACAGTTGGCCAGCTGACCCCTCAACCTTTTCAGGCGCATGTAGAAGGCGGCGGCGGACGATCCCGCCTCCCGGGCAAGTTCTTTGACTTTCACTCCCGGGGTGTAGGCGAGTGTGAGAAAGTCACGATGCTTAGCGGGCAGATCTGCCAGGCAAATTTGGAGAGCTTCCCGCTCCGCAGATCGGGTATCGAATTCTTCCGCCCCTTCTTCGGCCATCAGCTCCATGACATCCTCACGAAAAACGAGTCGGTCTCGCGCCATTTTACGGCGGTAGGCGAGTGCCTCGAAACGGGCGATAACGCAGGCCCACTTCATAAAATTCGTCTCCGGATCGTACTGGTCGAATTTTCTCCAGATCACGATTGCGGTTTGCTGCAGGACTTCGTCCGTGTCGACCGCGGTGGGGAGAAGAGAACGAATGAAACGCCGCAAGTCGGGTTCGTAGTGAGCGAAGCGCGCCACAAAGTTTTCGTAGCGGGTGTCGTCGTCAGAAGGGGTGTTGTTATCGCGGAGTTCCATTTCCTCATTTTACCACTTCCGCCGGTGGAAAAAACTAACGCGACAGGCTCACTTTTTCTTCATGCGAGCCTCGGCCTCTTCTCCGAGACGAAGAAATTCTTCGACACCTTCTTTTGTCAGGATCGGATCCCCGGTTTCCTCACGCCACCTCAGGAGAGCCGATTTGAGTTCGGCTATCATCCCGGTGTGATCCGGGCTGTCGATCAGATTGACGAATTCCACCGGATCATTGTCGAGATCATAGAATTCCCACTCGGGTGGATTCGTGTATCGCCGAAACGCCTTTCCTGCGGGTTGGTCGCGATATTTGTCCGTCTCCGCGAATTTACCTACCGGATCGCCGTCGACACGGTCGATTGGTTTTCCGGTTCCGGCGAGCTGATTGTGAATCAGTTTGTAACGCTGATTCCTGATGGCGCGCCGGGGGAAAAATCCGCGGTTTCCGTGGTAGTGAAACTCTCCGACAAGATGAGTGCGCCAGTCAGACGGCGGGATGGCATTGGTCAGGGTGGTTCGCAGAGATGTCCCGTGGAATTCGGGTGTATCTGCTACGCCTGCGGCATCGAGAATCGTAGGAGCGATATCGGCCGCGGATACGAGTGCGAGGCTTTCGATGTTCTGCTGCGCCACTCCGGGCCAGCGCACGATGAAGGGAACGCGCAGGCCGGACTCGTAGCAGGTTGTTTTTCCCCGACTGAAAGGAGGTCCATGATCTCCCAGGAAAATGACAAGAGTATTTTCGGCGTGACCGGATTTCTCCAATTCATCCAGCAGAAATCCGATGCCGCGGTCCAGTCGGAGAATGGTGTTGTAGTAGTTGGACACCCTCTCTCTGGCGATCGGTTCATCGAATCCCTGGAAGTCCCATCCCGGCACGGTATCCTCTGCGATGGGCGTTTCGGGAATGCCCTTCCATTGAGCCGGAAAGACCGGTTTCCCGGTTTTCTTTTCCTTCCAGACATGGGGATCGGAATAGTTCACCATGAGAAAGAACGGGCGATCGCTTTCTGCGTGGAGAAAAGGAGCGGCACGCTTGGCGACATCTCTTACATCGCGGGTATCATGACGTTTGGGACGGTAGTCGAAAGGAAAGCTGGACTCGGGGTTCACGTGCAGCTTTCCAAGAATGCCGGTACGGTATCCGGCTTCTTTGAGCCAGCGGGGGAGATTCTTTCCCACCTGATCCGGAGAGAGCACAAAACCGGCATTCGCCAGTCCAATTTGTCCTGTGGTGTGGGGATAGAAACCGGTAAACATCGAGGATCGCGACGAGCTGCAGCTCGCTTGCGTGACATAGGCCGTTCGGTAGCGAACTCCCCCGGAGGCGAGCTTGTCAATATGTGGAGTCTGAATGTAGGGGTCCCCGTAGCAGGAGAGTTGAAGGCCCAGATCATCCGCAGTGATGAGGAGAATATTCGGCTGTTCACTGGAATAGGACAGGCCGGTCGCAGAGAGAAGAATGAGGAGGAAAAGAGGTAGAGATTTCATTTCAACCGGAATTATCTGGAGCGGAAAATTTCGCTCGTCAACGACTCCATTACTATCGTGCGAAGCCCATAGTTGTCCGCTTTCACTTTTTCGAAAAGGTCATCGATTTCAAACTGGTCGGCCGGTTCCATGTGCCGACCGGTGGAGTAAGCGAGAAGCATTTCGATGAGGTGGCGGGTGAAAGGATCCTTCCGGTGTTTTGCCAGAGTGGATTTGAATTCCCGGAAGTTTTGGAAAGACTCCCCTGAAGGCAATTCGCTTGCCGTATCAATTTTCGGTGCGGTCTTGGCCCCTTTTGGTTTTGGATAAGAGGTGCGCCAGCGCCCGACCGGGTCGAACGATTCCATACTGAATCCCAGCGGATCGATTTTTCGATGGCATTCGTAGCAGGTCGAATCCTCGCTGTGTTTTGCCAACTTTTCGCGGATGGTGGTTGCTCCGCTGACGTCGGACTCGATGGCGGGAACCTCGTCCGGAGGGGGAGGGGGCTGGACTCCGAGAATGTTCTCAAGGACAAAAATCCCTCTCGTGACCGGCGATGTTTCGACACCGTTAGCGCTTACGGTTTGTACTGCGGCCATGCCGAGAACTCCGCCGCGCTGTCCGTTATCGGGCAGGGAAACTTTCTGGAAGCCATCTTTGAGGCGGAGTTTGTCTTTCGCGGGGAGCTTGTAGTGCTTTGCCAGTTTTTTGTCTACGAAGGTGTAGTCGGAATCAAGAAAATCAGTGACCGGCTTGTTCGTTGCGAGGAGATGACGAAAGAACAGCCGTGCCTCCTGCTTCATCGAAGCGGGGAGGTTTTCGGCGTAGTAGCTGAGAGCGGCCTTGCGCGGAGGGGGAAGGTTTCCGATTTCGCGGAGATTCAGCCAGCTGTCGAGAAAGCCATGAATGAACTCGTCGCTGCGTTTGTCGGCGAGAAGTCGGGTAATCTGTTTCCGGAGCCCTTTGTTCGTCGTGAGGGAGTTGTCACGGGCTGCCTGAAAGAGCTCTTTGTCCGGTGGCGCAGCCCAGAGTGCGTAAGACAGTCGCGTCGCGAGATCATGGGGGCGTAGATGTTTTTCCTCTTCTTCTGTAATTTCGCTCAGGTAGAGAAAGGACGGAGAGCAGAGAATCATTTTGATCGTATCGAGTGCGGCCTGGCGGGGAGCTGCTTTCTCAGCGATGCGTTTCTGATAAATCGTTTCGATCTGTTTTTGATCCGCTTCGTCGAGAGGGCGCCGGTAGGCCCGTCTCGCAAAATCGCGCAGCTGCCCGAGTGCTTTTTCCGCCTGAAATCCCCCTTTTCCGAAAACAGCAACTTCCTCCTTCGAGCCTCCTTCTTCTGCAAGAGGACCATGGACTTTGATTTCATTGATCCGGATATGAGGAAGTTTTCCCTGCCTCAGAATGTGGGCGCGACCTACACCGGACCGCGAGGTTTTGCCCTCGAATTCGTCTTTGTAGCGCTTGTTGATGGTGATGACAGAGGCACGGGATTCGTAGGGCCCGTTCGGGAAAATGAAGCGGGGGGTCTGCCCTTTCTCCAGCCAGACTTTCATTTTCAGCCATTCTTCTTTGTCATCGGGCACGAGCGTTTTTGCGAGGACGGGTTCAATTGCCTGCGGGTAGTGGATGTGACCTTTCGTGACGTCGCCGGGGACGATGCCCATCTGGAAGGGTTCCGAAAAGTCGATGCCGAAAATCTCCGGATCGTAGTGAGTGTCCCGGTGCATCGCTTTGGCGAGGACCTCGATTTCGTAAAGGCCGGAAACGGGAACGCCTTCCAGGAAATCTTCGATGTGACCGTAGCCGCCCTGCCGCGTGTCGGAGTCAGGTTGCTCGTAGAGACAGAGATATTTGAAATTGAAAACCGATTTGTGCGAGCCGGTGAGCTCCTCATACTGAACGAAGTTGTCTTTGAAATGCCAGGTTTCCGGTTCCATGGCCGGTTTGCCGAGCCGGAGCTCGACGAGTCGCTGCGCGGAATGGAAATACTGATCGACGAGAAATCCGGACGTGACGAGACTGGCACCAATGTTGTCGAGATGGTGGCTTGTATTCTCTTTGGGGAAATCAGCTGTCAAGCCGAGCGTGTCGACGCGGCGGCCGAAGAGCGCCTCAATCGTGTTTTCGTATTCCCTCGATGAGAGTCGCCGCAGAACAGTGCGCGCACCGGTGCTTTCGAATTTGTCGCGGGCGGCCTCGATGCTCTGGCGGAGCGCGCGAATGACCGCGAGTCGCTCTTCGTCATCCGGTTGCTCTGCGTCTTTCGGCGGCATCTCCTTCAAGGTGACCTGATCGATAATCTCATCGGCAGTGATCAGGTCAGCCACGGAAGCGAGAGGGAATTCAAAAGCTTCGAAATCACGTTCCCCTTTCTGCACCGAGGAGTCGTGGCATTCCAGACAGTAGTTCCCGAGGAATTCGAAGAGAATTTTCTCGCGGGCGGCTTCATCATCCTTTGCCGCGAGGCTGCAGGAAAAGAGGCAAAGAAGTGCCGCTGTCGTTAGAATGCGCATGGTATCGCAGAGTCCTTTCCGGGACTCCGGTTGCAGGAAAAGTAGACTCGATTTACGAGAAAGTTCCCGTGCTCGTGCCAAAGGCATCCGTTTTGATGCCCATGCGCTGTGCCATCTCGAGATAGAGATTGCAGAGAGGAACCTTGTTGATGCCTTTTGACTCCACCTTGCGGAACTCCCCGTGTCGGTAGCCGCCGCCGGCGAGAATAACGGGAAGGTCTGAGTTGGTGTGGGAAGCTCCGTTCCCCATGCCGCTTCCGAAGATCACAGCAGTCGAATCGAGCAGGGTCTGGTCGCCGTCTTTGATCGCGGAAAGGCGGGTCAGGAACTGATTGAACTGCTCGATCTGATAGGTCTCCAGCGTGATCAAATTCGCGACTGTCTCTTCATCATTCCCATGGTGTGACATGCTGTGGTAAGACTTGTCGATTCCGAGATGTTGGGGGAGGAAGCATCCGCCGATTTCAAGCGTGGCAACACGGGTCGCATCGGTCTGCAGAGCCAGTGCGATCAGCTCATACAGCATGGGGAGATCCTCGACCGTATTCGTGTTTGCAGGCTTTTCGAAAGGGGCTTCGGGCTTCGGTTCCTGCGCCCATTTCTTTCTCGCCTGCAGGCGCTTTTCGACATCGCGGATCGAGGAGAAATACTCGTCCAGTTTTTCGCGGTCCTCCCGGTTCACCTGCCTGGAGAGGCGGTTGGCATCGCCGAGAACAGAATCCAGGATCGAATCCTGGAGCCGGTTCTCCACGGATCGCTGCGCCCGGCGTTCCGGCGTATCGTCGACAAAGAGCTTTTCGAAGAGATCCGCCGGTCCTGTGATCGGAGGGACGCGAACACCTGAGCGGGTCCACGCAATCTGGCAGCCTCCGTGAATTCCTCCCTCCGAGCCGACCGTCAGTGACGGAAACCGGGTTTGCACGCCAACTTCATCCGCGATGAACTGGTCGATGGTAACGTTCCCGTCGGGGCGGTTTTTCGCCTCGGAGTGCAGCACGCCGGAAAGAAAGGAATGGACCGCGAAGTGACCGCCTTTGACGCCGTGGTCGAGTCCGCGATAAAGGGTCATGTTTTTCCGGTTTTCCCGGAGCGGCTTGAGAAGCGTGGTTTCCTCATAGTTTTTTCCGGTGGTTTCCGGGAAAATACTCTTTTGCTGAAAACCGAGCAGGTTGCCGACGGCAACAAAGCGGGGGGCACCGATTCCGGCGCCACGGGTTGCCTGGACAGCCGCATTTCCCCCGGTGGATTTTGCGAGCAGGGAAGGAAGGCCGGGCAAAGCGAGGCTTGCCCCGACCGTTTTCAGCATAAAGCGACGGCGATTGATGGATCGATCCATGCAGAAACCATCGGCCCTCCCTCTCCCGGCGCAAGTAATGTCGGGGTCCGCTTTGACGTGTCGATCATTTTCCGATAGTTTCAGCCCCCATGATTTTTAAAGCTTTCCCATTGGTCGCAATTGCCGTCTTTTTCTCGCTTGTTTCCACCCATGCGGAGGAAGATCGTCTCGTGCTTCTCGGGGCATCCTACGGCAAAAACGTTCTCGCGATTTGCGAAGCCGACGGGACTGTATTGTGGAAACATGACACCGAAGGCCCGCAGAAAGGGCATGCCGGTCATCATGACGTTCACCTGCTCTCCAACGGGAATGTCCTCTTCCACGATTCGTGGACGGTGACGAAGGAAATTACGCCGGCGAAAGAAGTGATCTGGACCTACGACAGTGCAAACAATGGAGGGAACAAGGGAAAGAAAGTGGACGTGCACGCATTCGCCCGTCTGGAGAATGGGAACACCGTGATCGTCGAGAGTTCGGTCGGACGAATCATCCATGTGGATCCGTCAGGGAAGATTGTGAAGAGAATCCCGCTGGGCGAAGGGGGCAGAAAGAAGACGCGCCTCATGCGAATTCTCGACAACGGCAATTACCTTGCCTGTGCCGAGAATCCCGGCGTAGTCACCGAGTATGACGGGGAAGGAAATATCGTCTGGGAATACGAAATCGGAACCCGCGTCTACGGAGCGATCCGGCTGAAAAACGGAAATACGATGATCTGTTCGGGCAGCGGCAACAGCGTGGTTGAGGTGAGTCCGGAGAAAGAAGTGGTCTGGAAAATTGAAAAAACCGTTCCCGGAACCGATATTCAGCTTGGCTGGATGACGACCCTGCAGGAGTTGCCCAACGGAAACATTGTCGTCGGAAACTGCCATGCCGGCGAAGGACAGCCCCAGATCTTTGAGATCACCAAAGACAAAGAAGTCGTCTGGGAATTTGATGAATGGGATCTCGTCGGCAATGGCCTTGCCTGCTGGCAAATTCTGGAGGGAGAGCAGGCAAAGCTGGTGCGCGGAAAGTTGGCGGACTGAACCCTGTTCTGTCGAAGACCCAACCCTGTCAGGTCACTGACCCGACCCTGTTGATTCCTCGTTAATGCCGTTTATCGCTTTCTCCAGCTCGATAAACTCCTCGAGAGCCTCCCCATCGATGCCTGACTTTTTGAGAGGGCGCTTTTCCTTCGGATCGGCCTGCATGTCAAAAAAGCGACCGTCACCGTAGAGTTTCCAATCGGGAGAGCGGATCGCCTTTTTTCCGCGATGCTCGATGAAAACCCAGGGGCGTTGTCTTTCCCGGTTCCTGCCGAGCAGTAGAGGTGCAAAGCTGATTCCATCCCTTCTTACCCCGTCGGGTTCAGCCCCGGCCAGCTCTTCAAAAGTAGGCAATAGGTCAGTCAGGTCGACCATTTCGTTGATGATCCGTCCCGGTTCAATTGTGCCCGGCCAGTTGGCAATGAAGGGGACCCTTGTTCCGGTGTCGTCCAGTTTGCCTTTTCCTCCGGGAACGATTTCACCGTTTTGAACCGAGACGACTTTCGGTCGAACCATTTTTCCGTTCCCGTCCACGGTGAGGTAGCTTTTCCCGGCGGTGCCGTTGTCAGTGGTGAATATCACGAGAGTATCTTCGCGAATGCCCATACGATTGAGGTGAAAGATGAGTCGGCCAACCATGTCGTCCATTGCAGCGGCCATTTCCGCGTAGTTCATCCAGCGACCATCTTTGTAGAAGGCAACGTGCTCATCTTTGAGGTCGTCGGTAACATCGTGACAGAGGGCCATTGAGTAGTAGGCGAAGAACGGCTTCCCTTCGTCATTGCTCCGCTCCATAAAATCGACAAGGAACTCGACATAGAGATCAGGTCCAAATTCTCCCGAAGTGTCATTCCTCAATTCGCCGTTCTGATAGATAAAAGGGTCATTGAATCGACCGCCTTCGTGCCAGCCGAAGAGTGCCCATTCGTCAAAACCGGTACGTTCCGGTTGTTTCAAATCGTCACGCATAAAACACAATTGCCATTTGCCCGCTACGGCGGTGGCGTAACCGGCTGCGCGCATCCGGTCTCCGATGGAGTGTCCTTCGGCAGCATCCGGATAGTCTCCCCACTTCATGCCGGCTTTTCCAAAGCGGGTGGGATATTTGCCGGTCATCAGGGAAATGCGGGAGGGATGGCAAACCGGCATCGCATAGCCGTGGGTGAATTTAGCTCCGCCTGCGGCGAGAGCGTCGATGTGAAGGGTCGGGTAGCTCTCGCCGCCGTAGGCGCCGATGACATCTGTGCCGACATCATCAGCGAATATTAAGAGAATGTTAGGACGATCTGCGGCACTGAGCAGCCCCGTGCTAAGGGCGATAATGGCTATGAGAGTGAAAGGGGATTTCATGATTCAGGGTAGTAAGGCATCGACGTCATCAAGTGAGACTTTCAAGATTTCCGTCTGAAGTTTGTTCCGGGAAAAAGCGATCCAGAGGGAGTCTTCATGTTCTATTACATGAGGATACTGCAAACTGGCAATCCCTTTGGAAAACTTCTTCCAAATGCTCTCAAATCCGGCGGGCGCTTCCGGTGCAGGCATGTCGACGTGGGCCATGCGAATGAAGTTTTTCCCATCCTGACTGATCGACAAGTGGAGTTCTCTGCGCCCGATCCCGGGATTTGCATTGGACAGCATTACCCGGTAGCCCCGGCTTGTGGCGATTGCATAGATCTTGCTGGTGGAATTCGGAAAATTCGTCAATTGAGGGGTGTCCCAGGATTTTCCCATGTCGCGGGAAACCGAGTGAAAGAGCCGTTGTGAACCGCCGTTGTCCCGAAAAAGAGCGTTGAGTGTTTTGTCAGGCATTTGCCAGAAGATCGGTTCATCCGGGCGAAAGTTTTTTATCTCTCCAGTGCGCACCACGGGGTAGGCAGACCAGTCGTCGAGCGATTTTTTGCCGCCAATAAGAACGGTGACATTAAATCGCGCGTCCCGCCGTGTCATAATCCATTCGCCCGAGGGGAGTTGCCGGGGTGGAAAGTTGTTGATCGCGTTATCGTAGACAGTGGATTCGAATTTCCACGAGTTGCTCTCCGGATTCCACCGGTAGGCCTTCAGTTGAAGCTCTTTATCAGTTCCGAATGCACCTTTGCCTTTGTAGTGAGCAGCAAGCGCAAGCAATTCTCCGTCGCGGACCCAAAGTCCGCGGGCAATATAGGCATAGGGTTCCTCGGGTGTGCCGGTCAGGGATTTGGCAGGTGCCCAGCTGAGTCCGTCAATGCTGGTGGAATATTTGATCTCCTGAGTCGGCCAGTCTTCGATCTGCGGACCATCACTCCAGATACACCAGAATTTTCCCGCATAATGGATGAGGTAGTTGTGGAGTTGGAGGCGCATGCGGTTCATCTCCAGTTTCTCCCCGGTGGAAAAACCGGGTGAATTTGCGACGGGATGAATCACGGCGTGATCGCCCTGAACCGTCGGCAAAGTGGTATAGTCGATCGCTTCCGGTTCGGTGCCTGAACCAGGCAGATTCAGGATGGCGAGCGGACCGGCGTTGGCTGCGAAGGGGATTAGAGCGATGATCAGTAGAATCCGATTCATGGTAACGACTTCAGAATGGTGTTTGCAGCGTCTTTAGTGCGATTGTCGACTTTCTCGTCATCGATGACTGATTCCAACAGTGCTTCTGCTTCGATCTCCTTTCCTGACTCAGCGAGAATTTCGGCATTGAGTAGTAGCGTGGTGTTCCGCCAGGTGCCCTGCATTTCTTTCGTATCGATCACCGAAAGAGTATCGAGTGCCTCTTTGTAATTCTTCCGTCGCATCAGGATTTTGGCCGCGTTTTGGACGGAGCGGAATTCTTCGGCCCCTCCGATTCTCTCCTTGCCTTCGAAATTTTTGCGGTAGGCATCAAGGGCACTCTCATCGTCCTGCAGGTTGGTTTCCCGGTTGTGTGCGAGAGTGGTGAGAATGCCCGATCTCGTGCGTGGATCGCTGGTGTATTGCAGGGCAAGGGAAAGATCCGCTTCAGCAGATTCGCCCTTTTTGAGGGCGGCAAATGCCCGGCCACGGGCGAACGCACCGGCACCCCGCTGCCAGAAAGGCCAGGTAGAGAAATCGACACCGGCGTATTCGGTAGCAACCTCATTGGTTTTCCTCTCAGCGAGCAGAACTTCCATGAGTGCCGTGTCGCGGACGAACGGGTCGGGGATTGTTTTCGCAATCTCTTTCGCTTTACCGTATTCTCTCAACTGGCGCGCGCAAAGGTGAGCGCGGAAGAGGGAGTGAGATTTCTGGTGTTCGGTCAGGCTACCCGCAGATGCCAGTTTTTTCCATGCCTGAAGGGCTTCCCGCGTTTTTCGCTTTCTTTCCAGTTCATCGGCTTTTCGGGCCTCAATCAGAAAATCAGTTACGCTTCCATCCACATCAAAAGAGTGGGAGCGTCCGTCGTAAAAATGGGCGAATTTCATGGGCTCATGAAAGGAAGGAGTTCCGGTCGGGGAAAAAGCGGAGAGTTCGCTGCCGTTCTTCCGGATTCGCTGGCGACAGATATTAAAATGCCAGGGGAGGCTCTGTGACGGTTTGCGGCCAATGACCTGATTCAAAGGATCGTTCTCGTCTTCCGTTACCGGAATGCGGATTTCCGCGATCCAATGATCGTCGGCAATGTGTGTTGCGACTTCCGCCCGGGACTGCCAGCGAAGGCGTGAGTCTTTGTCGGCCCCCCGATCCAGATCGACGATTGCCCCCGCAGGATTGATTACGATCTGGTAGTAGTGATGCGCGTCTGTATCGAGGAGGATTTCGATGGCATCGCCGTACCAGATTGACTGGTCGTCGTTTTCTCTCGTTGTGATGTTCGGAGTTTCCCCGGGGTTTTCCTCGCATCGAACCGCGAAGTAGAGATTGTTTCCGCCACGATCCCAGGCAGCCATTACGGTAGTGCCGAAAGTGGGGAGGCGCCCGGTTTGCAATTCACGCAACGTGCCTACTGATGATCCGGGACAGTCCTGCCAGTAATCTTCGTCGAGTTTGCCATCGATTTTGATGGGGGATTTTGGTTCCCAAACCGTTCGCAGTTTGGTGACAGGGCCGCGTTTTTGGCTGAGCAGTTCGGATTTTTTCCGCAGCTCTTCGAGAAATTCATCGATCAGACCAATTCGCTTTGCGTTGATCGATTCTCCGGGTGTGCGTTCTTTCGCCTTGGTAAACAAAGCCAGAGCTTCGTTCACTTTATCGATATCGGTTTCCATTTCCTGCCAGTGGGCTTCGCAGAACTTGAAGAAAATCTCCATCGCATCTCCGGCAGGGCCATAGAACTGTTGGCAGTATTCCTGCAACATGGCATCTGCATTCAGGTTGTTTCCTCCCCAGTATGACCGGGCCGTGAAGTAGACTTGAAAATGATTGAAGCCCACGTTTGTGGTATCGAAGTCCCGTCCGATGCTGAGCCAGATGTCTTCTCCCTCCGAAATTCCCTTGGTCGCGTCGATACTCTCTACGATGGATGTTGCGGTGAATGCGGGAAGGTAAAATCCACGGCCGGTTATGGGGTAGTTTTCGAAAATCATCAGCGGGCGGGTCGTTTTTTCCAACCATCCGCTGCGAAGCTCTTTGATCTCTTTTCGCTGTTCCGGAAGACTGTTCCTCGGTCGTCTTCCTCCAACAATGACTACCTGCACATTATCCTCGAGTGTGTCGATATTGGTGGGCGGGTTGGTATTTGCTCCGTAAGCGCAACAGACAATGGTTTTGTCAGGATGGGTTTTGCCAACTTCTTTCGCGACCCGATTGACGAAGTCCCAGACATGATTGGACAGCTTGCCGCGAGAGCCCATATCGGGGGCGTCTTTTCCTTCGCAGAGATGGCACTGACAGATCGCGATATAGGCGTCAGGCGGCATGATCGAGACAGTCTCGTAATCATACACATCGAACTGCGCGCGGGCCCAATCGACGGTG
>JAKSBG010000280.1 GCA_022361255.1 Verrucomicrobiales bacterium
CCCGTTAAATCCGGCAAATCCCACCACGCTGTCGACTCCGGGAACCTCGAGAACCCGATCAATCAACTCACGTGCGATCTCGTCGCTTCGGGAGAGCGAAGCCCCCGTCGGCAGCTGGGCCGCAACAATCGCGTATCCCTGATCCTGAGCCGGAATGAAACCGCCGGGAACTTTCTGAAACCCGACGCCCGCGAAAGCGAGCAACCCGCCGTAGAGCAGCAGCATGATCAGCCCGGCGCGGAGGGATTTCTTCACGACAAACGAATATCCGCGGTTCATTGCATCAAAACCCCGGTTGAAAAGTCGGAAGGACCAACCCAGCAGGACATCAAGCAACCGGGTCAGGGGATCTTTCCCTTTGCCGTTGGAACGAAGGAGGAGAACTCCCAGTGCCGGGCTCAGCGTGAGCGAAACAAGAGTGGAGATGACGGTGGAAGTCGAAATGGTCAGCGCAAACTGCATGTAAAACTGGCCGCTGATTCCGCCCAGGAAAGCGGTCGGCACGAAAACACCGAGAAGCACGAGCGATGTTGCAACGAGGGCACTACTGACTTCCGCCATCGACTTTCTTGCCGCCTCGCGCGGGCTCAATCCTTCTGAGAGATTTCGCTCGATGTTTTCCACCACAACGATGGCGTCATCGACCACGATGCCAATCGCAAGAACGAGTCCGAACAGAGTGAGGTTGTTCAGCGAAAATCCGAATGCAGCCATGATTGCAAAGGTTCCGACCAGGGAAACCGGAATCGCCAGAACCGGAATGATCGCTGCCCGCCAACTTTGCAGAAACACAATCATGACGAGGACAACGAGCAAAACCGCCTCGATCAGGGTTTCGATCACAGCCTCGATCGATTTCGAAATAAACTGCGTGGGATCGTAAACAATGGCGTAGTCGAGCCCCTCCGGGAAGTCGCCCCCCATCTCTTCCATTGCGTTGCGAATTCCCTCCGCAGTTTCCAGCGCGTTGGACCCCGGCCTCTGAAAGATCGGCATCGCGAGAGTGGGGATGTCGTCGAGATAGGCATTCACGTTGTATTCGAGTGCGCCCAGCTCGACCCGGGCGACATCCTCGAGTTTGACGATGCGGCCGTCGGGCGAATTTTTCACGATCACATTGCGGAACTGTTCCTCCGTCGTGAGACGGCCCTGGGTATTCACCTGAATTTGAAACGGCACTTCCTTATCGAGCGGTTCCTGTCCAATGATCCCGGCAGCTACCTGCAAATTTTGCGCCCGGAGAGCTCCGACAACCTCAGTCGCATTCAGTTCGAAAAGGTCGAGGCGCTGCGGATCGAGCCAGACCCGCATCGAATATTCCCGCCCTCCGAAAAGCCGGACATCCCCTACCCCCTCGATCCGGCGGAGTCGCTCACGCACCTGGAGTAGCGCGTAGTTGGAAACGTAGAGCTGATCAAACGTTCCATCCCGGGAAAACATCTGCACGACCATGAGAAGGTCGGGAGAAGACTTCTGCACCGTGACACCAATGCGACGGACCTCCTCCGGCAACCGGGGTTCGGCAATCGCGACCCGGTTCTGCACGAGGACCTGAGCATTATCCAGATCCGTTCCCAGCTCGAAAGTAACGGTCAATTGGTAGGACCCGTCCGCCGTGCTCTGCGAATTCATGTAGAGCATGTTTTCGACGCCGTTCACCTCCTGCTCGATCGGGGAGGCGAGACTCTTCGCGATGGTATCCGGAGTCGCCCCGGGATATGCCGCGCGAACGACAACGGTCGGAGGTGCGACCTCCGGAAACTGGGCCACCGGAAGTGACAGAAATGAGAGCGCCCCGATGAAGGTGATGACAATCGAAATGACCGTAGCGAAACGCGGTCGATCGATGAAGAAGTTGGCGAAATTTTTCATGCCGGGGATTTCGGAAACTCAGTTCGCGATCAGGCAGACTCCTTCGCGGGAGCCTCCCCGCCCGAGTCCTGTTTCTCCTTCTCGTTTTCTTTTCCCGGAGATTTCTCTGCTCTCATGGGCACTTCAGTTGGAGCGACGGGGACACCGTCACGGAGGAGCTGAATACCGGACACGATAACGCGCTCATCGGGGACCAGCCCCTTCTCAACAATGCGCATCGCCCCCTGCAATGCCCCCACCTCCACGAACCGGCGCTGAACGATATTCTCTTCGCCAAGAACCCAGGCAAATCGTTTGTCCTGATCAAATCCCAACGCAGAATCGCGCACCAGAATCGCATCGAAGGGACTGCCAATGGGAATCTGGACACGGGCAAAAAGCCCCGGAGTCAGAAATTCGTTTTCATTTTTCACCAGAGCGCGAAGTCGACTGGTTGCCGTTGACTCGTCGAGACGGTTATCGCTGAAATCGATAACCCCTTCAAATTCGAACTCATCACTGTCGGAAACCGCGATTTTCACGGGAGGCTGTTCGCCGCCCCGCCCGTCGGTTTTCCCTTCAAAAAACATTCGCGTGAACTTGAGCACCTGGCGTTCGTCGACCTCAAACTCGGCATAGATCGGCGTATGAGGCATGATCGTTGTCAACAGATCCGACCCCGGCGTTCCTCCCGAAATAAAGTTGCCCGGCGTAATGTGGTAGTCACTCGCAATGCCGGAGATCGGAGCTTTCACATCAGCAAACTCCCGGTCGAGCCGCGCCGATCGCTCACTCGCCTGCGCCGCCAGCAGATCCGCTTTTGCCTGGGCAAATTCGCTCCGCCGGATCTCCGCTTCCTCCTGCGACACCCCACCGCTCTGAATCAGTTTGTCCGTTCTCTTCATGTTGCCCTCAGCAAGACTGACGCGGGCTTCGGCCTGACGAGTACGGGCCTCCGCAGCATCGAGAGCCGCGTCGAACGGACGGGGATCAATCTGAAACATGAGATCCCCTTTCTTCACCTTCTGCCCCTCTTTGAAGTGAACTGACTCGATGTATCCGCTGACGCGAGCGCGAAGCTCCACGCTCTCCACCGGTTCAAACCGTCCGGTAAATATCTCCGTCAATGCCACTTCCTCCTGAAGCGGTTTGGCAACTTTGACCGGCAAAGGCTGTGGCTGATTTGCAGCAGAATTGCCCGAATCACCGCACCCTGATACGAGTGCAGAAAATAGAAACAACGAGAGGATCAGGTAACGAAGCGGGAAAAGCGTGTCCATCAGAGCACTCTCTGACGCCCCCCTTCCCCAAAGCTTGCGGGAAAACTTTCTCCTTTCTCAGGTGCTAACCTTTTCCCACTATCGAGATCACCTATCCATTCCGTATGATCAGCAGATTCTGCCCGCCTTTGCCACGCTCCTCCGCCCAGACGCGGCGGGCGAAATCGTAAATCTGGGAAATTGTTTCCTTGTTCTTCATACGAAACTCCGAGGTCTTTGCGTGAGTGGTGTCCGGGTAGTGTTTTGTCACGAGGCTGTCGACGTCTCCTGTTCCGAGCTTGTCAGAAGCGCGGTTTGCCATGTCTTTGAGACGACTGATTGTTGCGCTGCCGGTCGTGATTGATGACTGCTCGGTTACTGGCTCGATGTAGTAAAAACGCGCCGTCTGCCCGCCGTCCGTGTCCACCGTGCACTCAAAAACGCGCACCGCACCGTCAATCACGTAGGTGTGCTCGGTGACAGAAGCAATTTGATCGAGGCGTGCCATGAACCGTCCGCTCGAGGTGACAACCTCCCAGAATCCGTGGATGCCCACCTGCATGCCATCGGGAGTGTCCTGAGAGCGGAGAGAGGAAAAAGGGAGAACGAGCACAGCGGAAAACAGAAAGAAAAGGGAGAACTTCATGAAAAAATTCTATCGCAAAGCATCCCGCCTGTCTACACGCACGAACGCCGGATTATCGCCGCCTCTTCCTCATCTTACGCTCATTTTTACGAGCAATTGCGTACCATCCTGAAGTCGGTTTTTCTGATAAGGTGAAGGGGTATGGGCAGAGCTATTTTCATTTCCGGACTCTCGATATTCTCCCTTTCTCTTTCTGCCACCACGGCAAAGGAAGTCGATTTCGCCCGGGACATTCGCCCGATTCTTTCGGACAAATGCTTTTTCTGCCACGGCCCCGACGAGGAACACCGGAAGGCGAAGCTACGTCTCGACCAAAGAGAGGGCGCCTTCGCGGACAAGGATGGAACCCGTGCATTCGCAGCCGGATCGCTCAACGACAGCGAATCCTGGCATCGAATCATTTCCGATGATCCCGATGAATTGATGCCTCCGCCAAAGGCTAAAAAGCCCCTTTCGAAAAAAGAAATCGAACTGATTCGTCAATGGATCGAATCCGGAGCCGAATGGACGGACCACTGGTCCTTCGTGGCACCCGGGAAACCGGAACCGCCGCAGATCGAGGGGGAAATCAAAAAAGAGATCCGGAATCCCATCGATCAATTTGTTCTCAAGGAACTCAACGGTGAGCCAGTTCAGCCGTCACCTGAAGCTGACAAGCGCACCCTTCTTCGCCGCATCACATTCGACCTTACCGGACTCCCCCCGACAAAGAAAGAACTCGATGCATTTCTCGCGGACAAATCGGAGGACGCCTATGAAAAAGTCGTCGACCGGCTTCTCGGATCGCCTCACTTCGGCGAACGGATGGCACTGATGTGGCTCGCTGCCGCGCGCTACGGAGACTCCTCCGTGATGCACGCCGCCGGACCTCGCGACATGTGGCCCTGGCGGGACTGGGTCGTAAATGCCTACAATCAAAATCAGCCATTCGATCAGTTCTCCATCGAGCAAATCGCCGGCGACCTTCTGCCCGACCCGACCAATGCGCAGCTCATCGCGTCCGGCTTCAACCGCAATCATCCGAGCTCCGATGAGGGGGGCGCCATTGCCGAGGAGCTCCGGGTCAGCTACGTCGTCGACCGGGTCAAGACCACTTCCAATGTCTGGCTCGGCCTTTCGATGGAGTGCGTGCAATGCCACGACCACAAGTATGACCCCATCTCGATGAAGGAGTATTACAACTTCTACGCCTTCTTCAACAACACGACCGATCCGGGCATGCAGACTCGAAAAGGGAACCAGGCACCCGTCGTCGAAGTCGTCACCGAAATTGAAGAAGACAAACTCGATGATATCGAGGCGAAGATTACCGATGCCTCCGCGAAGACTCAGAATGCAAAACTCGAAGCTCTCAAGCCCGGCGTCGCCAAAGGCGAAAAGGAACCGGAGGCCGACGTCGCGACCCGACTCAAAGACCTGCTTCATTTTTTCCCTCTCGACGATGCCGTGGGACGAACCCTTCTCGACGCAGCCCGCACCAAGGACGCCATCGGGGAGAAGACTCTCGTCCCCGCCACCGAAGCCAAGCACGGCCGGGGCATCAAGCTGGAAGGACAGGTCTTCGATGCCGGGGGCATTACCGAATTCGACAATCGCAGCAAATTCACACTCGCTGCCTGGGTGAAAATCAAAAACGCGAACGCCGGTGGAGCTGTTTTCTCGAAAATGGATGTCGCAAAGTCGCACCGCGGGTACGACCTCTGGATGCAGGGAGGCGCACCGGGGATTCACATCATCAACACCTGGCCGTCCAACGCCGTGAAAGTTGTTTCCGAGAAAAAGCTCACACCGGGACAGTGGCACCATATCGCGATCACCTACAACGGAACCGGCAACAGGAACAGCATCAAGATTTACATCGACGGGGCCCTGACAAAACACAAAGCCGAAACCGGAGACACGAAACTTACCGGTACCATCAAAAACGAAGTCCCTTTCCGGATCGGCGGTCGAACACCGGGAGCCAACTTTTCCGGTGAAGTCGACGACATCCACATCTACAACCGCGAACTCACTGAGAAAGAGATCGCATGGACACAAAAGGATCTCGTTAAAGAAACCCTCGAAACCCTGTCCGCAAAACGCCACGGCCTGCAAAGACGCATCGCCGAAACAGCTCTGCTCAATCAGTCTGCCGCCTATCTCACGGCACGCAGCGTGGAGTTGCAGCACATGGCGACAAAGCGCGAAATTCTTACCGGCAAAACGACCACGATGGTTATGGCCGACAATCCGCCCGACAAGATGCGAATGACCTACCTGCTCGATCGCGGCCAGTATGATTCCCCCGTCGAAGACGAAGTCATTCCGCCCGGCACCCCTGCAATTCTTCCCCCGATGCCCGAGGGCGCTCCCGCCAACCGGCTTGGCCTCGCGAAGTGGCTTTTCTCCGACGATCACCCCCTCACCTCACGGGTCACCGTGAACCAGCTCTGGCAACTCTTTATGGGCCACGGCATCGTCCGCACACCCGCTGACTTCGGGGCACAGGGGGAATTTCCCACTCATCCCGAATTGCTCGACTGGCTGGCTGTCGATTTCCGCGAGAGCGGATGGGACACCAAGCGAATGATCCGACAGATCGTTACCTCACGCACCTACCGCCAGTCCTCTCACCTCGGGCCGCAGGATCATGAACACGATCCCGACAACCGGCTCTGGTCACGCGCCCTTCGCCCCCGACTCCAGGCCGAGATGATCCGCGACAACGCACTCGCCCTGAGTGGACTGCTCGTCAAAACAGCCGGAGGCCCCGGCGTGAAACCCTACCAGCCACCCGGACTCTGGGCTGAGGTCGGACTGGGAGGAAATCCGAAATTTGTCCAGGACCACGGAGACAAGCTGTTCC
>JAKSBG010000285.1 GCA_022361255.1 Verrucomicrobiales bacterium
GTAGTCACGGATCAACTGGTCAATGGTCTGGATGCCCAACAAAGTAGATATTTTATTGCTCAGGGCAGTTGCTATCAAAGTATCCAACCCCCTGAAATAAATGGTCGGCAACTCATCAAAAATCAACGAAGATTTTTGTTGACCTTTTCTGTTAATCACCTTCAGCATCCTTGTAATGAAGAGTGACAACACAGCCCCGTACATTTCTATTCGTAGTGGATTATTGGCAAGACACACAACTTTAGGTTGAACAGGATCATTAATATCCAACGAAAAATCATTCCCGGAACAAATCCAGTAGATCTCTTTGCTTATGATTTTGGAAATGGCAATTTTCAAGCTTCCCAGCTGTCCTTCCAGTTGCTCGTTAGCTCCTCGCCTATGGGCATTGAGAAAAGGATTGATAATATTAACCACATCCTTTTCCTGCGATAGCACATCAAATAAGTCATCATACTCCAACTGGAGCAGTTCAATGGCATGAGGCAAGGTGCAATACTTTCCATCCTTGTACTTTCTCAAAAACCAAATTACGGCTGCGAAAAAGGTAACGGCAGATTCTGAAAAGAATTCCCCTTGCTTTCTAATCCACTCCCGATTTAAGTTGTAAAGAACCGTCCTTGACGATTCAAAGGCATCAATCGGGCTTTCCATTAGTTCCGGTGCCAGGGGATTACAACGATAAGATTTCAGGATATTATCAAAGTTAATTACATAAAATTCTGCTTGTCGTGGCAACTTATTTTTCTTTTTCGCTTTTAGAAAGTGATTGTAGGCAACTGCAGATAAATCAGTGAACTTAAAATCATAAACGCACATAGAAAAACCCTTTGAAAGGTGTTGCTTGATAAAAGGAAGCACCACGGAATAAGATTTTCCTGAACCAGGTGTGCCAATAACGATTGTTCCACGAAATGGATTGATGATATTTATCCATCCCTCATATTGCTTCTTCCGGTATTGGTAAATGGTCTCCAGGTTCACTGAATACTCATTGCCTTCATATGACTTTTCCTGTGGAAAACTCTCGTTTTCTTCATTAAAACGGTCTTTCATCAGGTTTACATTGATGAGTTTTGAAATATTATCAAAAGCAATGTTCAGGATCACAAAACCAAAGAAAGATAGCAGCAAGTAAGCCAAAGCAACTGTTGAAATAACCAATAAGCTTCCCCAATAAAAAAGGATTCCAATGATTACCTGGGCAATAATAGTGCTTACCTTCAGGTCGCGATCCTTTTTCGCCTTTGTGCCAATGCAGGTAATCGCAAGGAAAGTCAGGCACACTGCCTTTGCCAACACTATATTCGACAGGAATTCAATTCGGAGCATTTTATCCAATACAGAAGCAAATTCAGGAATGTACAATCCGTTTTCCCTGAAAAATGGCAACTGGCTAATATAGAGTGTCAGTAACAGCAACAGGTAAGAAAAGAACCTGAAGCCTTCGTGCATGCGTTTTAATTCCCTGGATTCGTTCAGCATATCTGAAGATTAGAAGGTTTTAGCCTTTAGAATTTGCTTGTTTTTAATATCCAGACTTAGTTTTCTACCGGTATTACCAAGAGCTTTTTCTAATACTTCTACCCGCAAAATGCGTTTGTCAGGGATAGTCAATTTTGGCATTACA
>JAKSBG010000246.1 GCA_022361255.1 Verrucomicrobiales bacterium
AGGGCCAAACCCTGTCGCCAGTTCTCCGGAGTGGCTTTGTCATAGAGCAGGGGCCTGAGACTGGTGCCGACCATGTGAGGCATCTCCTCCAGTCCGGCGTAATCAAGAATAGTGCTGGTGATGTCGAGACTGGATACCAACTCGGTGCGGGTGAGGCCGCGGGTTTCTTCGGGGGCATTGGGATCGAAGATGAAACAGGGAAACTTGGAGGCGAGATCGTAGAGAAGGCCTTTGCCACCCATGCCGTAGTCGCCCATCAACAGGCCGTGATCGCTGCCGAAAATAATCAACGTTTTCCCGGTGAGATTGCGTTTCTCCAAGCCGGCGACAATCTCGCCCATCATCTGATCGATCTCGGTGACCATCTGGTGATAGCGCATGTGCAGCTCGTAGCACATCTCCGTGTCGTAGCAGAAATTGTAGGTCTTGTTCCGGCCCTTGTCGTGATCGATCACGCTGCGCGGAATGTGATCGTAGGGATTCGGATTGGCGTCGAGCGGCGTCTTGATTTCCAGATCTCGATACGGCCCGGCTTTGCCAAAAAGCGGATGATCCGCCAGATCGGGGTTGTGGAAGGAAGGCTCCGCGAACTGCTTCCACATCAGGCGAAACTTGGAGCTGTGCGGCGTGGCGTAGCAAAGCGAAAGGCAGAACGGCTTGTCTTTCGGGGCGCTGTCGATGAAGGCAAAGGCATCATCGGTTTTCTTCTGGTTGGTCGTGACCTTGGTTTTATCTCCGCTGTCGCTTTTCACGGGGAACAGAAAGGGACCGTGCCCGTTGTGACCGTCAAAGACATCGAACAGATCTTCGAGCTCGAGGCCTTTCTCCTGATCAATGTGCCATTTCCCGACCAGTCCCGTGTAGTAACCCGCTTGTTTCAGCATCACCGGATAGCTTCCCTGCCATTGCTTGCGGGTCAGCTTTCGTTTCGAACTGAAGCCGATCCGGTGGACTCGCTCGTGGCATCCCAGCAACAGCGAAGCCCGGCTGGGGCGACAGATCGGCTCGGCGATGTAGGCATTGGAAAACCGGGTGCTCTTCTTCAGCAAGTCATCGACATGCGGTGTCTTGATCCAAGGATGCCCCATTCCGGAAAAGGTATTGTCACGCTGATCATCGGTGAGGATAAACAGAATGTTCGGGAGTTCTTCGGCGACGGCCTTTTGTGCGAAAGAGGCAAGCGCAAGCAGGACGGCAAGGACGCAGTGGAGACGGAGTCGACGGGTGGAACGCATAACAGGGAACTTGAGCGATTCCGTTGAAGGGCGCAAACGGGATCTCGTGCTTCATCGGCCCGGAGGGATGGAACCCGTCCTGTGAAACACTCACGTCCATGGGGAACGACAACGTGGACGTTCAGATGGCCGAAGGCTAGGGCCACGCCTGTTTCAACTACCAACCCTGGGCGGACATCATCCTCACCGCCGCGGACCGGTTTTTTGAAGAAGCGTGGGGATCTTGATGGGAAGCCGACTCTTCCTGCTGCTCCCGATGGTGAGAAACTGATCGTGCAACAGTCAGTCAGGAATAGTTGACTGCACCGGTAATGAGATTGGTTTGTTGCGCAATGTTGAAAGACCCCGCAAATTCGCAGACCTTTATCGAATTTTATTCTTACGTTTATTCAGAAAGAGTTTATCCATCTGGTTTCTAACAGATTCGTCTATGAGCTTTTCGATTGGCTTCCTGAATGTTGAAGATCTAGATGATCTTGACGAGTTGGCACGCCCTCACAGAAAAACGTTAGGATTTCTCACTCTCGAGACATTCAAAGAGTATATTGTGAGTAACCGTGTTCTGGGAGCGAAAACAAATAGTGGAAAGCTAGTAGGTTACCTGCTGTTTGCTGATTATCCTGATCGAATTCGTCTATCACAACTCTGTGTTTCCCCTGATTACAGAGGACGACAGGTCGCAAGAATGCTTGTCGAACGGCTCAAGGAATTAGCGACGACCCAATTCGTTATAAAGTTGCGGTGTCGCCGGGATTTTCCAGCATACAGTATGTGGCCACGCTTGGGATTCGTACCAATTGACGAAAAAGTCGGGCGGAGTGCAGATGGCCATCTGCTCACGCTCTGGTCACTCACCTTAAGAAGTGACGATCATCTTGGGTTGTGGCGTGCACAAACAACGGAAGAGGAAGTTGATGTGGCTATTGATGCTCAAATCTTCTTTGATTTCGAGGAGCCCGATTCACCAAAGGCTATCGCCTCGAAGGCGTTGCAAGCGGATTTCTTGGCCGCTTCGCTGAATCTTTGGATCACAGACGAACTGTTTTCAGAGATTGATCGGAATGGTGATCCTGAAATTCGGACCAAAGCGAGGACCAGAGCTCACGGGATGCGTCGAGTTTTTCACGACTCAACACTTTTTGATAAAATCGTTCTACGATTGCGGGAGTTTCTTCCGTACGATCGTGAGAGTTCTCGCTCCGATATTCATCACCTCGCAATGACAGCTGCCTCTGATATTCAGATTTTTGCGACTCGTGATCAACGTTTGCTAGACAGTCGTTTGAAAATTCACGAGGCAACAAATGTCGAAGTGATCCATCCAGTGGAACTGATATCGAAATTTCACGAGGTCGCAGAGAAGGGGAATTACTCTCCTGAAAGAGTCGCTGGGATGCATTTACGATGGCAGAGGATTCGACCAGAAGACCTTAGTCATGTCTCATATCGCGACTTTCAATTGGCAAATGAATCAAAGGCTAAACTAAAAGAAAAACTTATTGGTTGGATTGCGGAACCCACGAAATATCAGGTGCAAATTCTTTGGGAATCAACGTCAACTGTTTCGGCTGTCAGGGTCATCGCTACGAGCGATGAACAAAGTGAAGATGTAGTCCTAGTCAGAGTATCGAAAAAAGCTGATCTCGAATTAGTGGGGAGGTATATTATTGCAGATTCTCTATGTAGGGCCGTCAAAAGTCAGAAAACCTCCGTGAAATTTCGGAAGAAAGGTGTCGGAGATTTTTTCCAAACGCTCCTTCAGAAAATGGGGTTCCTTGAAGGCGAACGGGCCTTCACAAGATTCGTTTTCTCGGGTCGATTTTCTCGCGATGAGGTATTTGAGAGAATTGGCCGTTCCGATCCGAAATTGCTGAAACATTTCGAATCTGTTTCTCCGGTCGACTTGGAAAGGAACTGCTCCCCTCTCATACTGGACGATGGAGTGCCTTGTTTTACAGTGCCTATCATCCCGACTTTCGCCCGTGGATTAATCGATCAAGAGCTTTCAGCAGACGATCTATTTGGAGGTGACCCAACAGTGTTGCTAAGGTGGGAAAACGTCTATTATCGGAAACCGTCCCATCACAAAATGCTTCAAAGTCCTGCGAGAATTTTGTGGTACGTTAGCCGTGAAGTGAAAGAGTTTGTTGCTGTTTCCCACCTTGACGAAGTTGTTATTGGCAAGCCTAAAGAACTTTTCAAAAGATTTCGAAAATTTGGAATTCTGGAGTGGGCTGACGTTTTTTCAATCTCTGAGGAGGAAATTGAAAACGATATCATGGCGCTGAAATTCTCGCACACATTTCCGCTGCAAAGAAGAATCTCCCTTGAAGAATACAGGAAAATTCTTGAAAAGAATGATGTTCCAGTTGTACTTCAATCCCCATTCAGAGTTCCAAACGCAACTTGGCAAGAACTCGCTGATTTCGCGTTTCCCAATTCAAATGACCAACGAAGCTGATCCACTACTAATGTCATTGAAACCGAATTACGCAGATTTGGTTTTTTCCGGGCTCAAAACAGCAGAACTCCGAAGAAGAATCTGGAGAGAAGAGGAAGTAAGGGACGTCTTCTTGTACGTTTCAAGCCCAGTTAAGGAACTGCGGGGAGGATTCACGGTCGGAGAAGTTTGGAAGGGTTCACCCGAGGAAATTTGGAAAGTTGTTTCGGGATTTGCGGGCGTTTCAGAGGGTGAATTCAATGCCTATTTTGAGGGGCGAAAGATCGCTTTTGCTCTGGAGATTACTGGCGTTTGGGAATATGCCCGTCCGCTGAGTTTGGAAAGTCTAAGAGAAAAGTTTCCAAAGTTCGTTGTCCCCCAATCTTATCGATATCTAAAAAAGGACGAAGCAAGCTGTTTTCGGAGACTTACCCAGAAAACAATTAGTTCTGAGCGACAATTGATCCCAGTTGGCGTTTCATAGTCGCGCGTCAACCAAGGGCAAATTGGTTTGGATTTGTTTTCTTGAGACGGCAACTTATGCCGGTTCGAACTGAAGGGATTTTAGGGATGCAGTCGTTCGGTGAGGGCAGTCAAACATTTTCGATTCTGACGCAAAGAGCAGTCTAACAGAACAAAACTCTTTGAAATTTGGATTCCTATCCCTTCCAGATAGATCCGAAGAGGGTTACCTCCCCGACCAAACAGGGTTACACCGAAACCGGCCTCAAAACCCCGGCCGGTCTCCCCCCCCCATCAATCAAACACAAGCTCCACCCGATCCAAAATCGGCTTCGACTCGTTCTCGGTGGAATCGCTAATCCTGAATTCAAACTGAAACCCGTACCCTTCCGGCAACTCGGAAAGATCCAGCCTCGCCTGCGTCTTCGCGACCTGCTTGGAAAAGCCCGGGGTGTGGTCGTAGCGTTCCCTCACCTCCTGCCAGTCGGTCCACTGATCGACCTCGCCATCCTTGTCCTGATCGACACCGACCCGTGCCTCGACCGTCTCCACCCAGGGACCCGGGCTGACGTAGTCCGTGGACATCTGGGTCGCTAGATAGAATTGGCCCTCGGCGAACAGGATATCTGGATCGGGATGGCCTCTCCCGATCTCACCACAGAATGTGAACGGTTCATCGAGACTCGACGAGGTGAGCCAGCCGACGCGGATCTTGTCGTTCGCGGGATGGTAGTCGGCGAAGAGATAGTATTGCCCGCCAACACTGATGGCGGCCCAGTCGCCGAAGGCGTCCTGTTCCGGTTCGTGGATTTCGTATTTCGCGAAGGCCCGGACTTCTCCCTTCTTGATCCGGTGCTGGGGAACATCCTCCGAAGCGGGCTTGCCGGGGTATTTCTTCGGGTCGGTGGCGTGCCAGTGCGGATGCGGGTATTCGGCGAACTTGCCGGTGGGCTTGGTCCGGACATCCACTGCGGGCGGCAGAATCTTGAAATTTCCGATGCCATCCTCGCTCACCGCATGCCCGGCGAGGGGCGAGTCCCAGGAATGGGTGCTGGCGTCTATCGGACTCCAGTCTTCGTAGATGACATGGAACCTTTGACTCGATCAAACTCCGCCTCCTGTTGATAGCGTCCGTGAGCATCCCGGGGCGGTAGGCAAACCGTTTCCAGGGTGCGATTTGGACTCACGAGTTCTGTGCCCCCTGCGTCCTTCCGAAGAACCGGATTTCACTTTGCGGAGGGACTTCGACGTTGTTCGGGGGATTTGGAGTGGAAGGTCACTCCGGAAAACTGCCAGGCACCGGTTTCGTTCATCAGGTTTAAGGTGGCGTAGACCGGTTGATTCGGGGTCGGGATGACGACCTCGGCCTTCCAGACTGCCTTGTGGTCGCCGATCAGGGAGCTTTCGAGAATTTCTGCTTCTTCCGGCTTCCATTCCGAGAAGTCGACCGCATTTTCTCCTGTGAAAGCCGGAAACGCGCCAGCAAACCGGGACAACGGCACGACTTCGCGAAAGAAGGGAGCTCCCGCTTCATGAAACGCCTTCAGATCGCCCGCCCGGAAGCCGGCAAACAGGTCGGTCAAAACAGTGCGTATGATCCCGGACGCTTCAGCTTCCTCCGGCTCGGCGAGGGCGGGGCTGGCAGCAGGAAAGTAAACCAACTCCCAACGGTTTGGCCACGCGTTGGTTTCGGACTCGGGTGTGTGGGCAATAAAATGGAGCCGCAGTTTCCGTTTCCTGTCAGGATAGGGAATATCGAAACGATAACGGGCGTGTCCGTCAGACCAGGTGCCCGGCCCGTTGAACTCCAGCTTTCCGGGCATAGCGGAAACCGGCCCATAGCGGGTCGCATTGAGTTGTTTGCCGAGGCTGGCAATGGTGTCGTTTCCGTACTGCTGTCGAAATTTCATGGGAAGGGTGGAAAGGTAGGAGGAAAAGTCGCCGCTCTTGATCGCGGCTGCCAGACTCTTCAGAGACTCTTCCGCCAGCACCGTAGCCGCTTCGGCATCGTCAACAGGGGGAATACCCGAGATCCCTCCCGGTCGCGCAAAAAAGTACTCCATTCGATAGGCGTCGGGCTCCTTGATCATTCCGACGGTTACCGTGCGGGACTTTCCCCCGGAGTCTTTCGCCTTGAGGTTCACGATCGCCAGACTTTGATCCTGGTTGGCAGTGGCTCTTCCCGGTGTGAAACCCTGCCACTTCGCGACTCCTGATTCTGCGAGAAATCCCCGGAAATCGTCGAGGGAATTCACTTTCCGAAACTTCTCAGAAGTCCCGGCATAGGCAGCGGCAAGGTCATCGCTTTGAATGGATTTCGAAAATTGAAGGGCTCCGGATACGGAGGGATGCATTTCCTGCCCGCGGGACGACAGACAGAAAAAGGACGAAATCAGAATTACGATGAAAAACCTCATACAACAACAGACGCCCGGGTCCGGTGAAATTGCGAAAAGATCCCAAAGAATTCGGAAGAAGATTTGCCATCTTTCCCGAAGACAATCCCGGGGCCTCCCTCATCTTTGCTACCTCCGGATCGCTTCCCCGACAGGGTAAGATTATGGAAACAACCCTGTTTCTCTTCTGAACAAACCCCTTGAAATGACGCGCACTTTTCCCTATGGGAAGGCATGTCGCTGCTTGAGGGAAAAAACGGAATCGTCACCGGTGTGGTCAACGAGTATTCGTTTGCCTACCACATCTTGAAAAGTCTCCAGGAACAGGGGGCCGAAGTCGGCCTTGCCTACCTTCCCGGAAAGGCCGTCGAGCGGCGCATCAAAAAGATCTCGGAACGCGAAGGCATCTCCTTTACCTGCCCGATGGATGCGCAGAGCGATGAGTCAATCGAGGAGGGCTTCGCCGCCATCAAATCGGACTTCGGAGAGATCGATTTTTTCGTTCACTCGATCGCTTTTGCGAAGTCGGATGATCTCGAAGGCACCTTTGTCGACACCACCCGCGAGGGCTTTGCCCTGGCTCTCGACGTGAGCGCCTACAGCCTGATTCCCATGGCGAGAGAAGCTTCGAAACTGATGCCGAACGGCGGGTCGATCATTACCCTGAGTTACCTCGGAAGTGAGCGGGTCATTCCGAACTACAACGTCATGGGCGTGGCGAAAGCGGCGCTGGAAGCTTCAGTGCGGTATTTGGCCTACGATCTCGGGCCGGGCAATATTCGGGTCAATGCGATCTCCGCCGGCCCTCAGAAAACGCTCGCCGCTTCCGCTGTAGGGGACATTGACAAGATGATCGACTACACCGGCAAAGTCGCTCCCATGAAAAGAAATATCGAAGGGAGTGATGTGGGAGGCAGCTCCGTTTATCTCCTGAGCGATCTCTCGAGTGGAGTCACCGGTGAAGTGCTCCACGTCGACAACGGATACTCAACGATGGGCGCTCCGCCGATGAGCACGTTTGAGTGATAGCGAATCACTTTCTCACCCGCGTTACTTCAACGAAATACGCTCCACGCTCCTTTCCGGTCCCAGCATCCGTGAGCCAGGTCTGCAGCTGGGCTGGTCCGGCGGGTAGGTCGAGTGTAAAAACGGCAACGTCGTCGGTTGGATCGAGCGGGAGGATTTTCTCCACTTCTCCGATCTGAATACGGGCGGAGTTCGCCCCGATCGCGGCGGGTTCGTCTTCGGGGAAACGGCGCAGGGTGATCCGGTAATGCCCGGCTCTTTTCACGTCGACCGCCCAGAAGCCGTTCAGAAAACGGTTATCTTCCGCCAGTTGCGCTTTCTTCCAGATCACGCGTCCCTCGACCGGATGCCAGTCGCGCACGGTGAATACAGTGGGGTTTTCCTCCCCTGCCCCGAGCACAAAACGCGTGTAGGCAGCGCCGTGAGACATGGCCTCGCGCCACCAGCTCCGGTAGGCGGCATCGAGTTCGGCGACGACGTCGGGATTCCCCCCGGCAAGATCATTCTGCTGTCCTGGATCGGCGGTGATGTCATACAACTCACCATCGACCAACCGCCAGCGTTCCGTCAGGACGGCGCGACGCGGGTACTTCTGCTTTTTCCCGGTTTCGCCCGTCCATAATTTCGGCTGATCGGCATGTCGGGCGATGAAGATCGTTCTCGGCTCCGGCCAGGATGCGAGCTCGCCTTCGAGGAGCGGTTGCAGGGTACGCCCATCGAAGACGATCGGCTCGGTAGGAGTAAGCTCGCAAAGGTCGATCAGGGTGGGCAGCCAATCGTGGTGAGTAGTCAGCGCTTCGATCGTGCGTCCCGCCGGCAACCGGCCGGGCCAACGGACGAAACAGGCGACGCGATGCCCGCCTTCGTAGACGTCGCCCTTCGCGCCCCGCATTCCCGCGTTGTAGCCTGCATGTCCCTCGATGATACGAGCGCCCCCGGCCGAGCCGTTGTCACCCATGAAAATGACTACTGTGTTCTCGTCGATGCCACGCCGTCGGAGCGAAGCAAAGAGGCGCCCGAGGTTTTCGTCGAAATTCTCGACCATCCCGTAAAACTCGGCCCGGTCCTCCGGCATGCCCAACTCACGAAAACGGTCAGAATAGGCATCGTCGACCGTGAACGGACCATGCATCGCATTGAGCGGCAAATAAGCGAAAAAGGGGCGGCTGCTGTCCCCTGTTCCCTTCTCATTGCCAATGAAGTGCAGCAGCTCATCGAAAAAGACATCGGTGCAGTAGCCATTGAACTTCTCAGCGACGCCGTTCCGGTAGTAGGTGTCATCGAAATAGTCGTTGCCCTTCGGGTTGCCGATTTCGTCGACGCCGCCGGCCCGGTGACAAACCACCTCGTCGAAGCCGCGAAAGCGCGGCGCAAAAGGAAAGGTATCACCGAGATGCCATTTGCCGAAAAGGCCGGTCCGGTAGCCGGAGGCACGAAATACCTCCGCCATGGTGGTTTCGTCAGGATTGAGCAATTGCCGTCCTTCCGTCACCGTCCAGGATCCGACGCGCAGGGAGTGGCGTCCGGTCATCAGTGCCGCGCGGGTCGGGGTACACACCGGATCAACATGATAGTCATCGAGCCGAACGCTCTCGTCGTGCATTTGATCGAGGTGCGGCGTCCTCAGCCAGGAATTGCCGTGGCAGGCCATGTCCCCATAGCCCTGGTCATCGGTCAGGATGAGAATGACGTTGGGTGGAGCCGCAACGGAGTTCAAAGGGAAGGCCAGTGCGGTGACGGCAGCGAGCAGAAAAAATAGCGGCCCAATAAAGTAGCGGGCGGAGCGGAAGATAAGAGATCCGGGAAATTCAGGGAAAGCCATGATCGTGTTTCCTGCAAATGCCGGATCAAGAGAGGAGGTTAACACCAGAGTGGAGCGAAATGGCATTCAACGGAAGTGGACTCACCGTTGGTCAGCTCTTCTCCCGCCTCTCGAGCGCGGACTTGCGTCTCGCGTCGTGAAATCAGAAATAGAGAATCAACCGGAAAGGCGGAGCAATTACGCCCCGATTCAAGCGGGAGCATAACTGTCGCGTTCACCCTCCGGGTCTTTTTCGAAACCAATAGATCCACAACCAGCCCGGCAGCGTTCCGCGGGGCTATCTCAAGTTTTTCTGTTGATCGACGAAGGGTTGCCATGCACTTGGAAAAACGCCCTCGTGAGCGTCCCCCAGCCCGGCTTTCCAGGCGCATTTTTTCAGAGCGCCGACCTGAGTCTCGCATCCACGGCCTTCCGGATAGAAGGCGATGCGGAGCTTCTGCAGCTCTGCTAGTGTCTTTTTGTCAGGATTTGCCAAATGCGTTGCTTTCCAGGACCTGGAGCTCACTCGAACTACAAGAAATGAATCGAACAGGTAGAAACAGAGATCGGCCTCGTTGAACAGAGCGTATCCACCGGTCGTAAAGAATCTTTTGACGCCGGCAACCGGCTCAGAAGGAATGAATTCAATATGGTCCGCACCCATATGATGCTCGCCACAAAATTCCACCGAAATGGCTCTGCCACCGGGCGAAGTGATGGAGTGCTTGTGAATGACCGGCAATGCCATGTTTCAGGGTAGTGATTGAGGCATTGCGACCTCACTTGCGGGCCGTAGCTACCAGGGGAAATTAGGGAAACGGAACACGGAAGTCAACCAACGGCAATTGAGGTTCAAGATGATTGCGCCAGGTCGCCCATACAGCTGGAAGAACGGAGAAAAAATCGCGTCACCGATGGGAAAGATACCCTCGGGGAATGTTCAAGAGCACCCTGCCCTGACAGGGAGCGACAGTGGACGTAGAGGGGCAGGTTCCACCCTGCCCGCTGTGGGCGAGATGCTGCTGATGCGTGAGCTTTCCGTTCTCCGGATGCGGTTTACGGGCAAGCGGGAGCTTGCCCCTCCACGTTGAATCTCCACGCGAAGCATGGAGGGGCAGGTTCCACCCTGCCCGCTGTGGGCGTGATGTTGCCGATGCGTGAGTTTTCCGTTCTCCGGACGCGGTTTGCGGGCAAGCAGGAGCTTGCCCCTCCACGTTGAATGCGTATGCGAAGCATGGAGGGGCAGGTTCCACCCTGCCCGCTTTTCGCGTGATGCTTTGCGAGATCCGCCGAAATATCATTGATACCAATCGAGCTTATTCAATTCACCCTGAAAAGGCCAATCACATTCCCTTTCCACCAATTCGTGTCTCACCGGATTCGAGCGGACGTAATTCCATTTTCGTTGGTAAGAATCACTGGTTCGCAATTGACGATCCCAAACATCGCGCTGCCAAATTGGCTTTTGCTCTGCATTCGGCCATCTCCGCGATACCTGGCTCTTCCAGTATTTCACCCACGCTTTAACAATGGGTGAATCCCGCCCAGACGGGGATACGAACATATGAATGTGGTCGGGAAGAATCACGTATCTCCCCACTCTCCAAAGATCGGCTTCCTTCCAGCAGGAAACAAGCAGTTCGTGCGCTGCTTCAGTAGCGAGAAGTAACCTACGCCCCTTGGTGCAAACGGTAACAAAAACGATGGCCGGATGATTTAGCGAAGAACGCCACGCCTGATTCGCCGGATATTTCCGAATCGGCATATTTTCTTCTTCCGGCATACCGCAGTGTATTGAGAGACAATGGCCCGAACAAGCAGGAACAAGCCGGTGTGCGACTTTGGCGAAATGTGAGTGTTTCCCTTTCCGGACGCGGTTTGCGGGCAATATTGTAAATACGTGAGTTTTTCTGTTCTCCGGACGCGTTTCACGGGCAAGCGGGAGCTTGCCCCTCCACGTCGAACCTGCATGCGAAGCATGGAGGGGCAGGTTCCACCCTGCCCGCTTTGTGCGTGATGTTGTCGATGCGTGAGCTTTCCTTTCTCCGGACGCGTTTCACGGGCAAGCGGGAGCTTGCCCCTCCACGTCGAATCTGCATGCGGAGCATGGAGGGGCAGGTTCCACCCTGCCCGCTGTGGGCGCGATGTTGCCGGTGTGTGAGTTTTCCGTTCTCCGGATGCGTTTTCACGGGCAAGCAGGAGCTTGCCCCTCCACGTCGAATCTGCATGCGAAATATGGAAGGGGCAGGTTCCACCCTGCCCGTTGAGGAGGGCACCCGCACTACTGCGCTAAACCATACAGGACAAACGGTGCCCAGAGCTGCGGGCTGGGGAATTTTTTCTTCGTTTCCAATATTGCGGCGCGGAGGGCGGATGCTTTGTTTTCCCCTTTCATCATGGCCTGGTAATAATTTCCCATCAGGATGGCAGTTGCCTGGTCGTTCACAGGCCAGAGGGAAACGACGACTGTGGGAACTCCAGCGGTGATGTAACCTCGCGTCAGGCCGATGACACCGTCCCCGGAAATTCGTCCCCGTCCTGTATCGCAAGCACTGAGCACTGCCAACTCCGCGCGCAGATTCATTCGTGCGGTTTCTTTGACGGTCAGAAATCCATCCTCTCCCTCTCCTGCAGCAAACGCGAGGGCAGAGAGAAAGGACTGGTTATACGCGCTCTCTGTTTCCAGCAGTCCATGTGTCGCGAAATGTAGAAACCGGGCGCTTTCCATCTTTTCCGCAATCGCCACTTCCGTCGCCGCATCCCCGATCAAGGGTGCTGTATTGAGCGCCTGCCCGAGATATTTCGCCTCTGCCTCTGCTCCGGGCAACGGTGAAAGTTCGTGGGCATCCCGGTCAGGCCGACTCTGATATCCGGGCATGGTCGGGTTTCCGACGATCAAAATTTCTTTATTTCCGGCTTCTTCGACCGCTTTGCGTTGTTCGGCCGCTAACTCCATCAGCTCGATGGATGGGGACATTCCGAGGGTGTATTTGTCAATCAGAGTGGTCTCCCCTTCCAATGTGAGAGCAGCAAACGGGACCAGAAACAACTGCCCCTGTGGGACAACGGTCACCGACGCTCCTTCGTCAGAAGGCAGAGCCTCTTTGATCGAGCCGATAAGCAGCTCCGACAATACTTTCATCGGCTCACCCTCCGGTTTTTCTTCCGGCTTGCTCATAATCTCCTGGCGAGCCAATTGAACCAGTCCGGTGATTGATCCTTTCAGCGGAACCGAGCGAAACGAATATTTTCCGTCCGGCGAAACGACCCAGATATACAAGCTCTGGGGATGCTGGAGAGGATCATCCTGCGTGATATACTGGCGCGTCGCCGGAGCCAGTGCACTGGCCAGCGAGTAAACAACAAACGTAGTTTGGTGTTTTGCCGCAATCTGAGCAATCGCGCCGGAATCGAGTTTCTTCACCACCCTGTCCGAAGTTTCGAGTCCGAGCTTCTCTCGCAGCAACTCGGCTTGCGCGGTTCCCCGACCATTTTCAGCAGTGACGAGAGCAGCTTCATGATTTCCTCGCGCGACATCAATCTGCTGCTGAAAATCGAAAATTCCCGCGCGGATATCTGCCATCGACAGATTTACCTGATCGGCACTGAAAACGGCAGAATCCTGAGCCTTTCGCGAGTTTGCCTCCCAGGCGTCAGCCCCCCGTGCGGCGTCTGCGAGAGATTTTTCCGCCCCGTCGAGATCTCCGGCCATCAGTTGAAAACTCGCCATCGCGATAAAATCCCCGGTTGCTCCGAGGTAGGCAAACTCTTCACCGGCAGAGGTGTTTTTCAGCTTCTCTGTGATGACTTCTTTCTGCAATGCAATTACCTCGGTCAAATCCGGCTTTCCGCCTGCCGCAAGAGCACGCTTCAATGTCAGGCCGGTCCTGAGATCTTTCGCAATACCCTTTTCGTAATCATTGGTGGAGAGCGCCTCAGTCTCATCGATCATTTTTTCCGCCTCGTCGAATTCCCCCATTTGGAGAAGTAGGGAAGCATAGTTCTGCACTTCAAAGCGGAGGAGAGGATTGTTCGGCGTGGCCCGGGCCAGGGTCAGGGTTTCTTCGTAGAGCTTTCGCGCCTCCTCGTAGTTCCCCAACACCATCAAAGCCATGCCGAGACTCCGCGACGCATTGGCAGCCAGATCAGGTTTTCCAAGATCCAGGGCCAGCTTCCGGGCGTCTTTCAATGCCGGGCCGGCGAGGTCGTAGAGCTTACCCGTGAGACAGTGATTCCCGTATTTCCAGAGCGCCCAAAATTCCTCTTCTGTTCCCGGATTGTCGGCCTTTGTGATTTGCCAAAGCTCAAAAGCGCCCTGCGTGGCGAGCTTCTGATCGCCGTTGATGGCAAGGTGCATATCGAGGGCTTTGAGAACCCCTTTTTTATAGGTGTTGGTTGCTCCGGGTGCCTTCAATTCCCGAATCAAAAAACCGGTCGCGACTTCATCATCTGTCTTATTGAGAATTTTCGAAGCGGTGAAAAAGGCGGTCATCGGATCGAGATCGTGTTCCCGGCAAAGTTGCAGTGCCCGCTCGACCCGTTCGAGGGCTGTATCGAAGTCTCCTTTCTGAATGTATCCCTCCGCAGCGGAAGTCAGCATCATTGCGACCGTACGAGGCTCAGCCTGCCCTGCCTGCTCCAGCATTTTCAGCGCGTTTTCCATTCGCTCCGCCAGGTCTTCCTGAGCGGTGGCGGACGTTAGTGTCAGAATGATTGCGAAAGCGGAGATAAAATAGCGCATGAGCGGAAGATAACGGTTCGTTGGGACACGGACAAGGAAAGCCGCGTTCCGTTTTTGACGAACGGAATCAGCCATCATGAAAAGATATCCACAGGAGGGGGACAGTCCTCCGTGACTTCAGAGTTTACGGTGACCGGAAACTCACCGTGTCAATTCACCTAAAATCTCCAGTCGGTGGGAACGCCGCCCCTCCGGGTTTTGTTGAGGAGTCCGCTTTACTCCCACTCGATACTCGCCGGTGGCTTCGTCGAGATGTCGTAGAGAACCCGGTTTACTCCGGACACTTCATTCAAAATCCGATTGGAAATTTCGCCGAGCAATTCATAGGGCAGATGAACCCATTCTGCGGTCATCGCATCCTCACTGGTTACGGCACGCAAACTGAGCGCGTACTCGTAGCTTCTCTCATCTCCCTTTACACCAACTGTTTTGGTAGGGATTACAGCAGCATATGCCTGCCAGACCGAATCGTAGAAATTGCGCTCGCGCAGCAGGCCGATAAAGATGTCGTCTGCTTCACGAATGATTTTGAGCTTCTCCTCCGTAACTTCGCCGGGACAGCGGACCGCAAGCCCCGGACCGGGAAAAGGATGACGACCGACGACTCGCTCCGGCAGGCCCAGGACACGCCCGAGCTCACGAACTTCATCTTTAAAAAGTTCATCGAGCGGTTCAATGACGCGTCCCTGCTCTTTCAACTCCATGATCTTGTCGACACGGTTGTGGTGCGTCTTGATCGTCGAAGCAATGGATCCGCTCGTGGCGCTCTCGATTACATCGGGGTAAAGCGTCCCCTGGGCCAGCAATTCAACATCGTCTCCGACCGCGTCGAAGAAAACCTTCACGAAAAGTCGCCCAATGATGCGGCGCTTCTCTTCCGGATCGGAAACTCCCGCCAAGGCGGAAAGAAACTGCTCCGACGCGTCAATCGTTTCGATTTCGATCCCCACCTCTGCGAAAAGTGATTCCACTTCTTCGGCCTCGTCTTTGCGCAGCAGACCGGTATCGACGAAAATATTCCGTGTGTCGACCTGCGCTTCGTGAAGAAGCGCGGCGAGCACGGAGGAGTCCACTCCCCCGGAAACTCCACAGACAACTTTTCGTCCCCCGACTTCCTCCCGGACGCGGGCTGCCAGTTCGTCTTTAAATGATGAAATCGTAAATCGTGGAAGGTCTGTCGCCCGGTCGAGAAAATTGCGCAGGATCTGCGTTCCCTCATCCGTGTGAGAAACCTCCGGATGGAACTGGATACCGAAAAACTTCTCGTTCCAGCGCAAAGCGACCGGCACACCGTCGAGATTTCGCCCCATCACCTCACACCCGTCCGGCAGCTCGCTGACGGTATCGGAATGGCTCATCCAGATTTGGGAATGACCTTCGAGGTCTGCAAAGATCCCATCAATCCCCTCTTCCGGCATCAGGGTCGCGGGCCCATATTCCCGTGTATTCCCCGGAGCAACTGTGCCACCGAATTTGGTATTCAAAAGCTGCATACCATAACAAACACCGAGCACAGGCACACCCATTCCCTGGAGGTACTCGAAGTCGATGTCAGGCGCGTTTTCCTCGAGAGTCGAACGCGGACCGCCGGAAAGAATGACAGCCGCCGGCTCGCCGGTTTGATCCAGTTCCGTAGGCTGGTAGAGACGGGAAAAATAGCCAAGCTCGCGGATACGGCGAACGATGAGCTGGGTATACTGCGAACCGTAATCAATAACGGCAATGGGATGGTCCATAAGAAAAAAGGGACGAAGAATTCAGAAAGCGGAAAATGGCGACTCAGTTCGCCGCCTGGTAGTTTACCGGCTCTTCCGTAATGGTAATGTCGTGGGCGTGACTTTCTTTCAAGCCGCCTGACGTGATACGAACAAATTTGGCACGCTCACGTAAATACTGCAGATTTTCCGCACCGACATAGCCCATGCCACTCCGGAGTCCGCCGAGAAGTTGAAAAACTGTATCGGCAAGAGGCCCGCGATAGGGAACGCGTGCTTCCACCCCTTCCGCAACAAGCTTTCCGGAAGAATTCTGCCCGTAACGATCGCCGGAACCTTTGCGCATAGCTTTCTCCGAGCCCATTCCACGATATTCTTTCCACGCCCGGCCCTGGTGATTCACCATTTCGCCGGGACTCTCCCGACATCCGGCCAGAAGAGAACCCAGCATGACTAGATCAGCGCCGGCAGCCATTGCCTTCACAACGTCGCCGGAGTAGCGGATCCCGCCGTCGGCAATCAGAGGAATCCCCTTCTCGTGACAAACAGGAGCAACGTTTTGAATCGCGGTAAATTGTGGTGTTCCGACACCGGCGATAACCCGTGTCGTGCAGATCGAGCCAGGTCCAACCCCGACTTTCACCGCAGCTGCACCGGCGGCAATGAGGTCCGCAGCACCGTCGGAGGTTACCACATTCCCGGCAACGACCGGTTTGCCATGCTCGCTGTTGATTTGCTCGATGACGGAAAGCACCCGCTCGGTATGCCCCGTTGCCGCATCAATGAAAACGGCATCCGCACCGGCTTCGATCACGGCGGCGGCACGCTCGAAACAATCTCCCCCCACCCCGATTGCGGCCCCCACACGGAGGCGACCGTAGCGGTCTTTCGCAGAGTTGAGATACATGTCTCTCTTTTCGATATCCTGCGCCGTGATCAGTCCCGTCAGCCTGCCCTCGTCGTCCACGAGCGGCAGTTTTTCAATACGCGCCTGCTGAAGAAGGCGCCGGGCCTCTTCCAGGCCGGTTCCGTCTTTGGCAGAAACAATTTTTTCCTTCGGTGTCATCACCTCTGACACCGGAGCCGACTCGTTTTCGACAAACCAGATGTCGCGGCTTGTGACCATCCCGATGAGAATGCGATTTTCGTCCACCACGGGGAAGCCGTTTACCCCCTTGTCATCCATAATCACCTGGAGCTCGGCGAGCGTGATGTCTGCAGAAACGGTAAATGGATCTGCGATCACCGTGTTTTCGGATCGCTTGACCTTGGCGACCATATCCGCCTGTTCCACTATCGGCATATTCCGGTGAATCACCCCGATCCCTCCTTCGCGAGCCAAAGCAATCGCAAGCTCATCCTCCGTGACGGTATCCATCGCCGAGGAGACGATCGGAATATTCAAAGGAATGCCCTCTGTGAGGCGTGTCGAAATGTCTACCCCCGCCGGCAGCACCCCGCTGCGCTGCGGGACGAGAAGGACATCATCAAAACTGAGACCGAGAGAAAGTTCACCCATAGATAATGTTTAGGAGTGGTTGGGGGAGGATCAAGCGAAAGTTTGGGAAATGGTCACGAATTACGCGTGGCTTTCTTCCCTTACTCCACCCGCTTTGTCCCGGGCCGCACCGCCTCTATTGCCGCCAACTCCTCCGGCACCTCATCCGGCGCGTAAACCGGGAACTGGATCTCCATGCAGGATACGACGGGGAAATCTCCAACCTTGTCTTTTCCGGATCGGTTCACGACAACAAAAACCCCGGCAACTTCTCCGCCTTGAGCGGCGATAAAATCGGTCAATTCCAGCAGCGTGCCGCCGGTTGTGATGACGTCTTCAACCAACAGCAGGCGCTCGCCGGGCTTGATTTCAAAACCTCGCTTCAATTCCAACTCGTTTGTCTCCGGATTTCGCTCTGCATAAATCGTTCGGGCATGCACCGCGAGTCCAACCTGCTGACCGACCGGAACGCCACCCATCGCGGGGCTTAGAACCACATCAATCTGCCCGAGCGCTTTCATCTCATCGACGCGCTGCTCGATCATTTTTTGCAGCTCCCAGGGATGCTGAACCAGCTTTCCTTTTTTCACGTAGTAAGCGGAGTGGTTCCCACTCGCGAGAATAAAATGTCCCTGTTCGACCGCTCCGTAATCCTTGAGGAGTTCGATCGTTTCGTCAGGCGATGTCGGCAATTCGGTTCGCATAGTCTTTGGCTCGTTCAGTGAAAGAAAGTTTGTCGTCGGCATAGAGAATGCCACGGGAAACGTTGATGACATTGGGTGCGGTTCGGGAAGCTCCCCGCAACGTTTCAAGATCACCGCCCTGTGCTCCGAGACCGGGAATGAGAAGCGGCACATCCGGCATGCGGGCGAGGACGTCGTCAGAGACATTCGTCAGACCAAGAACCAGGCCAATACTTCCCTCCCCCGCCGGAGAATCAGCAGCACGTCCGGCCATATCCCCGACCAGCTCAAACACCTTGCGCCCGCTTGCCAAATCGTGCGTTTCGAGATCGGCGGCTCCGGCATTTGACGTGACTCCGAGCAGGTAGACTCCCTTTCCCGGATACTGAAGAAACGGCTCTACCGAATCAAATCCCATGTAGGGACTCAGCGTCACCGCATCGACATCCCAGCCTCCAAAGTAACCTTTTGCATAGTGCTCTTGCGTGGTTCCGATATCCCCCCGCTTGGCGTCGAGAACGATCGGCACCCCGGTATCTTTCATCCGCCCGATGAGCCGGTCGATCATCGCGTATCCTTCGACTCCGAGAGCTTCAAAATAGGCAATGTTGGGTTTGAAACAGGCGGCAAATTCCGCGGTTTCCCCGATGACGTTCTCGCAGAAAGACTCGATCTCGCTGTTGGAACCATGCCGGTCCGGGCGCGGGTCGAGCCCGACGCACAGAGCGCTGCCCGTGGTCTCGATTCTCTTCTGCAAAGTCGCCGCGTAAGTCATTCCTTCGACTCAACCCTGTTCGGTCCCTGAGTCAACCCTCTTGTGTCATCGATTCAACCCTATTGGGTCCCTTCCGGATTTCGGGGAAGCAGATCGCGGGGAGTCACGGAGGACCGTGCCCCGCCAATCTTGCAGAGTTCACGGCCATCCTGGTTCCGGAGGGTCGCCGTCCCCGGCGACTTGGGATCACCTTATCAGAGCCGCTCGACAATCGCGTCTCCCATTTCGGCGGTGCCGACTTTCTTTTGGTCTCCGTCGCCGGTGTAGATGTCGCCGGTGCGATACCCGTCGTCGATCACGGCTTTCACGGCGGCTTCGATTCCGTCGGCGGCTTCTCCCAGCCCGAAGGAAAAACGCAACATCATCGCAGCAGAGAGAATCTGCGCGACCGGGTTCGCAATGCCCTGTCCCGCAATGTCCGGAGCAGAACCGCCACTCGGCTCATACATTCCAAAGTAGAGTCCGTCTCCTTTGCTTTCCCCGAGACTGGCGCTGGAAAGCATTCCGAGCGAGCCAGCGATCATTGCCATTTCATCACTGAGAATGTCTCCGAAAAGGTTCGGGGCGAGAACGACATCAAAGTCCCGCGGACGAGCGATCAATTGCATCGCCGCATTGTCGACGTAGAGATGGTCAAGAGCCACGTCGGAGAAATCTTTCGCGACTTCTTCAACCGTTTCACGCCAGAGGATTCCGTTTTGAAGAACGTTCGCTTTGTCGATCGAGGTGAGTCGCTTGTCACGTTTCTGAGCTGCGGAAAACGCGACGCGGGCGATGCGCTCGATTTCGCTCTTTTTGTAGACCATCGTGTCGATGGCGACTTTCTCCCCGTCGCGCTCTTCGATCCCCTTGGGCTGGCCGAAATAAATTCCTCCAGTGAGTTCGCGGACGCAAAGGACATCAAATCCACCGGCAATGCGGTCTTCTTTAACCGGGGAAGCATGGGTCAGGGCGGGAAAGCAAACCGCCGGGCGCAGATTAGCAAAGAGCCCGAAGTGCTTGCGAAGAGGAAGCAGGGCGCCGCGCTCAGGCTGCTGATCGGGCGGAAGATTTTCCCATTTTGGACCTCCGACTGATCCGAATAAAATCGCATCTGCACTCTCGCAGGCCTGAATCGTTTCCTGAGGAAGCGGAGAGTCGGTCGCATCGATTGCGGCTCCTCCAACCAGCTTTTCCTCTGTCTCAAACGTGAGGCTGTGTTTTTCCGAGATACGGTCAAGAACCTTACGGGCCTCGGCCATCACTTCGGGACCAATCCCGTCGCCGGGAAGAACTGCGATTTTATGCGATTCACTCATGGCGAGACCAAAGAGAGATCGAGGTCTGCCGCAAGCTGAAAAAACGGTATCAATTCCGTTTCCGTGGACGTGGTTCCTGCAATTCCAGGGCGGCTTCCCACTCGATGCTGTTGATCCTGGCGCTCCCCACCCGCTCCTCAAGCAAAACTCTGCCGTCGCTGCTCACGATCCGGGCAATGATCCCGGTCTGTTCGTCTTTGCGATACGGGTCGCCAACCAGAAACATTTCGTCAATCTCGAATTCCTCCGTGGTAACTGTTTCGTCCCGATTGAACGCGAGTTCCGGAATTTCCGCAGTCCCGCTGCGTTTTCTCAACTGATCCGCATCTTCGTCGACGGAAGAGTAGGTCCAATCCCCGTCTGCGGCTTCGTAGAGAGGCAGTTTATCGTCCCAGACGATGACATACTCGATCCGTGAAGCAGGCAATGTCTCCCGTGAGAGATTGCGAACGGTGATCTCGTAGCTGAAAAGCTGCATTTCGTAGGTGTAGGACGACGACGAGCCGTCCAGTTTCGTCGTCCTTCCACTTTTTTTGGTTAAATCCAACTCGAGCCGGAAATCGGTCGTCATTGCCGAGCTGCCGGCTGTTTTCATCCAGTTCTTGATGAACTGCTGGTCATCGAGAGAGAGGACTTTGATCTCCGTTTCAAATTCCTGACCGTCTTCACGCCGGATTCGCATCATTCGGCGGTCATCGGAAACGCCGAGCAGCTCTGCGAGAATCTTCGCCCCTTTCTTATCCGTAAACTCATGCAACCCTGCAGCATCCTGGGCGGAAAGCACCAGAGCAGGGAGGATCACGACAAAAATTGAGAGTATGCGGAACATGGCAGGTTCAGGAAGGAGGCACCTTCAGCAGGTGGGAAAGATACTTCAGATCAGGAAGCCCGCCATGCCGAAATTCCGGACCTGATTACGCCGGTTTCCCACCGCTGAAGTACCGGCAGCCGAATTGAAAATTTGACGATGCCATTCATCGGGCTTGAGTCTAAACCATGCTCGTCTCATTGATCGCAGCGATGACGCCGGACCTCGTCATCGGTAAAGAGGACGGGGGAATTCCCTGGAATCTCCCCCGGGACAAGCAGCACTTTCGCGACTACACCGCGGGAAAATGGGTGCTCTCGGGAAGAACAACCTACGAGGAAATGTCAGGCTGGTTTCAAGACCGCGTGCCGATTATCCTGACGCGGAATCCCCGCTATGAAACTGAATCACCGGCTCACCGCGTCGCCGGCACGGTCTCCGACGCTATTTCTTTGGCGAAAAACAACGGGGCAGAGGAATTGGTGGTTCTCGGCGGTTCCTCTGTTTTTGAAGCAGCGATCCCCCATGCTCGACGCCTCGTGATCACTGTGGTGAATAAAGACTACCCGGGGGAGGTTCGTTTTCCCGACTACAGGGAGTTCTACCAATGGAAGACGGTTCATCGGGAATTCTGGCAACAGGATGAAGAAAACGAATGCGACATGACCCTGAAAATTCTGGATCTCGAGTAGGGACCCGGGCCGGTTTCTTTTCAAAACATTCACTCGCCGCCGCGTTTGGTATCGGCTAGTTTGTCTTCTTCCGGTGTTCCGCCGAATCCGTTCCACTCTCGACCGCCAAACTGATGCATCTCCCGTGCCGACCGACCGTGTCTGCCATCTCTGCCGTGGTTTTGGCGTGCCTCTTGAGCGGCTGCACCTCCGAAGACAGCATGCTCGACAAAATGGAGGCGGTGGGATCACTCCCTCTCTGGCAACGCGTCACTGCGATTGCCGTAGCCACGCTCGTGAGCGAAGACATGGCCTGCATCGCCGCCGGCCTCCTCGCAGCGGAGGCGGTAGTTCCGTTTGCCTGGGCGTTAGTCGGTTCGTTTCTCGGAATTTTCCTCGGAGATGTCGGCCTTTACATGATCGGGCGCATCGGCGGTCTTGGTCTGCTGCGCCGCGCTCCCTTCCGATGGTTGATTAAAGAAAACCAGATCGTGCAGGCGGAAACTCTCTTTGAAGAGCACGGGGCCAAACTGATTTTTTCCTCACGACTGCTTCCCGGGTCGCGCCTGCCCGTCTACGCAGCGGCAGGCGTATTGAATTATCCCCTCTGGCGATTCTGCCTTTTCATGGCTCTTGCCGGAGCACTCTCAGCGGTAATTCTGGTAACGCTCTCGAGAAAGCTCGGAAACGTCGTTTTTGACTGGCTGCGCGTGTATGAAGCCTACGCGATCCCCTTTGTAGTGGCTGTGTTTCTCCTCACCTGGATCGGAGTCAAGCTCTTCGAGATTCTCGCGACGCGACGAAGCAGGCTCGTTTTTCTGGCCCGCTGTCGAAAACTGTGGCACCGCTTGCGCGGGACAAAACGCGGTCCCCACAGCCAGGCATGAATTCAGACTCCCCCCCCTCCCCGACCGGCCCCGATACTCCCGTCACCGTAAAGAGGTTCCGGGTGTTTTGTATCGGACTTTGCATTATCTACTTTCTGGTCGCCTGCGTCGGCGGTGCGGCTCTCACCATTTCTCCGGAGAAAGTCGGTCTCGACCGGACTTCTGCGACGCTGCTGGGCGTTCTCTTTCTTTTCATCGGGCCACTTTTTTTCTTTCTCGCGTTCATCGGATTTCATATGCCGCAAAGACCCGGTGCCTGGACTTACAATCGATTCCTCCTTTTCCTCGGCATCTCGAGCATTGTCCTCATGCCATTCGCTCTTTTCCTCCTCAGTGCCTGGGTAAAGCCTGATGTTCTCGCCTGGTATCGGATCGAGGAGTAAAATCGCGGCCAAATCCCTCTTGAGACTCGCCGAATCTCCCGCTATGGATACCGGCAAAGCAGCACCTTCTGCGCATCTGACATTTTTCCCGTGAACTGGATCTCTCTGGCCCTGCGAAACCTTCTCCGCAATGCTCGCCGCTCGATCACTACGATCGCTGCCGTCGCACTCGGGTATGCCGCAACGAACATTTTTGCCGGATTTGCCGGCTACATGTTCACAAGTATCAAGGATGCTCACATCTACGAACAGATCAACGGACACCTCCAGATCTGGAAAAAAGACGCCCGCGACTACGGCGGATCCGATCCGGAAAAATACCTCATCACTGCAGAGGAATTTGCTGAGATCCAGGAAGCCGCGGAGACGGACGATCGCGTCGAACTTTCCGCCGGCATGCTGGAGGTGAAAGGCAACCTGGACTACGACGGCAATCCCGGTTTCTTCTTCGGCCAGGCGATGACGCCCTCCAAGAAGGACCGGATTTTCTCGCGCTCCACGGCCTTGAAAAGTGCTGACGGCACGGGAAAGGAAGGACAGGAAATCACTGATGAAACGCCTTTTGCCATCTCCGTCGCTCCCGGCATGGCGGAAAATCTCGGCCTTGAGCCGGGCGCGGATGTCATCCTCATGGCGCCGTCCATTCAGGGCCAGATGAATGCCATTGACGCGCAGGTCTTTCAGGTCGCCGATGTGGCATCGGAAGCGCTCAACAATCGCTACGTCTACCTTCCGCTTGAGCTCGCCCAGACGCTCTATGACACCGAAGGTGTGAGTTGCGTGCGAATCCTTCTCCACAAAGACGAGGACACCGACGCAGTCGTTGCCGCGATGCGGGAAAAATTCCCCGAAGCGGAATGGGATGTCATCCCCTGGTATGAAGTTTCGCGCCTCTACCTGCGGACCAAGCGCATGTTTGATATCATCTTCGGCCTCGTTTTCGCGATCATTGCGACCATTGTAATCATGTCCGTCCTCAACACGATCGGGATGGCCGTGGTGGAACGAACCCGCGAAATCGGCACCCTGCGCGCCATCGGGCTGAAACGCCCCGGAGTCGTCCGCCTCTTCGGAATCGAGAGCATGTTCCTCGGGATCATCGGCGCATTGACCGGACTCATTTTTACGGTCGGTTTTTCCCTTCTTATCAAGGGGCTGAAACCCACCTGGGAGCCGCCCGTGACGGCCCGGGAAATCGTCTGGGAAATCAAAATTCTTCCCGAATATCTCCTCCTTACATTCGTCCTTCTTGTGGTATTCACCGCACTTGCCGCAATCGCTCCGGCACGGAGGGCCGCACATCAAAGTATTGTGCAATCTCTGGGCCACGTGTAACCTCTTTCCACGATGAAAAAACTGCTCTTCACCGTTTCCTTCCTCACACTTTCCACCCTCCTGACACATGGACAGGATGCCGCACTTCTCGCTGCGGAAAAAGCGCGCGGCATCATGACCGGTAACACCGGCGTCCAGTGGACCGTGAATGTTTCCGGTGCCAAAAGCGCGCAGTTTCTAGCCACCGCCAAAGGAGGAACGATTCACGCCGAAGTCATCCAGCCGGCCGATGCCGCAGGGCGGAAATACATCGCCGAAGCCAAAGGTGCGATGTGGTTCTGGAAACCCGGCCTGAGCCGTCCTGTCTCCGTCTCCAAAAAGCAGCGCCTCTCCGGCGATGCCGCGATCGGGGACATCGCGTCGACCAGTTTTGTTGAAGGATACAAAGTCGTTGGCAAAGAAGACGGCGACGTAAATGGAGAAGCCGCGACCGTTTACACGATGAAAGCCAATTCTCTGGGCGATACCTACGCGCAGATCAAATACTGGGTCACCAAAAGCGGGAACCTCGGAAAGAAAGCCGAGTTTTATGCCAAATCAGGCAACCTGCTCCGCACCTCAACAATGGAATACAAGAACACCGTGAACGGCAGCCCGTTCCTTTCCAGGATGGTCATCCGGGACAGCTCGCGGACCATCAATCTGAGTTTCAGTAATGTCAGTATCGGAAACTTCCCCGACAGTATGTTTGATAAAAACAACATCGGCGGGAAGACCTTCAAAGGACCGCGGAAATAATCCCGACCTATGGCCGACAGCACATTCCCTGCGGCCGAACTCGATGCCGCGACCGGGCTGCTCCAACAGCTCCTTCGCATCGATACGACAAACCCGCCGGGGAACGAACGCGCCGCCGCCGAACATCTCGCAGGGGTCTTTCGAAAAGAGGGTCTCGAGCCTGAGCTGAACGGAAGCTGCCCCGACCGACCGAACCTCACGGTCCGGTGGAACGCGAAACCCGAAAACCGGTCAGCGCGCCCGCTCGTCCTCAGTACCCACCTCGACGTGGTTCCTGCGGACGAATCGAAATGGGCGCACCCCCCGTTTTCCGGGCACAACGACGGCACCTGTATCTGGGGCCGGGGCGCAATCGATATGAAAGGCTTCGCGGTCATGGCCGTCGCTGCCTTGACACGTCTCAAACGGGAAAACCTTCCCATCAATCGCGACATCATTTTCGCCGCTGTCGCCGATGAAGAAGCCGGAACCCGGCACGGTTCGCAATGGCTCGTCGATGAACGCCCCGATCTGCTCGGCGATGATCCCGAATACGTCATCAACGAAGTCGGCGGCTTCACCGTTCACCAGAAAGGGAAACGTTTCTATCCCATCCAGGTGGCAGAAAAAGGAGTCGCCTGGATTCGACTCACCGTGGAAGGATCGCCTGGCCACAGTTCCCTTCCGGCCAACGACAGCTCCGTCCAGAAACTGGCCTCTGCTATCAATGCGATCACAGCAGCCCGCCTTCCCTGGCATGCCGGGGAAGAGGCGAAAGCCTTTCTCGCCGGATTCGCAGCACCGGAGAATGCGATTGCAAAAAAAGTAGCTCCACTACTGGCTCATCCAAAGATCGGACCGCGTCTTCTTTCTCTCGCTGTATCCGATCCTTCCCGTCGCGCCTCGCTCGAAGCGATCCTCCGAAATACCGCGACGCCCACGAGGTTGCGGTCCGGCGATGCCATCAATGTGCTCCCCGGATCTGCCAGCGTCGATATCGACGGCCGCCTTGCTCCGGGGCAGGATGCCGGCGACCTCATCAGGGAACTGGAGACTGTCCTCCGCCCCGTTACAGGGAACGCAGCAAAATTTGAAGTTCTGCAGGAATCACCCGCCGTTTCCTTTTCAAAAGAGACGCCGCTTTTCCGACAGATGGAAAAAGGCCTGCTCGAAGCCGACCCGGGTAGTCACATCGTGCCGTCCATCATTCCCGGATTCACTGACAGTCGCAACTACGCGAAACTCGGAGCCACCTGCTACGGGTTTTACCCGTTGCAGCTGCCGGAAGACCTCGATTTTGCTGCCATGTTTCACGGACACGACGAACGGATTCCCGTCGCAGGATTTCACTGGGGAATCAATGTCCTGACGGATACCCTGCGGCGATTTTTGGTGAGCGGACGATAGTGACGTCACGCCCGGCTCACGCCATACACCGCGACAGGCTTCTCCTTCCCCCGCAATTCCTCGTCACCCAGTTTTTCCAGTTCGAATCCCCCTTCGCGCTTCAATGCCTCCGCGAGATTTCCGGAGATCAAAACATCACGCTCCAGATCATTACACCGCCCCTCGATCCGCGCCGCGGTATTCAAGGTGTCACCATGATAGGAAATTTCCCGCTTCAGGACACCGACTTCGGCGACCGTTACCCAGCCCACATGGATTCCCGCTTTGAAAAAGGGATGCACCCCGTAGGTTGACTCATAGTAGTCTTTCCGGGACAGGAGGTATTCCCGGATCGCAAAAAAGCAGCGAATCGCAGCACCGTCGTTGATGCCTTTTTTCTTCGGCCAACTCACGACGACCTCGTCCCCGACATACTGATAAATCGCCCCTCCGTTTTTCCGGATCCCATCCGTCATATCGACGAAACAATCCTGAATCAGCTGACTGAACTTCACGTGTCCCAGCTGGTCGGCAATCGTGGTCGATGACTGCAGATCGAGAAACATGAACACTCTCTCCTCTTCCCGCGGCGTCCGGTATTGCCCCCTAACCAAATCCCAAAGCACGCCGGCACCGAATTTCTGGCTCATCTGCCGAACGAAGGTAAAGATCGCCCCGACAATGATCGTGTAGGTGAGTCCAACCCAGTAGGTATCAAGCGTCATGCCTCCCATGACCAGATCCCAGGTTCTCTCATTCCAGCGAAGGAAGAGAATGATCGCGATGAAAAGCAGCTTCATCAGGATCGTATAGAGCGCGATCTTGATCAGCAGCAACCGTCCATAAGCCATGCGGGCGAAGAAGCGTTTTTCAAATAGGGCATCCGTCAAAGCGTAGAGCAGGCCAAAGCAAAATCCCGCTCCCCCGTAGATGAAGAGATATTTTTTTGTTTCCGGATCGCCGGTAATCTCGACGAACAGCAATTCATCAATCCCTGCGTGCCGAATGTAGAAAAAGAGCAGATACGCGACCACCCAGACAAAAATGCTGATTACCGCAAACCGAAACCGTCGGGAAAGAGTGTTGCTCATTCCTGATCTTTCGCGATTTCACAAAAACTGCAACCGCCATTACGTATCGATAAGTGGCTACACCGTGAGATAAGGTGGCGACGAGTGGTTAGCGAAGCTGCTCTCCCGGTGCTTCCGCAAGTTGCGGCAGAAATGCCCCACGGTTGGGCGCTCACTCTTTCTCTTTCCTCTCCCCCTTCACCGTGAAGTAAAGGTCCTGCCGAGTATGCAACTCGACCTGATTGCCGACTAGTCGTGCCACCACAGGTAGATCGCTAATCCTCCGTATAATGTCATTCCCATCCTGCATTTGCCGGAGGTAAGACGATAAGTCATGACTCCCTTCCCACATCAGAAGGATTGCTTCCCGCTTGAAATATGATACAAATGCCGCCCTCAAATGAAACGAATCATTCCTTCCCTGTTTGCAATCGGCGCCGCCGTTGCCGGCCTTTCTCTGATTACTGCCCAGGAGAAAAAGCCCCCTCTCAAAGTTCTTCTCGTCGCGGGAGGGTGCTGCCACGACTACGCAGCGCAGCATAAGATTCTCTTTGAAGGGATCCAGGCTCGCGCCAACGCAAGGGTCGACGTGTGGTGGACAGATGACAAAACGGTAGAACCACCCCTTACCATCTACGATAAGGACAACTGGGCCGAAGGGTACGACCTCATCATTCACGACGAATGTGCCGCCGGAAATAAAGACCTCACGGTCATGAAACGCATTCTCGATGTGCACAAAACCGTGCCAGCCGTTCACCTGCACTGCGCGATGCACAGTTTCCGGAACGACACCGATCAATGGTTCAAGCATCTCGGGATTCAGTCGAGCCGACACGGTCCGAAAGCCCCCGTCGCAATCGATTTCACAGACAAGGAGCACCCCGTCACGAACGGCCTCGAAAACTGGACCACAATCGACGAGGAACTCTACAACAACGTCGATGTCTTCGACGCTCACCCTCTCGCCGTCGGAACGCAGAAATACAAAAAAGGCGAAGAAGAGATTACCGACGTCGCCATTGTTGCCTGGACCAACGAAAAGCAGGGCGCAAAAAGTTTCTCCACTACGCTCGGACATTTCAATGAAACCGTAGCTGATGATCGCTACCTCGATCTCGTTGTTCGCGGGATGCTCTGGGCTGCCGGAAAACTGAATGACGACTACTACGGAGTCCCCTACACCGGAGAAAACGAAATCACTTTCGTAAAAGGAAA
>JAKSBG010000347.1 GCA_022361255.1 Verrucomicrobiales bacterium
CTTCTCAACGAGCAGCCGCTGCGGAAGGCTGCGCTGGTTGTCCGCTCTCTTCAGAGCATCGAAAGTCGCATCGCGATCCGCTTCGGATTGTTCCGGGTAGTGCACCCGAAGCATTTCCCGCTGCCAGTCCTGCGTGCGTTGACGATATTTCTTTTCAAGGAGTTTGAGTTCCCTCTGCAACGGTGGATTCACTTCGGAGACGCGCCTCCGGTGGCCCGGGGTTCCCAATTCCAATTTTCTCGTCTTGAAGCTCAGCCAGTCGTGTTCGTCCAAAGCCCCCTGAAAGACCGCCTTCAAGCGGTAGTAATCACGATGCGGGATCGGATCATATTTGTGGCTGTGGCAACGAACACACTCCATCGTGAGGCCCATCACACTCGACCCTAACACATCAATCACATCCGCGATCACCCCCATCCGGTTTTCGACAAAGTTCATCGTTCTCGAGCCGGTCTCATCGATTCCCATTCGAAGAAAACCGGTCGCAACGAGATTCTCGACCATCTCGCCGGTCACCTCCTCCGCGCTTTCGATATCGATCAATTCATCGCCTGCAATTTGTTCGAGAAGAAACTCATCGTAGGGTTTGTCGCTGTTGAACGCGGCAATGACATAGTCGCGATACTTCCATGCGACCTCACGAAGGGGATCGGCAGACGTTCCACCTTCCGAATCAGCATAGCCGGCGAGATCGAGCCAATATCTCCCCCATCGCTCCCCGTAGTGCGGGGAATCGAGAAGATGATCGACCATCGCAGCAAACCACGCAGGGTCATCGCTCCCGCGCCAGTAACGCCACTCCTTTTGATCAGGCGGCAATCCGGTCAAATCGAAGTAGGCACGGCGAATCAAAGTATCGCGATCCGCCTCCGGCGAAAAATCAAGTCCAGCCTCCCGCAACTTCTCTTCAATGAACTGATCGACCGATCCATGTTTCCCCTTCCACCCGGGAGGCTGAAACGCCCAGTGCTCGCGATCCTTTTCGGTGACGAGCGGATCGGAATCCCTTGTCGCAATGTCCGGCTGGATATCCTCAACCGGCGCTCCCGCCGCTATCCAGTCGCGCAAAACAGTTACTTCGCTTCGGGGCGGTCGTTTCACGAAAAACTTGAGTAGAAGAGCCTGCGGGGGACAGGCTTCGCTTTCGATCCGTTGAATCATGCGACTGTTCTCCACATTCCCGGCAACGAAGGCGGAACCATTTGCCCCTCCTTTCTTCATCCCTTCAACAGTTCGCAAGTCGAGCCCGCCATCTTTGCGCTGCGCCCCGTGACATGCCACGCAACGGAGATGAAGGATCGGCAGGACATCGTGTTGATGCGGAGCTTTCTCCGTCAGCGCCGGCGGTTCCCGGTATTTTGCACCGCCGGCAATCCAGTCGTGAATAATTTTCAGCTCTCCGGCATCCAGACGCGCTCCCTTCTTCGGCATCTCCCCGCGTTCCACCATTTCATAAAGATGGCTGTGGCCCGGATCCCCCGGCTTTACCACTTCGCCTCCCTCGGAACCTTTCAGCAATCCCTGTGAAGAAGAAAGATCGAGCTCGCCCTTCTGCGTATCGGCGTTATGACATTCAGCGCACCGTTCTTTCAGCAGCGGAGCAACAGCGTCCTCGAAATACAGCGCGTCAGCGGAGTGGCCCGTCAAAGCACTCAATGAAAGCGGAAGCGAAAGAACACTCCCGCAAATCTGAATTCGAAAACTCATCCCAACGGCAATCATCTTGCCGAATTCGAATCGGAACTTCCACCTGCGATTTCACGCATCCACGTCAGCCACAGCAGGAACCGGTTTTCACGAAGCCTTCTTTGCCTCCGCCATTTCTCTGACGTGGCTCATCAGCTCACGGAACTGCACCCGGTCGTAGCCCGCCAGATTCGCTGCATCCCGAATCGATCGAATTTCGCGAGTGGTCAATACCGAGTCCGCTACGGCGATCCGGATCAGGTTTTTTAAATGCGATTCCGGAGACTCCAGCGGCGGAGGGTTTTCCTTCACCTCGTCGAGGAGGCTTTCCCGTTCCTCTTTTTTCCATCCGCTCTTTTTGGCAAAACGATCAAGAACCTTTGTCTCTGCCGCCCCGATGCCGCTCCCGCCCGATGCCAGCATCCCTGCCATCTCCCGATACTCGAGCTGTTTCAAATCGTTAGCATTGAGCGAACGTCCATAATCGGATTCCAACTCTTTCCGGACCTTTTTTCCCAGTTCCTTCTGACGTTTCGACGCAAGAATGATCAGGAAAATCCCGGCGAGCAGCAAGGATCCGATCAGCGCGAGCACGAGAGGATTTCCTGCCAGGTATCCTGCTGCGATCGTGACGAGCGCCAGAGGGATCCCGACAATCAGGGAGAGAAGAAACGCCCCGGACTCGGCCACTCGACCGATCACCGGAATCGCATACAGGAATCGAAGGGCCACCGAGAAAAAGAAAATGAATCCAAAAACCACCACCGCCGTCCCGATGCCGCGAACGATCCATTTCAGTCGTTCGATATGAAATTTCATCGTTGCCAGTGCCTGTTCCCGCTCTCCCGCCACGATGTGGTGAAGGACCCCGGTATTTTGAATGATGGAATCAATGAAACCGGACGTCTTCTCCGCCGTATCCGCGACACCCGTGCCCCCCGAGAAACGACCAAAATACGTCGCCGTTTTCGGAACGGGGATCGCGCGAAAACTCAAACGCTCATCTCCCAGATCGCGGGACCTCCCCTTTCGCAGCATCAAATAGTCCCCCTCAACACCGAGCTGCCTTCCTTCGTCTGTTTTGGGAAGCGGTCCCGGCTGAACGCGCACGCGCGGATCCACGAACTCAATCATTCGGGATTTCACGGTAAGGTCCGCAACCTGATAAGCCGGAGGAACAATGCGACCTGACTTCAGCTTCTGACTCACACCACTGTTCCGGGAATTGCTTTCCACCGAGCTCATCCAAGTCATACGCCAGGTGACATCCCCGTCATC
>JAKSBG010000351.1 GCA_022361255.1 Verrucomicrobiales bacterium
CATTTCTTTCACGTCAGCCGCCCAAACCCCGAGTGCTTGATCGGGCTGCCAATTCTTCCGGCAACGCCACCTTCTGCAATCGCCTCTGCCATCTCGGCGAAAACGGGATCCAGGGCCTCCAGATAGGCGTCCACATGTCTCATCTCATGGGCGAGAGTGGCATTGAAACCTCCGCCGGCGAGAAAGCCGTGTTCCAACATTCGGGATGTCATCAGGGTGAGGAGTGCTGCTGATTCAGGGTGGTCGAATCCGAGGATGGCCCACTCCGGTCGTCCGGGAGTGGTGACAGGGAGGTCGTGCTTTTTCCCCAGTTCCTGCCAGCCGGAAATGACCGCAATTCCGATTTTTCTGAGATGAGCCGGCACGTCGACTTGCTGCATTTTCAGGATGCAGGCCACCGCGGCAGCCGGGCCGACACCCTCCGTCCAAAAGGTGCTTGAGATAAAAGACGATTGCGCCGCGTTCATCGTATCGGCTTTTCCGATGATTGCCCCCATCGGAAATCCGTTGGCAATCGCTTTGGCGAAGACGGCGATGTCGGGGGTGACTCCGTATTGCAAGTGCGCGCCCCCGAGACAGAGCCGCCACCCGCTGGAAATTTCGTCAAACACAAGGCGCGCTCCAATGCGATCGCATCGCTCCCGGACTCCTTCGAGAAAACCGGGGTCGGGATCGGTGTATCGGGTTGGTTCCATCACGATCGCGGCGATTTTTTCTCCGCGCTTTTTGATGAGACCGTCCAGCTCGTCGAGCCGGTTGTAATGAAAGGGATGGGTGTGTCCGGCGAGAGCCGCAGGTACACCAGCCGGGTCGAGTCCAGGCAGGAGATGCCCTCCGAGCTGGTCACCGTCAGCGAGATTTGCCGAAAGATACCAGTCATGCCATCCGTGGTAGCCGCAGAGTGCGATCTCATCCCGCCCCGTCGAAGCGCGTGCGATGCGAACGGCTGCAGCCATTGATTCCCCTCCCCCGCGCGTGAACCGGGCCATATCCGCCCACGGGTGAATTTCGAGTAAAAGGTCGGCGAGCTCGACTTCGTCCTGTGTTTGCAAAGTCGACATCGAGCCGAAATTCACCCGGCGGATGACGGCAGCATTCACATCCGGGTCGCTGAATCCGAGAATGGTCGAGAGAATCCCGTTCAGGCTCATATCGATGAAACGCCGCCCTTCGAGATCGATTACTTCGCAGCCCCGCGCTTCGCGGTAGTAGGCGGGCCACTTTTCGGGAGCAAACATTTCCGGACGCTTGCTGAGCAACTGCGTCCCGCCGGGGATTTTCTCTTTTGCAATTCGGTAGGCTTCCTGAACATCAGGGACTGGGCGCGGCAGGGGAAGCCCGAGCATTCTCCTCGCCCCGAGACAAAAGATCTCCTCCACGTCCGTGGCATCGAGATGTTGATTCAGACAAGCCTGCTTTAATGCGAGAAGTGATTCGAGCCCGAGGAGGGTCGGCCGGGCAAACTGCGATCGGGAGAAATCAGCCTGAACCGAATCGAGCCAAAGGAATCCATCGGCGAGATCGACGCAGCGGCTTCTCATTTCCGTCACGCAGAAATCCGCACCAAAGAACAGGCGGGTGGGACCAAACACTTTGAGAATCGCCTCAAACGCATGTGGCTCGCAGACTGCCGATGTATCGAAGTAAACATTTTCCAATCCCCGAATCGATTCGATTCCCTCGACGGTGTGTTTTCCGCAAAAGCCGCGGGCGGCGTGGGCGAGAATCAATCTGGCTCCGGGGTAGCGGAGGCAATGCTCGCGAATGTATTTCTGATTCTCCGGCTCGGCGAGAGCGCGGGGCAGAACCATGTGAAGCATGATCGAAAGCCCGTGGTCGTCCGCCAACTCCCAGGCCCATTCGGGAATGAACTCTTCGGAAGGAGCGTAGAAAGTATCCTCACGCTCCGCGAACAGGTGGTAGACCTTGAAACCGACGAAGCCGTCTTCTCGTATTTGCTCTTCTACCTCTGCGGGATTCTGTCGCGGGGTTACGATCATGAGACCGCGCGAACCCGGGTCGTCTTTGACCTCATTGGCGAGGTGGCGGTTGGCGCCCTCGACATCGAGAGCGCGGGTTGGGAAGGGAAAGAATAGTCCGCCGGTGGGGCAGCGGTTCGGCATCCATAGCGAAAGACGTTCGTCGTAAACGGCACGCGTTACGAGATCCGGACCGGAGACCGCAAGCGCCGGAGTCGGGTCTCCCAGGTCAACCTTTCTCCACAGGTGAGCATGGGCATCGAAGGAATCCGGTGGAACGAAGTCAGCGAGATGCCGATCCCAGATCTCCCGGTCAGAGTCGTTGATCTGCGCCCACTGGTAGGGATCCGCTCCGCCGGTTTCGCTCATGGCGCGACGTAGAGAGAATACAGTTTCACATCCCCCTGCATCGGGAGTTCGACCCGTAGAGCTACCGATTCCCCCGCCGGAATGCGTCCTGGCAGGCTGACTTCGACGCGTGTTCCTGACGTTACCACCTTTGCCAGTGCTCCCGGGATCGCTTTTGCAGATGCATCGAGCAACTGAACCTTGAGCGGTGCTTCCGCCGAAACCCCCTCGACATTCACATACACGTCCGCCGGTTGTTCCGCCCGGAAATGGGTTGTCTCAATGTGAGCAGGCGAATCCGCAATCTTTCGCGACAGATAACCGAATCCATCCCGTCGCAGGGTCGCGAGTCCGATTTCCATATCCTTCAGTTTTCCTCCTGTATCCCAGTGGGAATACCAGATCATCGTCTTGTCCCCCTCGTTTACGAAAGCATGCCCCTGCAGCAGGGCAATGTCATCCCATTCGCCGGGTTTCCCGCGCTCGATGACTTTGTGATCCGGAATCGGTTCCCGGAAATGAATCCCGTTGTTGCTTACGACGAGTCCGAGATCAACGCGCACCCCCTTATTCCAGTATCTCCCATCCTCCGGCTTTTCGGGAGCATCCTGCCAGAGCCCGTTTAATCCTACTAACACATTGCCACGGTTCCAGATTCCCGCCCCCATGTGCCCCTGCTGCCCATTCACGGGAGTCGACGTCAGCTGACCGGGACGGGCGAGAGAAAAAGCCTTTCCGTCAGACCAGGTATCAAAATCAGCTGAGCGATACGTCAGAGTCACCCGCCCCACATCACTCCCGTCCATCCGCCAGGTCCACGGAGAAATGAGCTGGCCGGGAGCGTAGTAGAAATTGCCAAACTTGTAGAGTGCCGACACTTCGAAGCGCTCATTGCCCGCGTTCATGGGGCGGTCGCCGACCACTTTCCAGCTCAGGCCGTCGGCACTGGTCGCGGCAATAAACGCACCCCATCTCCGCTCGTCGGGACCGATTTTGCTCCGTCCCCCTTTGACGTCTCCGAACTTCGGGTGAGCAATGTAGACACATTTGTATCGGCGATCCGGGTCCGGATCATCCGGCTCGTAGATGACGGAGAGAAAGTCGTTCACCTTGGCGAGAGACGGCACTTCCGACTCGATCAGGCAGATGTTGTTGTTTTTGTTTCCCTTAAACTCGACCAGGCCCAGGTCCGGCTTCGTCCAGTTCACTCCGTTGTCACTTTCGGCGTAGCACATCGGTCGCCACCATCCCGGGGCCTGTCCCGCGTCGATTTCCGTTTCGAACATGCCCAGATACCACATGCGAAATTTTTCCCCGTGTTTCATCACCGTCCCGTAGAGAATCGCGTGACCGTGATCCGGCGCATTCTCCGGTCCGCGGCGCAGGACCGGATTGGCATCATGCTTTGTCGCTGTTACGGGGGTGACATAGACATTGCTGCGCCAGGGGATCGCATGATCGTCAAAAGAAAAGAAGACAGCCTCTTCAACCGGCGGGCCGCCGTCGACGGAGATCTGAGCGATCGCAGGGGAGGAGAGGAGCAGGATTGCAATGCCGAGCACTGGAGATTTCGGAAACATACTTATTCAGGGGTTGGAAGCGTTGATCGATCCGCACCGACACCATCCGGAGCAGTGTCGACTTCTTCCCAGCGCGATTCTTTCTCGCTGCCGGTGAGAGTTTGAAAGTCGGAAAAGGTCTCCGGACGAAAGCTTGTCTGGTCAACCCGCAGGCTCTTGAAATCATACACATTGCTCTGTCCCCGCCATACCGTGTTGCGAAAAAGAAGGGCATTGGGCCGGGACTTTCCGGACGAGAAAAGGCAGGACCGGAAGTCAACGATTCCTCCGGGTGTGAGCATCACATCAACACCCTCAAAGGTGCAATTCGTCGCATGCAGGGCGCCGCCACCACCGATGCGGAGTTCCTGCGAGCTTTCCCCCACCCTTCGGATCAGAACATTCTTCATGCGCAGATTGCACAACCCGCCCTCGTCCAGATACTTGGCTTCCAACCAGAACGTTTTCGCGGCACTGCTTTCGATCAGGGCATTTTCGAGAGAGTGGTCGAGCCCGATGAAGTAGAGATCAAAACCATGGCAGTCACGAATGTAGACATTGCGATAGTAGGTCCGGCTTGTGTTGACGTCGCAAAGTCCGGTCGAGTTCCCGATACTGACAAAGCCATCAATGCGGCAGTCCGCATCTTCGTGCGCACTGAATCCATCGTCGCCGCAATCGATCGCTTTGATGTTCTCAAACACCAGATTGCGCTGCGCGCCGTGGACGTTGAAGCCATCGTTGTAAACATGGGTTCCCGTGATATTCCGGACGGTAATATGTGAACCCGAGGAGGAGAAACTGACGGCGTTGCTGCGCTTCGGATACCGGATGTTCGCCTCGTCCAGCTTTTGCCCTTCCGGCAGACGGAGGTAAAAAGCATCCTCGTCCTCCACGTAGGTCCATTCACCGGGCTGTAGATCAGCTACCGGCTTGAGTGGATCCTTCGGCCCTTTCGATGTGCGGTTCATGCGTTGCATTTCCCCGTCCCACAACAAAAACCAGCGACCGACAATGGCATCGCTCGGATTCGGATAGAGCTTCACCTTTCGATGAAGCCCCGGTTCCACTTCCTCCCATTCCTCAGAGGTGACCGGCTCGCTCCCGTCGAGAACGGCACCGTGCCCGTCGAGGATTATCGGTTTGTCAGGCTCTCCATTCACCTTTGTGAAGGAGGCGCTCTCGTAATAGATCCCCGGGGAAAGGTGGATGGAATCCCCGGGAGCAGCGAGACGAATCGCACGAGCGATAGATTTTACCGGAGCCGTCCTGCCATCCGCTGCGTTATCACCCTCTGTTTGATCGACATAAATATCAGTCGCCCGGTTTGCGAACAGCTGCGGGGAAAGCGCGAAAACGGCCATTGTTCCGATTCCGGCTATGCCGCGAAAGAGAGAGCGGATCGAAAGTTGGGAAAGCAGGGCGACGTTCATCGATGCGATCATCGCCCGCGTGAATCAGCCTGACAAGATTTCGATTCTGGTAATATATTCTTACCAGATGACAGCATTCTCCCCGGACGACCTTCCCCGTCGTGTTTCTCTCGTCGCAGAAACAGCACGCGCGCTGCGCGAAGGAATTCAATCCGGAACATGGGGGGAATACCTTCCCGGCGAACGTGAACTCTGCTCCCACCTGCAGGTAAGCCGTCCGACGTTGCGGTCCGCACTTCTTGAACTGCAGAAGGACGGAATACTGCGAGCAGAATCCCGGCGGCGGCGACGGATCATTGCAGCGGGCGGAAATCCCAACGAAAAACCGCAGACCGGTGTTATCGGCGCCATTTCCCCCCGCCCTCTTTCGCTCATGCCGCAATCTGCCATTATTGTTATCGATGGACTTCGAACGGCATGGGAGCGAGCCGGATTGCGATTTGAAATTGTGGTAGACCCTCTCTGCTATTCGCGAAAGCCGGATCGCGCATTGGAACGGCTGGTGGCTGCGACGAGGGCTGATGCGTGGGTGATGTTTGGTTCCAGGGAACCGATGCAGCGATGGTTCTCCAGCAAGAACTTGTCGAGCCTTGTTCTTGGCTCCAATCCGGGAGAGATACTGATACCTTCTGTCGATATCGACTACCGGGCGGTTTGTCGCCACGCTGGAGGCATCTTGAGGAGCTACGGGCACAGAAGCATTTCTCTCATTCTTCCTGACAGTGCAACCGGCGGGGAGGCTGACAGCGAGATCGGTTTTCTCGAAGCACTGGAGAATTTTGAAGACACGAGGGCCGGGATTATTCGCCATGACGGGACTGCAGCCGGTTTGATTGTGAAGTTGGAGAATGCGCTCCGTAGTGATGAACATCCCACAGCGCTTATAGTCGGTCGAGGTGTTCATGCCCTGACCGTGATGACTTTTCTCCAGCGCAGTCGGATATCGGTGCCGGGGCAAATTTCAGTGATTGCACGGGATAATGAGGAATACCTTGAGCATGTTACTCCCGAGATAGCTCGCTATTCGATTAACCCCTCCCGGATCACGCGGAGCGTCGTACGAACCATCAGGGAAATGATTGAATCGGAATTTGCGACGGTTCGGCACACCCGGTTAATGCCCGACTTTATCCAAGGGGAAACCCTGGCAACACCAGAGGATTGAGAAAACCATGGTAGAGCAGGTTCCGGCTGAAAACACAATTAGTAGGCGTCCCCGTTACAGCTGGCACATTTACAGCAAACCCGGTCGACGGCCCATCCGCGCCGGAAAAAAACTTTTTCTGCCAAACAAAACGGTGTAGCTTTTCCGCTCTACGTGTAGCGAACGCGTTTTGGTCACGATCCCTCTCCTTCGAAGACACGTTACTTATCTCAGACTTGCCGATATATGTTTCTTTTTCCCTCTCTTAAGCCGGCCCGGCTTCTTGCGCTGATCGCGCTTTCTGCCACGATTTTTCCCTCTTCTGTTGAAGCTCAAACGCAACACGGTGACCTCGCGCTACGCGTCACCAGTATGCTGGAGGATGAGCATTTTCTCAAAGAGCCGTTCAATGACAAAATGTCCAAGCGGGTGCTCGACACCTACCTGAACATGCTCGATTTCAGCAAGATCTACTTCACAAAGGAAGATGTGGATGGGTTTCGGAGTCGACACGAGACGACTATTGACGATCAGGTTCGCAACGAGGGGATCCCCGCCGCCTACGAGATTTACGCAGTCTACCAGGAGCGCATCCGCTCCCGGGTGAAAATGGCGAAGGAGCTCGCCAAGCCCGGTGTTTTCACCTACGACTCCGACCGGTCTATCAAGATTTCCCGAAAAGATGCGGATTGGGCTGCAGCCGGAGACGCGCACGATCAGCTCTGGAGAAACTTGATCGAGGGCGATCTGATTCGCGAAAAACTGATCGCTGACGCCGTTGCCGAAGAAGAGGCTGAGGAGGCGAAAAAGCGCGCTGAAGAGGGAAAACCGCCGAAAAAGGAGGATCCGAACGCCGATCCGAAAAAATCCATTTACGAAAAAGTGGCAGATCGCTACGACCGCATCCTCAAGCGGGTAAATGAAAACAATGTTGAAGACGTAGCGACGCTGTTTATCAAGTCCATCGCGCGCGCCTACGATCCCCATTCCGAGTATTTCTCTCAGCAGCAGTATGACAATTTCCGTATTGGAATGAACAAATCGCTCACCGGAATCGGCGCGATGCTGCAGAAAGATGAGGACCAGGGCGGCGCCACGATTGAGGGGCTCGTCGTTGGCGGCCCTGCATTCAAAGGAGGTGATCTCGAAGTGAAAGACCGTGTCATCGGCGTTGCTCAGGGTGAGGACGGGGATTTCACCGATGTGGTGGAAATGAAACTCTCGGACATCGTCGATCTCATTCGTGGTGAAATCGGATCGGTGGTTCGCCTGAAAGTGATTCCGCAGGGGGAATCAACCAAGATCAAGCTCGTCGACATCGTGCGCGACAAGGTTGACCTCAAAGATGCGCTCGCCACGGCTGATCTTATCATCACGAAAGACCCACAGGGCAAGGAGCAGAAGATCGGCTGGATTACTCTTCCGTCTTTCTACGCTGATATGGATGGCGGCAACACCAGCACGACCACCGATGTTCGCCGCCTCCTCACCCGTCTCTCCATCGAAGGCATTGACGGACTTGTCGTTGATCTCCAGGACAACGGTGGAGGTTCTCTGGAAGAGGCCATCAACATGACCGGGCTCTTTATTCGCAAGGGACCCGTCGTTCAGTCCGTCGACTGGCGGGGGCAGCGCGACCAGAAATCATCGAAAAACGGTGAAGCTGTTTACACCGGTCCAATGATCGTACTGATTAACAAAGCCAGCGCATCCGCTTCGGAAATTTTCGCAGCTGCCTTGCAGGACTATGGTCGCGCCGTGGTTGTAGGTGACAAAACCACCTTCGGGAAAGGGACTGTTCAGCAGCTTCGCCCGGTCCTTACCAACCGGCTCAACCTGCTCCTCAACCGCCAGGTGAATCAGCAGGGGGCTCTGAAGCTCACGATCCAGACTTTCTATCGAATCAATGGGCATTCCACCCAGCTCGATGGGGTCGCTTCTGATATCCACCTTCCTTCCATTCTCGACATCGCCGAAATCGGAGAGGACTCGCTCCCCAACGCACTCGAGGTCGAGCCGATCAAACCGAGCAACTACGGACCGTTTTTTGAAACGCCTTTGCCGATCGATCAACTCCGGAAAGCATCAGAAGCCCGGATCGGATCGATGCCCGGATTCGATTACATTCTGGAAAACATCGCCGACGAGAAAAAGCGGATTGAGGAGAACAGGATTTCTCTCAATATCGAAGAGCGAAAGCAGAAGGTGAAAGACAATGAAGCGGAGCGGGAAGCGCGCAAAAAAGAGCGTATTGAGCGTTTCGCGAGAATCCGGAAAGAGGAGGAAGGTCTCTTCACCACCTACAAGCTGACACAGGATAACGTGCTCGAGGAAGGTCTCACCCTTGCCGACGAGTTGTCCGATGAACAACTCAGCGGCATGACGCGCGGGAACGCCAAAGAAGAGGAGGATCCCGAAACAAAGGCCCTGGAGTATCCTCATAAACTCGACCCCTATGAGCGCGAATCGATTCGCATTGTGCAGGACCTCATCGCTATCAGCAAAACGGGAAAGCCCGTCAATATTTCTGAAGCGAAGCCTCAGCCCCGCGATAAGACAGTTCCGATTCCCGTTTCCAAGGGTGCGCCGAACTAAATCAGGTTTTCTCATTCCATCGCTCCCGGAAACTACCGGGCGCAGCCCCTCCCCGCCCCATGCATGGCGGTCTTGAAAACGCGTTTGAAGGTCTTTCTGTCCAGCTTCGGGTTCCCGACCTTTGGCAACAGGATGCCATACGCCTGTTGCGTGACGGGACCGATGTAGTGCTTTCGGCGCCGACCGGTGCCGGAAAGACGTTTGTCTTTGAGGCGCTTGTCGACGAAGGCAAGCTAATCGGTCCCGGGCGTCAGGCGGTTTACACCGTGCCGACCCGTGCCCTCGCCAATGACAAATGGCGGGAATGGAAAGAAAAAGGGTGGAATGTCGGCATCGCGACAGGCGATCTTGCCGAGGATCTCGATGCGCCGGTAATTGTCGCCACTCTCGAAACGCAGCGGGAACGGCTTCTTTCCGGAGACGGCCCGTCCATTCTCGTGATCGATGAATACCAGATGATCGGAGATCGACGGCGCGGCCTTCACTACGAGCTTTCTGTCGCCCTTGCCCCTCCGGAAACGCGATTGCTGCTTCTCAGCGGGAGCGTCGCGAACCCTCAACATGTCGCAGACTGGATGAGTCGACTCGGAAGAGACGCGCAGGTGGTGGAAACCAAAGACCGACCCGTTCCGCTCGAAGAGATTCCACTCGAGGCGCTGCCGAATTCCGCTCCGAGAAAATATCACAATTTCTGGGAGAGGCTCGCGCTGGGAGCCCTGCTTTCTCACTACGGACCACTCCTGATTTTTGCTCCGCACCGCAAAGCAGCGGAAAAAATCGCTGCCAAAATTGCGAGTGTGATGCCCGATGATGATCCGATTCGAATGGGCGATCAGGGCATGGATAAATCGTGCTCGAAAAATTTGGCCCGTCTTTTGAAAAAGCGGGTTGCCTACCATCATAGCGGGCTGGGCTTTACGGAGCGGGCTGCCGTTGTCGAGCCGCTCGCGAAAGCGGGACAACTTCGCGTCATTGTCGCGACAATGGGACTGGCGGCGGGAATTAATTTCTCCGTTCGCTCCGTCTTTGTTGCCGAAACCAGTTACCGCGATGGCCCCTTTCAGAGGAATGTGGCACCGGATGAACTGCTCCAGATGTTCGGGCGCGCCGGTCGACGAGGTCTCGACGAAACGGGCTACGTTATCGTCGGGGACAAGAGCCCTCGACTGTACGATTCTCATCCACTCGAGCTTCGCCGCCAAAACGAGGTCGACTGGCCCACTCTCATTCGCAGAATGCACTTTGCCGCCAGCGCCGGAGAATCCCCCTTTCTCGCTGCCAGGGAATTGCGTGACCGGCTTTTCTCCGATCAGAAAGTTGCGCTGGGATTCCAGTCTGACTCGCAAATCCCGGATGCGACCGGAGAAGATGATTTGCTCTTCGGTCTCAAGCCGGTTCGCAAAGAAATCTTCAACTCATCGGGGAAATGGGAAACCTATAATCCCGCCCGCCAGGCAATCGCACGACTCGGTGACTCCCTGTCCTTTCTCCGGGGCCGAAATCGCCCGGCTGAAGGAAACAGCAAACTCGTCGCCGGACTGCTTCCCGACCGGACCCGGCTCTGTCGCCTCGATCAGAAAGGGAGCGGCCCGCGGCGATACGGTATGGAAATCGCTGTCGCGACGGAGAAGGAACCGGGCAGCTTCGGATTGACGAAATTTGCGGGAAGACGGGGCAATGCGCGACGCGATGACAGGTTTTCTCTCGAGGAAATAGAAGGCCTTCTTCCTGATGCCTTTTCCGAAATCATCGAACCGGCCAAATTCGAGCGTGTTGTGCAACGTGGCACCCAGCTTTTTCTGACGGGGCATTTTCAGGAAGCGGAAATCGAGGTATATCTCGATGAAAGCGACCAGGGCATTCAGCAGCCGGAGATCCGGACGGTTGAAATCGACTCCGATACCCACTACGCGGATGAAGACTCCGGCGAAATCCGGGAGGCTGCCGCCGGCACTGCTGCTCGAGCCTGGAGAAAGCTTCGTCTGATCGAGGAAGACGGAAAGCCGACGAATCGCGGCATTCTGTTTTCACTCTTTCAGGGGGGCGAAGGGCTCGCTATCGCTGCAGCCCTGGAAGACCCGCATTATCCGGTTGAGGATATCGTTCTTCACCTGGCGAATCTTCGGGCAGGTCATCGCTTTGAGCTCGATACCGTGCCCGACGCAGAGAAACTCATCGACTCCGTTGGCAGTGAGCGCCTCGCCGCCGCCTGCCGTCAGGCTCATGGTGCGGTTGACTACAGCGGATATCTCGAGCTCGGTCTCCCCGTTCACTACGGAGAAGGAGCTGCGGAAGTCATTTCCCTGATGCTCGACGGAGGCCTTCACAAGCTACTTTCCCGTGTCTCTCAGCTCGATTTCGGTCCCGGTGACGTCGAGCGGGCCTTCATCGAATGGCTCAGTTTACTGAGACACATTCATCACGCCCCCGACGTCGATGACGAACGATGGGGGGAGCTCAAGCAGGCTGCAGCAGAGGAGTTGAAAAAGCGGGATCGCCGCAGTCCACTCGCCTCACTTCCCGACCTCCCCGCATCTGTTTTGCAAAAACCGCCCCAGCACGGGATTCGGTACGGGATGGTGTGATCTTCCCCTTGTCCCGCCCCCCTTTCTGGCGTACCTCTGATGCTATGACTGAAACTCTCTCCCTTAACTCCGCCGTTCTCGAAAAGACACGCGAGCTTTGCACGCTGATTCTCAAGTCGGGTGAATACACCGAGAATGTGTCCAAAATCGAAGCTTTTTTCGCTGATGAAGAAGCGCAAAAGCAGTATCGCGAGTTCGCCGGTCTCGGAGAAGATCTCCACCAAAAACAGGGCGAAGGAACGATCACTCAGGAGGATGTGGAAAAATACGAAGAGCAGCTCAAAGCGCTGAAGGAGAATCCTGTCACCGGTGGCTTCATGGATGCCGAGAGCAATCTCAATGGGATCGTTCAGCAGGTTTCCAAGCACGTCGGAAAAGCTCTCGAGCTCGGTCGTCTTCCCGAGCCGGAAGACCTCGAAGACAGCGGTTGCTGTGGAAGCGGTGGTTGCGGAAGTTGCTGATCATTCCATCACCTTCGTCGCCGCCTTTTCAAGGGCGTCGACGGCAAAGGTGATTTGATCCGCCGTAGAGCATAGCGGTGGCATCAATGTCAGGGTGTCCCGGACGGGGCGCGTGAGGAGGCCATACTTTCGGGCAGCGCGACAGACTCGGGCTCCGGTTTCCTTTTTCCAATCCAGCTCACCTCCTGTCCCGGCGTCGACCAGGTCGATTCCGGCAACCAGCCCCACCCGGCGAAATTCGCTGAAGTGGGGGGAACGTTCCACGGCTGCCTTCAGGCTCGTTTGAAGCGCTTCGATCTTTTCCGGTAGACCGGCGAGGACGTTTTCCTCTTCGAAAATGCGAAGACTCCCCAGTCCCGCAGCACAGCCAAGTGGATTCGCGCAGTAACTGTGGCCGTAGAAGAAGGTTTTCAGTTCCTCGTAACGACCGAGGAAAGCTTCGAATACCGACTCCGTTGTCAAAGTCGCCGCAAGAGGCATATAGCCGCCCGTGAGCCCTTTGGCGAGACAGAGAAAATCGGGAATCACTTCCTCGTGTTCGCAGGCAAACATACGTCCCGTCCGCCCGAAGCCCGTCATTACCTCGTCGAGAATGAGAAAAACGCCATGTTTGTCGCACCAGTCGCGAAGCTGCTTCAGCATTCCGGATGGCCAGGTCTTCATACCGGCAGCTCCCTGAATCAAGGGTTCAATAACGACCGCGTTTACCGAGGAAGCGGCTTCGTCTGACCAGTCGTTCAGTCGGTCCATGGAGTCGACCCGGTGAACGGGATAGCCGGTCCCGCCGAACCGGTCGGTGAAGGTTCCGATTCCTCCGAGCGATGCGGCACCCATCGTGTCGCCGTGGTAGGCTCCGCCGAAAGAGACAAAATCCGATCGCCCCGTTTCCTCCTTCAGCTGACGAAACTGTATCGCCATTTTGCAGGCGCATTCGATCGCGGTGGAGCCATCATCAGTGAAAAAGACCCGGCTGAGGGTGCCGGCAGGAAAAAGGCCGACCAGTTTTTCGGCGAGGCGAATCGCAGGTTCATTGGAGAATCCAAGGGCCGAACAGTGGGCGATCCGGTCGAGCTGTTCGCGAATCGCCTCGTCAATGGTCGGGTGACAATGGCCGTGGATATTGGTCCAGATCGAACTGTTTCCGTCGAAGTATTCGTTTCCTTCCGAATCAGTCAGAGTTGCGCCTTTTCCCGACGTGATGATGAGAGGATCCTCCTCCGAAGCAATCCAGTCCTGCATCTGCGTGAACGGATGCCAAAGGTGGGCCTTGTCGAGCTGGCGGAGGTCCTGAATTTGGTCGGGGGGCATGAGCAAATGACCCAACAGGGTTGGGTGCGGGACGTAACAGGGTTAGGTAGGTGAGTGAACCCTGTTTACCATGCCGCTCCTAGTTGCGGCTGGGGATTCACTCGATACGGCATCCAGACGATTCCGACGGATTTGGCGGAGCAGTTTTTCTTTAACGGGGAAAGGCTGATCGATTCGAGCTTTTCGGTCATGGGATCCATGGCGTCTTTCAACTCCTGGATTTCCTCTTCGCACTCGCGCTCGAGTTCGTCGAGATCATCCTGATAGTCTTCAACTTTCTCCTTTGCCCGGGCGACGTCGCGGCTTTCCTTCCAGGCGCGGGAGGCACCGGTCATGGCACTGCTGCTGCGGCGTCCGACACTTCTTCCGAGAACGGCGCTGAGGATGGTCCCGCCGATGCGCATCGCGGTGTCCATTTTTGCACTGTTGGCCTGGGCTTTCTGTTCGGCAACGGTGTCCATGGCCCGGGCGATCCGGTCTTCTAGCGTTTCGATTTTCTTCGCGTAGGAGTCCTGGAGCTCCTCCACTTTTTCATCGCGAATCTCGTGCGCGGCGTGGACGAGTCGGGCGCGGAAATCACCTTCGCTTTCGCCAAGGTTGGAATACATCCCGGTTAGGGGGCTTTTGTAGATTGTAATGGTGTGATTGCCGTAGAGGTAATCGACGAGTTCCTTTTTCAAACTGGTCCAGAGCTTGGTATCGAGCATGGGTTGCGGCAGCTCGGAAAAGGTGGATCCGGCGAGCGGCTCGCGTCCGAGCTGGCTGACTTGCATGCCGTTGGGCAGATCAAGTGACTGGTTCCAGTCCACCTCGCCGCTGTCAGGATTGATTTTGTTGATCATGGCGACAGACTCGGTGCCGCTGATGCCTTTCTTGCTGTCCTGGTAACGAACTTCGCCGACACGAATGACGGCGGGCACATAGTTGATCTCTTCGGCCGGAACGTTGGGACCGGCAGGGATGAAAAAGTCCTCGGCTCCACGCGGGAGTTTCGGGCGCAGTTTCTGCGGTGCTGCCGGTTTCGGCGCTTCGGGGGACGGTGTCGGTGCAGCAGCCTGGACGGCTTCGACTTCGGCACGCTTGGGATCCATCAGCTCTTTGATCTGACGACGGGCAAGGGGACCGGTCAGGTAGCTCATGACCCAGCGGACGTGGAAGACTACAGGGCCATCTTCGTGAACGTTGTTCATCAGGAAGACGCGACTGCCGAGTCCGGCGAGCAATTCTTCCATCGCGCCCCTGTCAAAACCACCATCTGTGCTGGCGGCGGCACCTTCGAGTCCGTCGAGGACGCGGGCTTTGTCGCGCTCGGTCTGGAGACGCCCGAGAAACCAGGTTCCGATGTTGGAAAGAGCTTTGTAGTCGAGATCGACGGGGTTTTGGGTAGCGAGAAGGACGCCGAGGCCGAAGGCGCGAGCCTGCTTTAGCATGGTCATCATCGGCTTTTTCGACGGGGGCATCGCCGACGGCGGAAGGTAGCCATAGATTTCGTCCATGTAGAGCAGGGCACGAAGGCTGGTCGTTCCTGACTGCGCACGCATCCAGCCGAGCATCTGGTTCAGCAAAAGAGAGACAAAAAACATCCGCTCGGAATCGCTGAGGTGAGCGATGGAGAATATCGAAATGCGCGGTTTGCCCTCGGGCGTATGCATCATGCGCTTGATGTTGAGCGGCTCGCCCTGCAGCCAGGTGGAGAAACCGGGTGAGGCGAGAAGGTTGTTCATCTTCATCGCGAGACCACGCCGGTCTTTCTCCGGGCAAACCGTCTCGAGATCCATGACGCCGATTTTCTCAAACGGCGGAACCTGGATGTGACGAATGAGGCTTTCCAGAGTGATCCCCTGTCCTGCTTTCCAGGCATGGGCAAAGATGTTGGAAAGGAGAATGTGCTCGGGATCCTGAATGGGATCGGCCTCAATTCCAACGAGGGAGAGGAGGCTGGAAACGGTGGACTCGATCCGCTCGGAAAAGGCTTCGGCATCATCGAGCACCTCGAACTCCGGCACGTCCAGCGAGCTGAGGATCGAGACGGGCAGTCCGGCGTTCGATCCGGGCGTGTAAACGGTAAGGTCCACCTTGTCGCGGAAGCTTTTGATGCGCTCGGAACCCTGCCCCCAGCTGGCGAGGCCGTTTTTCCAGAGGTCGGCTGTTTTGGCAGCGTGCTCGTCCGGAGTGATCCCTTTTTTCTGCGCGTCGTCTTCGTTAATCCAGGGGCGGAAATCTTCGGGTGCGAGATCGGGAAACGTGAGGAGAAGATTCGCGATGTCGCCTTTGGGATCGATGACAATGGCGGGGATGTTGTCCATCGCTGCTTCCTCGAGAAGCCCGACGCAGAGCCCGGTCTTACCTGAGCCGGTCATGCCGAGGACGACACCGTGAGTGACAAGGTCTTTGGAATCGTAGAGGACGAGTTCGTCTTCGAGTTCCTTTTCTTTCAGGTCATATTCGCGACCGAGGTAGAATTTGCCGAGCTGTTCGTAGTCTTCCGTTCGAATATCCATGGTGAAGAGGGGGGATTGATGGGATTAAAAAGGGTTTGGGCAGAAATGACAACGGGGAAAAGGGAAAGAGTGGGTTTCAGACGAAGATATGGAATGGTGCTTTTCACCCGCCAAAGCCCGAATCCACTTCCAATGCTCCTCTTTCCCCATCTGCGGCCGAGGTGGCGAGTTCGTCGCAGCGTTCGTTCATCTCGTGGCCGGCGTGGCCTTTGACCCACTGCCAGTGGATCGTGTGTCCGTTTGCGGCTTCCTCAAGTCGTTGCCAGAGATCGACATTTTTCACGGCGGACTTGTCTTTCTTTCGCCAGCCCCGCTTTTTCCATCCGTCGACCCAGCCTTTGGTTTGCGCATCAACCAGATAGCGGGAATCGGAGTAAACGGTCACTTCACAGGGTTCTTTCAGGACTTCCAACCCGGCCACGGCAGCAAGAATTTCCATGCGGTTGTTGGTCGTTTCCCGGAACCCCCGAGCCAACTCGCGGGTGTGCTGCCCGTAACGAATCACAGTGCCGTAACCGCCCGGTCCGGGATTGCCACGGGAGGACCCGTCGGTGAAAATTTCGACCTGTTTCATGCAGTGAGTCTTTCTTTCGTGAAATCGGCGATGGTCTCGACATCTGACGGATCGAGCAGGCGCGCGCTATTGGCGAAGTGTTTTTTGAGATCACGGCGTTCTTGAAAACCTGCGGATCGACATTCGCGAATGGATAGGGTTTTTCCCTCGCGCCAGGCATACGCCTCGGGGCACCACGGTCCAACGGTGGCAGGATTCGACCAGGTATGGATGGACAACACACGATCACTCACTGCTGCGGCAAGATGCATGGGGCCGCTGTCGACACTGACTGTCCAGGCAGCACGGCGAAGCAAGTGAATCAGCTGGGGAAGCGAGGTTTGATTCAGCAGATCGACAACGTTTTCGGGCCAGACCGTTCCCGGAGGAAGCTCGGCCCTTCCCACGAGGATGACGGGATGAGGCTGCAAGTTCCGGCACAGCTCCGTGACCTCTTTGACAGAAAGCGATTTTCCAGTCCCGCGGGAAAAAGGGTGCAGTAGAACAGCGCCGTCCTCATGCGAATCCGGCACGGAGACCGAGTCTCCCCGGGGAAGGGGAAACTCTATCGGTATGGTCTCGATCCCGAGCATTTGAACGAGCTCGCAATTTCGTTCGACGGCGTGCTTCCTTTCCCAGTCCTGCACGCAAATGGCGGAACCGTATAGCATGTGCGCTCCCTCACGCGCATTGGAGAAACCGTGAATCGCCTTCGCTTTGGAAAGTTTCGCCAGCAACGCGCTTCGTAGCAGCCCCTGAAAATCGATAGCGAGATCGTAGGAGTTTTTCCTCAGTTCCCCGGCTGCCCACTTCTTTGCTGCGAACAATCCTGACAAACCACGAAAGTCGCGGCGGGGAAAAGGTATGACCCGATCCAGAATCGGGCTTCCTTCCAGAAGCGGGCACCATTCCGTATTCGCGAGCCAGTCGATCCGGACTTCGGGAAAAGCGCGGTGAATTGAATTTACGGCAGGCAGGGCGTGCACAATGTCTCCGAGAGAACTCGGTTTGAGCACCAGAATTCGCTCGTTGCCGATCAGGTTCACGCTATTTTCCGAGTGAGAGCCGGTGGGCGAGCATCTCGGGAAGACCCGCGTCGATGATCTTGTCCTGCGTTTTCTGAATGTCGTATTCGAGGCGCTGAATCGACACCTCCTGATTTTCGACATCGTAAATCGCGTAGGACGCGCGCCAGTCGCCGTCACGGGGTTGGCCGGCACTTCCCACGTTGATGAAATACTTTTTCCCCATCTCCAGGTGAACGCTGGTTTCTTCGATCGGGAAAACCCCGTCACCTTTTACATAGATCCGGGGAGTATGGGTATGCCCGTAGAAGCAAAGCTGGGTGAACTGGTAGCTGAAGCTTGCCATCGCATCGAACTTGTTCGTCACATAGGTCCAGCCACCCGGTGTATCGAGTGTTGCGTGGACGATGGTAAAGTCGCGCACCTGGCGAACGAGCTTGAGGCTGCCGAGGTATTCCCGCTCGTCCTCGTTGAGTTGCTGCCGCGTCCATTCCATGGCGTGACGGGCAAGCGGGTTAAGCCCTTCGAGGGAAGTGTCGAGAATGGCCTCCTCATCGTGATTCCCTTTTACGACAGGGCAATTCAGCTCGCGAACTTTGGCGAGGCATTCATTCGGATCGGATGCGTAGCCGACAATGTCGCCGACACAAACGTGGTCAGTGCAGCCCTTGTTACCGGCATCCTCCAGCACGGCCTCGAATGCTTCGAGGTTGGCATGGATATCTCCGAAAATGGCGTATTTCATGGAGGGTTCGAAATGGGATGGTCGGGGCTGAAAAAGAAACCTCGGAACTAACCATAGATGTTTCATTTTGCAACGCAATGGAAACCAGACATTATGGCGCAAATGTCTTCGGACCCAAATAGCTCAAAAGCGATGCTTTTTCCGCGATTCGCGGCTGCAAAAGTGGACTCTACCCGAGTCGATACTGACCCTATTTTCCGGGAGGCTCGGTGAAGTCGGGAATGCCATCGGTATTTTCCTGCTTCGATGCTCCTTTCGCCCTACCCGGTAGCGGCGGATAATCCTCAGGGATTCTCAGTGCAAAAGGGATTCCGAGTTTCTTTTCGAGATCCTTGATATTGATGATGAGGCTCGCGACGTGATTGTTTTCACTCTCCCGATAGAGCTTGATGAGATGCTCATACGCTTCGCGTTCCTTTCCCGGGCAGGCTGCCAGAAAGTATCCGTGAAAGCGCTCCACGTAGCCGGGGGAATCCCGCAGGCCGATCATTTCCCCGTAGACGCGTGCCGTTTCACAGGGATCATTCAGCTTTCCCCGATACACTTCGGCGAGCTGCAGGCGAATAACTGCGGAATCCGGATTCTGCTCCAGCCCCTCTTCGGCCAGCTCCACAGCTGCTACAGCGTACTCGTTGAATCGACGCATTCTTTCGAACTGGGGGATCGATTCGTCGACCTCCATGTTGGCGGTCGCGTTGATTCCGATATGCCAGACGACGTCTCGCCAGTGATTTTCGTCTCGAGGCTCGAGCGTGGTGATCACCTTGTAATCCGAGCGAAGCTCCTCCCATTCTTTCAGAGAAAAATGGTCAAACGCCTCCAACACGAGATAGGAACTAACGAGGGTTCGCAGTCCCCCGAGAGTCCCCATGAGAGCTGACTGATTCAACTGTCCGAGCGCGTCTTTCGCCGGCGGAGGGAGAAGAATTCCATCGCTGACGAGATTTGTCCTGAGATCATCCTCAACGGGTGCACGAAACACCCCGAAGATCGCGAGACCGATCAGAATCAGAATCCACTTCGGGATTTTCCGGAACAGCGTTTTCACAATCTAAAACTCCTTGTCGACGAAAGTAATGAGCGAAAGAAAAAGAAAAACGACGAGGTATCCCGCAGTGAGCCCGGTCATCTGAGCGAGCACCGCCGGTGCGACAGCCGCTCCCGCGACAATTCCTTCACTGAAGGAAAAGAGCTGGAAATTCGGGATGATAATTTTGAATACCTTGAGCAGCATCTGCACTGCCATGCTGCTGTCCGTTTCGCGGAGCCAGTAGTCGGTCGCCATCGAGTGCGCGTGACCGACGAGGAAAACGAGAATGCTGATGATAATGGTGAAAAGCGAACTCGAAGCGAAGGTGGAAAGCAGAATCGTGACGGCCGCGACGACGGATGCCTTGAGAAAGGATCCATAGACCGCTGCCAGCAACTCGATGCGAAACCCGTTTTTGGAAATGAGGGACAGCGCGGCCTGGATGTCTTCAGGTCTTCCGCCGCCAGCCTGTTCGTCAGCCATATATCCCGCTTGTTTCCAGATGATCATGACCGAGCAGATTACAAACATCACAAGCAGCGACACCCCGATCACGACGAGAACTCCTGCGAGTTTTCCGAGCAGGTATTCCCCGCGGCGAACCGGTTTCGAGAGGATCGTGTAGAGCGTCCGGTCCTCGATATCGCGGGGAATGAGCAGCGCGGTGGCGACAATGGCAAAGAGCCAGGCAAACAGGTCGATTGCGCCAAAGGAGACCTTCTTCAAAGTCGACAAAGCCTGCGCCGGTGACGAGGCGAAGCTGACATTTCCCACGAGCAGAAGCAGCAGGGCAAAGGCCAGCAGGAAGTAGAAGGTCTTCATTCGCACCAGCTGCGTCACCGTGCTCGTGGCGATCGTCCAGACGCGGGTGAGGGAGAAAAACGGCACCTTCTTTCCCGGTGCTCTTGGTGTGATCGCTTCGTCGCTCATGATGCCTCCTTTTCGTCGGCCGGTTTTGATTCTTTGCTGCGCTTTCCGGCAATCTGGATGAAAAGCCGCTCCAGTGTCGTTTTGGGATGTCCCGTCTCGATTATGGAAGCGGAGTCATCCGCAGCAATCAGGTCCGCAATTTTTTCCAGCAACTCCGGCGATGCATTTTCCAGCGTCATTGCCGTCTGCGTTTCGATTTTGATGAGTTCCTCAAGAGGGCCCTCCCGCCGCATCCGGCCTTCAAAAATGATTCCGACGCGGTCGCAAACCTCCTGCACCTGTTCCAGCAAATGAGAGCAGAGAAAAACCGTGTACCCCTCGTCTTTCAGTTTCAAAATCAGATCGCGAATCTCGCGCGAGCCAACCGGGTCGACCCCTGCAGTCGGTTCGTCGAGAATGACAAGACGCGGATTCTGCACCAGGCTCTGGGCGAGACCAATGCGTTGCAGCATTCCTTTGGAATAGCCTCCCAGCCGGCGCTTTGCTGCGTTTTCAAGTCCGACCAGTTCGAGAAGTTCCTCGACGCGTGACTTGAGAGCTTTCCCCCGCATCCCGCAGAGTTTTCCGTAAAACTTCAGCGTTTCCGCTCCGGTGAGATGTTTGTAGAAATAGGGGTTCTCCGGCACAAATCCCGTCTCGTTCCTCGCCCGAATGTCTCCGCTGTCGAGTCCAAAAACCTTTGCCTCGCCCTTGCTCGCGGCCATGAGCCCGAGCACGACTTTCATTGTCGTCGATTTGCCAGAGCCATTCGGCCCGATCAGCCCGTAGACCTCTCCGGCCTTCACGTGAAAAGAAAGATTGTCGACTGCGACGACATACTGATTGCCGATCCCGGTCCGGAAAACCTTCGTGAGATTGTTTACTTCGACTGCGTTTTCACTCATTTCTTAGTCTCGGATCGAAAACCCTCTAACATCTTCCAAAAGCGGCACGGTGCGCTCTTCCTGTTCCTGAATATGGTGACCGAGCGGACTGTCGTGCATCTCCTGAATAAATTCATCCAGTTCCTCCTCGTCACCCATGATTTGCAGCTCGACCCGCCCGTCATCGAGGTTGCGCACCCACCCAAGGACATCGAATCCCTTCGCGAGCTGCTTGGTTGCATATCGAAAACCGACCCCCTGCACCCGGCCGGAGAAAAAATACTGACGTGCTGTCATGCCGGAACTGTAAGACCAGAGAGCGACAGCATGCCAGCGAAAAGGGTTGCAGGGCGTTCTCCTTCGTTCACGATGTCTACTTGCCATCCACCTCTCTTTTCGTTCATTCTCTCCACCCCGCACCATGAAAACCTACCTCGACCTGCTCGACCACGTCCTCACGAACGGCACTCCGCGGGGAGACCGGACCGGAGTGGGGACAATCGGGGTCTTCGGTGCGCAGGCGCGGTTTGATTTGCGGGAGAATTTCCCCTGTCTTACTACAAAGAAGCTGCATTTGCGCTCCATCATTCACGAGCTGCTCTGGTTTTTGAAAGGCGATACGAATATCCAGTATCTCAAGGATAACAAAGTCACCATCTGGGACGAATGGGCCGACGAAGACGGGAATCTCGGACCGGTCTACGGAAAGCAATGGCGCTCCTGGGAGGTCGGGGACAAGGGGGAAACCATTGATCAGATCGCCCGCGTCGTGGATTCCATCCGGAACAATCCAACGAGCCGTCGTCACATCGTCAGCGCCTGGAATCCCGCCGATGTCGAGGAAATGGCTCTGCCGCCTTGCCACTCGCTTTTTCAATTCTACGTCGATACCTCACGGGGCGAACTGAGCTGTCAGCTCTACCAGCGCAGCGCCGATCTTTTTCTCGGAGTGCCGTTTAACATCGCTTCCTACGCCCTTCTCTGCATGATGATGGCCCAGGTCTGCGGCCTGAAGCCGGGCGACTTTGTTCACACCTTCGGAGATCTTCATCTCTACCAAAACCACCTCGACCAGGCAAAACTCCAGTTGAGTCGCGATCCCCGTCCTCTTCCGCAAATGAAGATCAACCCGGATGTGAAAGAGATCGATGGGTTCGTCTTCGAGGATTTTGAATTGGTCGGTTACGATCCGCACCCCACGATCAAGGCTCCCATAGCCGTTTGAATGGTATGAGCAGGCCCGTCCTCAAAGCCATCGTCGCAATGGCATCGAACCGCGTCATCGGAAAAGACGGCGACCTCCCCTGGCGGCTGCCAGAGGATTTGAAATGGTTCAAAAAACTCACCCTCGGGAACCCCATTGTCATGGGGCGTATTACGATGGAATCGCTGGGACGCCCCTTGCCGAAGCGGAGAAATATTGCCATTTCCCGCAGCCTTGGTGAAGCACCGGAAGGCTTTGAACTGGTCGAAAGCTGCGATGCTGCCCTCGATCTTCTACAAAATGAGGAAACCGTTTTCGTGATCGGCGGAGGACAGATCTACCGCGAAATGATTCCCCGATGCGACGAAGTACTGATGAGCTACGTGTTTCACCCCTACGAGGGTGATACGACGCTGTTCGAGTTTGAGGATGACTTCGAAATCGCGGAAATCCTGCACCGGGATGACGATTTCGAGCTGAGGCGTTATCTCCGCAGGTAGGTCAGCTTTCAGGGAAGAGCGTTCGAAAGCCTGCCCCATTTAATCAACAGGGAGAATAAGTGCCAGAGAACCGCAGCAATGACGGACGAGTTACCGTTGCTGCCTTCCGGCCCTGGCGGAGTTCACCCGCCGACACTCTACGGCCTCTGACGGGGCGAATATACACGCGTCAGGTTTTTTTCCAGCAGGTATCGCATTTCTTGATTCCTGTCGTAATCTTCCTGCAACAATGAGCACGGCTACCATCCCCGACACTCTTCCCGATCAAAGCGGTCACTTCGGCACTTTCGGCGGACGTTTCGTCCCCGAAACGCTCGTTGCGGCACTCGACGAACTTACGGCAGAATACGAAGCCGCGAAGGTGGATCCGGCATTCCGCGCGGAGCTGGATCGACTTCTCGCCGAATTCTGTGGACGCGAAACGCCTCTGTATTTCGCAGAGCGATGGACCGAAAAGCTCGGCGGGGCCAAAATTTATCTGAAACGTGAGGACTTGCTGCACACCGGTGCGCACAAGATCAACAACGCATTGGGCCAGATTCTTCTCGCGAAGCGACTGGGGAAAAAGCGTATCATTGCCGAGACGGGCGCCGGACAGCACGGGGTCGCGACGGCAACGGTGGCGGCCCGGTTCGGGATGGAGTGCATTGTTTATATGGGCGCGGTCGATATGGAGCGTCAGCACCTGAATGTGGTCCGGATGCGTCTCCTCGGCGCGGAAGTGCGGGGTGTGGAAGCAGGGCAGAAAACGCTCAAGGAAGCCGTGAATGAGGCATTGCGGGACTGGGTGACGAATGTTCGCTCCACCCACTACATTCTGGGAAGTGCGCTGGGGCCGCATCCGTATCCGATGATGGTCCGCGATTTTCACAAAGTGATTGGAGAAGAAGCGCGCCGCCAGATTCTGGAGCGCGAGGAGCAGCTTCCCGACATTCTCGTCGCCTGTGTCGGCGGCGGCAGCAATGCGATCGGTTTGTTTCATCCGTTTCTCGGCGACGAAGACGTGAAAATGGTCGGAGTTGAGGCCGGAGGTCACGGCATTCGTCACGGCGAGCATGCAGCCCGTTTCCAGGGTGGGAAGCTCGGCGTTCTCCAGGGAACAAAAACCTGGTTGCTCGCTGACGAAGACGGCCAAATTGAGCTGACGCACTCCGTTTCCGCAGGACTCGACTACGCGGCGGTCGGCCCCGAGCACGCCTTTCTCCAAAGCGAAGGTCGTGTCGATTACACCTACGCCACCGACGACGAAGCCCTCGCCGCTTTCCGTGAAATTGCGGAGACCGAAGGCATTATTCCCGCTCTGGAAAGTTCTCATGCGCTTGCCCACGTGCGGAAGATTGCCCCGGAAATGAGCAGCGATCAGATCATCGTTGTGAACCTGTCAGGGCGTGGTGACAAAGATGTCGAGCAGGCCGCGAAGTATTTGCTGGGGGATGAGGGGTAGATATTCTTTCTGATTGCATGCCGAAGAATCCGAGCAAGCAAGAATTGGCATACGAGTTTCGCTATGCACTGTCATCGAATTTGGCGAAGGCGGAAGAGTGTCTGCGTTTGAATCACTGGCTGATTGATCATCCTGTATACGGTGATTCCGAGTCGGCTCTGCATTTTTTTGCTACGGAAAACTACCGGGAGATTGTCGATTGGCTTCTCAACAATGGAGCCAATCCCAATGGCGTCGACGACAGCGATACGCCTTTGCACGCGGCAGCACAATTGGGGCATTCAGAAGTGGTGCGTTCTCTAGTATCTGCTGGCGCGAATGTGAATGCTCTTGATTTCCTTGAGGAGACGCCGTTGCACAAAGCTTCATCAAGCGGTCACATCGAATCGCGGAAACATGCGGTGAGCTACCGGTTGATATGGCATTGCCGCGAAAATTGGCACGAGTCAAAGAGGTCTTCGAGCGGTATCAAAAAACGAAAAATATCGGATAGAGAATCCGTGAGAGATGCAGGTGCTCACCAGAGCGGCAGGCGGAGCACCTGTCCCCCCGGTCTCTCCGACTACCCCGAAGAAAATCAATCACTCCGGCACTTCGCCGGAAATCACCCCACCGGTTGCGGCAGGTTTCACGGTCACCGGTTTGTCTCCGGTTTCGGCGGGTTTCGATTCCCCTACGTTGGAAACGATGAGCCGCTCGGAGCCGTAGGTGATGTCGACGAGGTCTTCGACCATCGTTCGCAGCTCCTGCACCTCTTCTTCGCTCAGGATTTCCTGTTCCGGTAGATCGACTTTTTTCTGGATCACTTCGAGGTCCTTGCGGATTCGCTCGACGGTTTTGTTTTTCTGGATCGCCGGGGGGAGGGTTTCCAGGTTCAAAACGAAATATTCCACGACCTCGGGACGTGCGAGGGTTGAAGCTTTTTCCGGATCGTAGGGGTTCAAAGAGGCGGCGCAGCCGATTTCAAATGCCCGCAACCACCCGCCGAGGCTGATGAGGTTGGCGGCATCGACGTCCCGGATCAGGACCATTTCTTTTTCCACGTCTTTCTGGGTTCGGGCGAGCTCGAGCTTCAGCTCGTCCCACTCGCGGCTTGCTCCTTTCTCCAGCATGCTTTTCATGTGGCTGGAAATGCGGGTGCCGGATCCGAGCACTTTTGCGTGGTTGAGCAGGGAACGACCGACGGGTTCGAGGTCGAACACTTTCTCTGCTTCAACAGCGAAAAATCCATCCGCGAGTAGCAGGCCGACGGCGAGAGCCAGCTCGGTCCGGTCCTGCGGCGTTTCCTCCGGCATGGGACGCTTCAGTTCATCGTAGGGAAGGGGACGCAACGTTTCGAGATCCTTAAAGATCTTTCGAATCGACGGAGTGGTGAATTTGTTGACGCCGAATTCCTCGCGCACATGCTCGTCCTCCAGCAATTCATCGGGAATCTCCTGGGCCTGAACGGGGAGGGTTCCCACACATGCCAGGCAAACGACAGGGAGTAGGCAGGAAAAGAGAAAGCGGGTCATGGTGAGGGAAAAAGGCGAATCGGGCCTGATCGTGAGAAAGACCTCATCGGGTGCGTGGTCGCAGCCGGTATATCAGACTTATTTCAAAGACGGTCGAAAGATAAATCTCACAGAAAATTATGCTAGAAATTTGTAATTTGTTAAGTTAGATTGATATTATACCTGAGAATTTTCTCAGTCCAGCCACTCACTCACTGGAAAATCAACAAACCGGGAAACGCAGCGGAGTTCTAATACAGAACCCCGAACCCACGTTCATAACCTGCGAAACCCGAAATGAGTGTAAATAAACAGATCCGGCTGGCCGGGTGTGCTACCTTGCTCACCCTCTCCTTATTCACCACGAACTGCGCTGTTCAGACCAGTGCGAAACGCGACGATCAGCACGTCATGGAAGTCTCCGTGCCGCAGCAGAAAATGGCGTTGTATCGCAAAGGCGCTCTCGTAAAAACCTATCCTATCTCGACGTCGAAATTCGGCCTCGGCAATGAGAAGGGAAGCTACCGTACTCCTCTCGGTAAGATGGAGGTGGCGGAGAAAATCGGCGGAGGAAAGCCTGCCGGCGCTGTTTTCAAGAGCCGGAAGTGGACCGGCGAGGTGGTGAAACCAAATTCTCCGGGGCGTGATCCCATCGTTTCCCGTATCCTCTGGCTGAACGGGTTGGAGCCGAAAAATAAAAACACCTACTCCCGTTGTATCTATATTCACGGAACGGCGGCCGAGCGTGACATCGGAAAGCCCGCGAGTTACGGTTGCGTGCGAATGAAGTCGCGCGACGTCATCGATCTCTACAGCAAAGTCGGTGAGGGATCGAAAGTCTTCGTCGTGAGAAAAGGCCTCTGGCGTGATGAGAAAAAAGGGCAGGAAATGGGCGAGCCGATTCAGGCCATGCCGGTAATGGATCCGGTTTCGCCGCCAATGGTTTTTCAAGCCGTCGAACCGACCGCAACAATGCCGGTTTGGAATGAAGTGGGCAATTTCCGCACTGGAGTCGACGTTCTTTCCGAGGCCGGCTACGAGAGGGAATACATTATGCTAGCCGAACCGTCAGAACTCGGCCTTGACGGCTGAGTAAAAACGCGTATGTTCCGCGCCCCTTCAACAAGGGTTCACAAAGAACAGACAACTTCTCATGGCAAACTCCAGATCAGCACTCAAGCGCGTCCGCCAGACCAGAACGGCCACCGCTCGTAACCGCATCCTCAAGGATCGTGTGAAGGCTTCCCGTCGTGTAGCTCTCGAAGCGGTTGAAGCAGGGGATTCTGCTGCCGCGCAAAAAGCATACAACGAGTTTGCTTCTGCTGCTGACAAGGCTGCCAAGCGCGGTGCGATGCACAAAAACACCGCAAGCCGCATTAAGGGCCGTGTCGCTCAGAAGGTGAACGGTCTCTCCGCCTAATCGGTTTCGGACCTGACCCTGTTCGGTCGATGATCTGACAGGGTTGCCTCCCTGACTTGACCCTGTTTGGGGTCATACCATTTTCCAAAAACCCTGCCGAAAGGCGGGGTTTTTTGCGTTTTCGGGAACTGCTTCCCGCCACGATCAGGGGATGGATGGAGCGCCCCCTGCGTGAGAGGATTCTTCTCATGCGATTCATTTCTATAGCGGTGGTTCTGCTCGTTCTGCCGTGTTTTGCTCCAAGCTCAGAGCGTCCGAATATTCTTCTCATCACCTGTGATAATCTCGGATACGGGGATTTGCAGAGCTACCGGTCCGAAAGTCCGATTCAAACGCCGAATCTGGATCGCCTCGCCTCGGAGGGAGCCCGTCTCACGCAATTCTACACCGCCTCGCCAACTTGCACGGTTTCGCGGGCCTGCCTCCTGACCGGACGTATTCCGGAAAGGCATGGGCTTAAGAATCAGCTTGGAGGAATCGAGGGAAATTACGGCGTCGGATTGAATCAGAAGGAAATTCTCATTCCCGGAATTTTGAAAGGAGCGAATTCCCCCTATGCGACTGGATGCTTTGGAAAATGGAACATCGGATTCGCGGAGGGATCCCGTCCGACCGAGCGGGGCTTCGATGAATTTCTCGGGCACGCTTCGGGGAATGTCGATTACTATCACCATCGCTACAACGGGAAGCGCGATCTCTTTCACGGCATCGAGCCGATCATTCGGGACGGTGAATATGCCTCCGACCTTTTTGCCGATGCAGCGATTGATTTCATCCGACGGAAAAGCCCGGACGTCGCGTCCTGGTTTGTGTATTTGCCGTTTAACTCGCCTCATTTCCCCAACAAACGCAACAAGCTTCCCGGGCAATCAGATGAATGGCAGGCGCCGGACTGGGCATTCAGCGAAACGGGAATGTCTCCGGAGGAAACCGATCCGAAGAAGCGATATGACGCCGTCGTCTACGCGCTCGACAAAGCGATCGGCCGTGTGCTCGAAGCGTCGGAAAAAACGGGGGAAGCGGAGAACACGTTTGTCTTTTTTATGTCGGACAACGGAGGGTTCCGGCTGAACCGGAAAGGTCTCGATGTGGGAATCAATGAGCCGCTCCGCTCCGGCGGGGTGACCTGCTGGGAGGGCGGCCTGCGGGTCCCGGCCTTCGCGCGCTGGCCCGGGAAAATCAAGGAGGGCAGTGTGATTGATGAGCCGCTCTGGTCGCCGGATATTCTGGTCGCCTGCGCTGATCTGGCAGGCGTGGGTTTGCCCGCAGAGGTTGTCTACGATGGGAAAAATCCCCTTCCGGTGCTGCGGGGGGAGTCCGCATCCCCGCATGAGTCATTCTACTTCGACTACCGGTCGCATTCCGCTCTTCGAAAAGGAGATTGGAAGATCGTCAGGGAGAAGCCGGACCAGCCCTGGCAACTGTATGATCTCGCCACGGACAGGGGGGAGACGACTGATCTGGCGAAAGAACGGCCGGAGATGGTGGAGCTACTGGTCGCCGAACGAAAAAAATGGCGGGACACTTTCTGAGCTGATTCTCTGCAACCCGGTCGGTGGCGCGGAGTTTACCTTCCCATGAAGAAAGTTCTTTTTTGCTTCCTGCTTGGCAGCTTTCTGTCGGAGGTATCCCACGCTCAGGGACCGGGGAAAGCGAAAGATTCGGGGCCCCTGCCTTTACAGGGACAGGAGTTACCTGACGTTGTCGCTCACGATGAGTCGGGTGAGGAATTTTCCCTTCAGCAGCGACTCAAAGGCAAGCATGGGGTGATCGTTTTCGGTTGTCTGACGTGACCCCCGTTTCTGCGCAACGTCCCCGGTCTGGAGGCGGTTTATCAGGATTATCAATCGAAGGATGTAGCGATTTTTTACGTATACAAATCGCTCGCTCATCCGGAGAAAGATGGGTTTGTTCAACCCGTTTCGCTGGAAGAACGACTCGCCCATATTGCCCATGCGAAGGGTGAGCTTGGAACGAAAATTCCCTGGCTCGCTGACTCAATGTCGAATGATCTAAAGCATGCCTTCGGTGATCGCAATAATTCCGAATTTGTCATTTCCCCTGAGGGCAAAGTCATCATCGCCCGCGCCTGGAGCGACCCGGACCAGTTGCGCGAAGACCTTGAAGGACTGGTTGGCAAAGCCGAAACCCTGACCGGAGTTTCTGATCTCGAAAAAGTTTCGAAAACGGAGGCCGAAAGGGAGTCAAAAGTAGCCACCGGGATTGTTCCCCGGGTGGAGCGCCCGTCCGGAGCGCAGCCTCTCACGGTGACAGCGCATGAAGTGAAAGGGGGGCATCCGCACTATCTGAAATTGCGTGCGGAGGCGGCAAGTGATCTGAGTAGCGGAGGGGAAGGGTCGCTTCATCTCGCGTTTCGCCTCGACCCGATTCATAAGGTGCACTGGAACAATCTTGCTGCTCCGCTTCGTTTCGAAATCAGGGCACCCGGGGGGATAGCGGTTGAGCCGAAGACGGTTGAAGCAGAGAAGGTTTCCCGGGCAGAGGCAGACGCGGATCCCCGTGAATTTCTGATCAAAGTGAATCGGGGGGAATCAAATGAACCGATCGATCTCACTGTAAAATATTTCGCGTGTGATGACGACAACCGCTGGTGCAAAGCGGTAACCCAGACTTTTACCGTTGCCTGGGCGATTGATCGCGATGCCGGCCGGGTTAACAATCGCAGCAGCGGCGGTGGCCGGGGCATGAAGGGGAAGGGAAAAGGAGGCAAGGGGATGAAAGGGCGCCCCGGATCCGGCACCCCCGATCCGACCCGCATTCTTTCCCGATTCGATTCGAACGAGGATGGGAAAATCTCCCGTGCCGAAGCAACCGGACAAATGGCCGCACGGTTTGATCAGGCCGACTCAAACGGCGACGGCTTTGTGACGAAAGAAGAGCTCATCGCAAACTTTGCGAGGCGACGGGGAAAGTAGGGAGCGCTCTATCTGCAATTCCGGAGGCTGAGAAAAGGATCGAAATCGCGTTGGTCGAACGGCGCGGTTGCGGGTTCCGGCGGATTCGTCCGGAAGGGGAGGGATCATCTCCCTTCTTGATTCCCTTGCGCAAATCCCTTATCTTTTCTCACCTCCTGATTCCCGTATTTCTCCGGGATCCCCGTTCCCCTCATGATTTTTTCGGCTCTTCCCCTTCTCCGTTGGTCCGGATCTGCTCTCGCTGTTGCCTTTCTCTTCGCATCGGTATCCCTTTTCGCCGAAGACCATCTCGTTGTCGTGTTTCCCGGTGGTCCCAAACCCGGTTCTTCCGGCCAGCGGGTCATTGATGATTTTGTCGGGAAAATTGAGGCGGATCTGAAAGGCAGCTACTTCAATGAAACGGAAAAGGCGCTCGCCTTTCTGCGCGAAAATCCAAACAGCTTCATCCTCGGGTCGACCGGTTTTTTTCTCCAGGCGCGTGAGGAGCTGAAGCTCGAACCAATGCTTCGTGTCGTCTTGCCGAATGAAAAGCCGGAGCAGTATTTCCTCGTTTCGAAAAAAGGCAGCTTCTCTTCCCTCGCGGACTTGGAAGGAAAGACGGTCGTAGGCACGCCTTTTCATGAATCAGCGCAGTTTGTGGAAAAGGTGGTTTTCAATGGAAAAGTGCCGTCCGGTTTCTGGACGGCGGAGGCGACCGAGCGCCCGCTCTCGGCGCTTCGCAAGCTGACTTCCGGTGACATTGATGCCGTGTTGCTGGCGGCTCCCCAATACCACGGTCTCGCCGAGTTGCCTCTGGCAGATGAGCTTGATGTCGTGTTTGAGTCCAGGCCGGTCCCTTCCGTGGGATTGATGCGGGTTGCGAACGATGCCACGGCGGCAAAAGCCAATGCGTTGAAAGAAGCGATGCTGACTCTTTCTCAAACACCGGAGGGGGCCGAAGCGGCGAAGGGCTTCGGCGTGGCCGGTTTCGCGGAAATCGAGGAGGAAAAAATCCAGTCTCTCATCCAGTTGTATGATCCGTCGTAACTCCGGTGTTCTTCTTTTTTCTCCTGCCGTCGTTGTGGTCCTGCTTGCAGGTTGTGCGACGAAGGACGGCCCGGTCGCGGAAGCGCCACCTGCTGCGACGCCCGTTGCCTCTCCGATAGAGCCGGCTGCGGAGCCAGTGCCCGAGTCAGAGGAAAAAGTTGTCTCCCCGCTTGAGAAGCTCGCGTCCAACTCCCGGGTGGAAAAGACGAAGCCGGTTCCGGAAAACGCAAAGCCTGCCGGGGCATCAGCTCCTGTGAAACCTGCGGTGGAGCAGAAAAAAACTCCGACGGAACTGGCGAAGCAGGCAGAGGATAAAGTGAACTGGGGAAGTTCAAAGACATCCCTGCAGGAAGCTTTTGCTCTGAGCGGCGAAGCTGCCGATGCCGCGCCGACGGATTCAAAGATTGCTCTGCAGCATGCGCGCCATGCCTTGCGCCTCGCGCAGACGGAAACCGGCATCGACCGTCCCGCCGCTGTCGCAAAAGAGGGGCTTGCTTCGATGAAAGCCGCCGGCATTGACGGGGAGTCGAATCACGCCGATGCCGCCTACTACCACGCCAGTCTCACAGGAATGGTGATGCAGGCACAGGGACTGGGGGCGGCGGGCAAGCTCCCGAAACTGGAAGCGGAATTCAAACGCGCTCTCGGCGCACCGGGAACGGAACAGGGTGGCCCTTTGCGCGCTATCGGGATGCTTTATTTAAAAGCGCCGCCCTGGCCCACTGGAATCGGTGACATCGAGCTCGCGTTGGAAAATCTGGAGAAAGCGGTGCAGTCCTACGGCGGCTTTCCCCACAATCACATCTGTCTCGCCCGTGCCTACGCGGACGACGGCAGCCTCGAAGAAGCGGAGCAGTCTCTCGACCGCGCCGAAAATTTGCTCGCTTCAGGAAACTGGGGTGCGCTCGAGTCCGGCTGGCGGCGCGAGATCGCGGAGATTCGGAAGCTGATAGGGTAGCAATCAGGGAGAGCAACCCTGTTGGATCACGGACGGTACCCTGTTGAGTCATCCACCGAACAGGGTTTGCTGTGTCGAATGGAATTTACTCGATACAGCGATGTGTCATTTGTCGGGATCGAATACGCCAGGGCACCCGCCTCCGAAAAAAATCGTTCAGCCAAAGCAAGCGGCCAAAGCAATGAACCACGGGATAAGGAGAATTGCGTCACTGGCTGGCTGGACCCATTCCGATTTCCCGGTTGGCCATTTGTTGATCCACCACGTAGCTGCAGAGCACAGAACGAGGCCTGTCCCGACTCCGGGGCGGGATGCAAACATGATCCATGCTCCGATCGAAGCAGAGAGTGCAAGCGGAACAGAAATCCAGAGGAATGATCTCTCGTTTTGAGAAAAGAATGCTTTCGGATCAAAGCTGCGATCCCGATCCGCTTCGGCGCGGGAAATAACGAGACAGTTGGCGAGAAAGAGCAGGCTCATCGCGGCGGTTTCCGGGGAGATCCATTCGCGTGGATCATTCCTGCCGGATCCGATGCTGACTCCGGTTGCGAAACAGATGGCAATCACCATTTCTTTTCCGGGGAGGCGCGGAGCGAGCTTCGTTGTGTCGGCCCATCCAAAGACGAAAAAATAGAGGGCGGTAGCGAAGGCAACAGTTGCCCCCGCAACAATGGTTTGTCTTTCCAGTCCTGACAAAGCAACAGCGAGGCCCCCGGCAATGGCAAAGGAAAAGAGGAAGATCAAGATGCGCGGGTGTCGCCTGGCAAAGCGATGACGAACCGGCTCGAAAGGTGAGCCGAACCCCTTCCGCGAATCGCGAATCCGGTCGGCCAGATAGACGGCCCAGACCGCGAAAAACAGGGCGCCGGTGCCAGGTAGGCTGACGGGGCCTTTCTCGACTGCGAGAAGAAGGGCCCATCCGACTGCCACGAGCGGGGCATCGAGGCAAAGTGCAGAAGGGAGATGCAGGAAATTGCGAACTGGTCGGGGAACAGGCACGTCACAAAAAGATCATCAGATTTTCCCTTTATCAGGTGACCGTTCGGGTGCTCATTCAACGAAAGATTTTCCCATGTCCGATTCTGATTCCATCTACGCACTGATTCTAGCCGGGGGAAGCGGCACGCGCTTCTGGCCGCTCAGTAGAAATGTCCGTCCCAAGCAGCTGCTGAATTTATTTGATGAAGAAACTCTCATCGAGAAAGCGGTGAATCGACTTGAGGGCCTCGTTCCGCGGGAGCGCGTCCTCGTTTTGACCAATGAGGCACAGGTGGAAGGCATTCGCGCAGTGCTTCCAGAACTCCCGGAGGAAAATATTGTGGCGGAACCGGCGCGCCGGGATACGGCACCGGCCATTGCGCTCGCGGCCGGTTGGATCGCGGCGCGGGATCCGGAGGCAGTCATGATCGCCCTGCCGGCTGATCAGCTCGTGGTGAAAGAGGATGCGTTTCGCACGGTTTTGACAGCAGCGGCGGAGGCGGCAGATCGGGAGTCGGCAATTGTGACACTGGGAATCAAACCGGACTGGCCCTGTCCAAGCTACGGCTATATCGAGCGCGGCGCGGCGATGAACGATCTGGACCTGTCCGGCGGTATCGTGGCTCACGAAGTGGAGTGTTTTCGGGAAAAGCCTTCCGTGGAAACGGCGGAGGAGTATCTTGCCAGCGGAAATTTTTCCTGGAACGCCGGGATCTTCATTTGGTCGATTCCGACCCTTTTGAGCGAGCTGGGTGAACACTGTCCGCAACTGCATGAGTTCATCGGAAAGCTGCGTGACGCGGATGACTTTGCCGGTGTCGTCGAAAACGAATTTCCGCAGTTGGAAAAAATATCGATCGATTTTGCGCTGATGGAAAACGCGAAGCGGATTCTCAATATCGAAGCTGATGTCGGTTGGGACGATGTGGGAGGCTGGCCTTCTGTCGCAAAATACCTGAATCAGGACGAATCCGGAAATGCGACCCGGGGAACCGTTCTGTCTGTCGATGCGGCGAACAACATTGTTTTTTCCGCCGAAGGCGAAGAGACGATAGCCCTTCTCGGGGTGAGTGACCTAATCGTCGTGAAAACACCGGATGCGATTCTCGTCGCAAATCGCAATGACGCCGATCAGATCAAGAAGCTGGTCGATGCCTTGCCGGATTCCCTTTTATAAAAAGGATGGCTGAGTTTGTCCGCGCGCTGGGAATTGACTATGGCACGGCCCGGATCGGGGTCGCGGCGAGTGATGAGATTGGTTTCCTGGCGCACCCGGTGGAAACGGTGGCGGCGGCGGATGAAGCCGGGGCGATTGAGAGGATTGTTGCTTTGTCAGATGAACGCAAAATCGAGGATCTCGTGATCGGTCTTCCTTTGCACATGAACGGTGAAGAGGGGAAGGCGGTCGAGAAAGTGCGCGCCTTTGGAGAAAAGCTGAGGGCCGCTCTTCCGCCGGGGATTCGATGGCACGAGGTGGATGAGCGCCATACGACAAGTGATGCAATGGCGAAACTACATGATGCGGGGAGAAACGAAAAAAATTCGCGGGCGATCATTGATCAAGCGGCCGCGGTGGAGATTCTGCAGCGGTGGCTGGATGACAGGGCGGGCGTCGAATTTTTCCCTGAAGATCTGCCCGGTGACGATTGATCTTTCAAGGAAACTGATATGCTGATCAATCCCGTTGCATAATCACTGATTTGCTTCCCCATTATATAATGCAGAAGGACGGCAAGGAAAGAGTGGGGGTGATAGGGCTCGGGATCATCGGGAGCCGCGTTGCGGATCGGTTGCGTGATACGGACCGGCATCTCTACGTTTGGAGCCGCAGTCCAAAGCCCGTCCCGAATTTTCTCAGTTCCCCGGCTGAGGTTGCGCGGATGGCCGATATCATCCAGCTCTTTGTCACGGACGGGGAGGCACTCATCGAGGTGATGGATTCGATGAAAGGGGAGTTATCCAAACGCCATACGATTCTTTGCAGCTGCACAGCTGATCCACAGTCCGTGGTGGATGCCTATCAGGTTGCCAAAGATGCAGGAGCTTCCTTTCTCGATGCACCGTTTACCGGAAGTCGCGTCGCTGCGGAAAAGGGGGCTCTCACGTATTACGTTGGAGGGGATACTGCTGCGTTGGACCGGGCGCGCTCCATCTTTGAAACGTCCTCCCGCGATATCTATCATTGTGGCCGGGTTGGGGAGGCGAGCATCCTCAAGATAGCGACCAATATGATATCGGGCACAACCATGGAGATTCTCGCGGAAGCTTACGGCGTGATTCACGCAGCAGGTATTGAACCCCGAAAACTATCCGATGCGCTGGAGCTGAACGGTTGTCGATCGGATCTGATTGCAACAAAGCTGGCTTCGGTAATCGAATCGGACTACGAGCCTCACTTTTCGTTAAAGAATATGTTCAAGGATGCGCAATATGGACTCGGCCTCGGCAAGAGCCTCGGACTGGAGCTTCCTGCTCTATCCACTGCCGCGAGCCTGATGTTTCGCACAATGCAGAAAGAAAAGGAAAACGGGGCACTCGATTTCTCCGTTCTTGCAAAACGTTTTCAGGAGAAGTCGGGAGCGGGTAATTCAGGAAAGTTGAAATGAAAATAACAGAGGAAGAGTTGAGCGGTCGCTGGGTAAATCTGTCTGAACGTGCAGTGATCCGGCTTACGGGATCGGATCGGGTGCGCTATTTAAACGGGCAGGTAACGAATGACGTCACCAAAGTAGACGGGAAGCGCTCCGTTCCGGCCTGTCTTTGCAATGCGAAAGGGAAAGTCGAGGCATTGATCTGGATTTCGAAAGAAGGGGACTCCCTGCTGATTGATGGCGAGATATCCCAGCGCGATCAAATCATGGAGCGCCTCGACCGCTACCTC
>JAKSBG010000352.1 GCA_022361255.1 Verrucomicrobiales bacterium
CGGTCTCCACCTCGCTGCGCATGCCCTGCGCCGCACCGGCGGCACTGGTCATCAGCTTGGCCACGTCATCAAGGAAACGGTTTTCGTACTGGGTCATCGGCTCAACTCCTGTGGGCACCCGCACTATCGCGCGCCCGCCCCACCTCGTGCAAGCGCGGCAGATCGGCACAATACACGCGACCCAAGATCCCCTCTCCCCCTTTCGGCGGCTTGTCCGCCGGAAGCGGACAAAGTGCGGGAGAGGGAGGGGCCCGCGGGCATAAGCCCGTGGGAGGGTGAGGGGGCGGCAGCGGCGGCGTTTGATCTCTGACGGTTCTGATGGCGGAGATGTCCACCCCCTCACCCGGTGCTGACGCACCGACCTCTCCCGCAAGGGGAGAGGTGACATTAGAACTGCCTCCCCTTCTCCGTATCCCTCCGGCTTGACCGGAGGGTCTACTCTCAGGACCGCCCACCGCAGCATGCGCGGACACGGCACAGCAAGGGCCGCCACCCCCGTGCCCAACAGCGAATGCGAGTGGGCCCTCCGGTCAAGCCGGAGGGATGCGGTTCGAAGACTGGGCCTACCCGTCGCGTTCCATGTCGGCGACTGAGTCGGTGATGGCCTGGAAGAACTTGATCCCCTCACGGATGGTTGTCTCGTCCATCGGTTCCATGATCTCGCGGATGACAGCGACGCCGCGCTGCATCATGGCGGCGATGTGCGCTTCGCCCTTGGGCGTGAGGCGGACGATCTTTTCGCGGGCGGAGCGCGGGTCTTCTTCCTGGGTGACCAGGGCCAGCGGCTCAGCGGCCATCGACCGGATGGCCTTGGTGATGGCGGCCCCGGAAATCTCGAACCAGGCACGCAGGCTCTGCTCGATGTCCTTGCGCCGCATGGTGGTGCCGCCCTCGCCTGCCGAATGGATGTGCCACAGCACGGCCACCTGATGGCGGCTGAGTTCGTCCGGCGCGCCCTTGTTGCGCAGCGCGTCCTCCACCTTTATCCCGGCCTTGTAGTGGATCGGGTAGAAATAGCCGAGCAGCGACTGCGCGGCGGCGGGCCGCGTGAAGGCGCTGGCGGCAGGCGGCGTCTTGGGCGTCGGCATAACGGACACGGCTCCGGCGGGTGAATCAGTCCCCGCC
>JAKSBG010000220.1 GCA_022361255.1 Verrucomicrobiales bacterium
CATTGCGGCTTTTCAGGCAGAAGACGGCTCGCACTGGAATGGTGAAGCTGGCATTCTTGCGACTTTGTCGGGGCTGGACTACGCTGAATTCGGTCTCGTTTCGGGAACTCCCTTGATCCTTTATACCTTTCCCGATGTCACCAGTTTGGGTGCCAGTCTTGCTCCGGGTGATGTTGTTCATTCATACCGCAATCCGCTTGAGGGTAGTAGCGGTGGCAATATTGCCTTCTCGTGCCCTGATGACCCGGGGGTCTACACACTCGCAGCGCTTATCCCTGCACTGGGTGGGGATGTGGGAGTGAGCGGAGATGAGGATGTTTCTCAGGAGAGTGCTGGAGGGGTTGGCAGTGGAGGGGGTGGTCCCGGTGACGACAGTAACGATCGTTCAAACCCTACAATGGTCACAGGGGGCGTAAGTCAGGCGGCGGATCTAGCTCCTGATGATATCGACTATTTTGGCGTTTACGTTGACGGTTTGTCGCAGGTGATTGCGTATTCGACAGGCGGTGTGGATACTATTGGTTATCTGTATGCACCTGACGGTTCCGAAGTGAATTCTCCTGATGCGGATGACGATGCTGGTGCGGGAAATAATTTTCGATCTTCTTCAATTATTTCTCAGGCCGGTAATGTGGTTTTGGGCGTTCTGGGGAAGGCACCTGCCGGGACCGGGGCTTATGAGGTGTTTCTTGAGGTGGTGCCGCTATCAAATTATCGTCCAGATCTTACAATCGGCAAGAGTCCCGGAGGGCAGAGGGGGAATGGAATCTACAATACCAGTGGAGCCGGGCAGCGCATAAACAAGAAGCTGAAAAAGGTGAAGAAATTCCGACTGTATTTCGAGGGTCAGAATGACGGTGGGCTCACTGATTCGATCTCTGTTCGCGGGACACGGGGAAATAAGAAGTTCAAAATCAGTTACTACCAAACTTCAGGTGGTTTCGCGAACGTGACCGGAGCTGTCTCTACCGGGAGGTATTTGAAAGATATGGGACCACTGGAGAGATATTCATTCCGTGTGGATACCAAAGGTAAGCGCAAAGTGAAAAAGAAAAGGAAGGGTAAGTTGAACCTGGTTCTTTCCGCGTCCTCTACTGAAGGAGGTGTCGATATCGGGCGCAGTAGAATCAAGGTTAAGATGAAGAAGAAAAGGCGCTGAGGAGTCTCGGTTCCCTTGCTTTTTTCGAACCGTTGTGAGGCACGGGAGTGGCGTCACCTGGATTCTTCCACCCCGCCGCGCAAGGGGGCGGCAGGCGTGGCGATCCCCGTATCGAAATCACTATTCAGTTTGAAACGATCTTTGTTGCTTCGAGAGCATTCGCCTCGATTTGATTCCAGTCCCGGTTGTTGATGGCATCGCGAGGTGCAAGCCAGCTGCCGCCAACTGCGGTAACGAGATCGCTTTCCAGATAAGTTGCGAGGTTTTGCACATTTACTCCCCCGAGCGGAATGAAGCCGAGCCCCAGGTGGGCAAAGGGAGCGGCAATATTCTTCAAGTGGGGCAGGCCACCGGACGATCCCGCAGGGAAAAATTTGAGCAATCGCGCCCCTTCCCGGATCGCCCTATCGATGTCGGTTGGAGTCATGACGCCCGGGCCGAAGGGCAGAGCGATGTCTTCCGCTTTCTGCATGACCTCCGGATTGATGCCGGGGGATACCCCGAAGTGAGCACCGGCATCTTTGGCTTCGGCGGCCTGTTCCGGCGTGAGGATCGTCCCGATCCCGACGGTCATGTCGGGACAGTTTTCGCGGATTTTCCGCGCTGCGCTGAGGGCCGCCGGTGTTCGCAGGGTTAGTTCCATCGCATCAACTCCACCGGAAAGCAGTGCTTCCGCGACGGGTACTGCCGACTCGATATCGTCGAGAACGAGAACGGCCAGGATCTTTGATGCAGCCAGTTTTCGGCCGATTTCAGATTCAGGGGTAAGGGCGGTCATGGTATACAATTACCGATTCAATTCGCGCCTGATTGCGGAGAGGATGACGGGTTGAAATGGACGTAGCACGGCAGGATAGTCCGGTCTATGTCGAAACTCACCATTTTTTCTATTTTCACGGCGGTCACGGTAGGCTTGTTTCCGGTCGTATTGCAGGCGGCACCTGAAAAGGGGGCAAAGGCTGCGCAGCAAAAGGCAAAGGGATCTCCCAAAAAGCGAAAGCCGAATCCGGCGATGGCTCCGGTGGAGGATGTCGACGGGCTCCCTCGTGTCCTTCTCATTGGCGATTCGATTTCGATTGGATACACTGTGCCGGTGCGCGAAGCGATGAAGGGAGAGGCGAATGTGCACCGTCCCCGGGCAAACTGCGGGCCCACCACATCGGGACTGAGCAATATCGAGGCATGGCTGGCGACCGGCGGGGAGGGAAAAGAGTGGGATGTGATTCATTTCAACTGGGGCCTTCACGATCTGAAATATCTCGGACCCAAGGGGGAAAATCTCCAGGATCCCAATGACCCGAAGAACCATCAGCAGGTTCCCCCGGATGAATACCGTGCCAATCTGCAGAAGCTCGTTGACCGGCTTCAGGAAACCGGTGCCAAATTGATCTGGCGAAATACAACGCCTGTTCCCGAAGGTGCGAGGGGCCGGGTCGTTGGGCATTCCGTCGCCTACAACAAGATCGCCGCGGAAATTATGGATGCGGAAAAAATCCCGACTCATGATCTCTACAGTTTTGCTCTCGAACGTCAGGATACGATCCAGAAAAAAGCGGACGTCCATTTTACTCCGGATGGATCAAAAGCGCTCGGGGAAGATGTCGCCCGTGTCATCCGGGAAGCGCTTGCCGAGTGAGTCTGTTGACCGGTTTTATCCGTAACCAATTTTACTTTTTTTCATGAAAAAATCTGCAGTTCTCCTTTCTCTTTTTCTTCTCACGGGCTCTTTGGCTTTCAGCCAGAACGGTGACCGGGAAGGTCATGTCATGACCCCTCCCCCCGCGCACTGGAAAATCCCCGACGCTCCTGTTGTGAATGTGGATAAGGCTCTCGACAGTTTCGAGTTGGAAGACGGTTTTCAGCTCGAGCTCGTCGCCGCTGAACCGATGATTCATGACCCTGTCGCGATTGCTTTCGACGGCAACGGTCGCATCTGGGTCGCGGAAATGCAGGGCTACATGCCTGACATTGATGGGAAAAAAGAGGGGGAAACCTACGGTCGAATCTCCGTCCTCGAAGACACTGACGGTGACGGGAAAGCGGATAAGCACACCGTTTTTCTGGAAAAATATCTTCTTCCGCGGGCCGTCGCGTTGGTGGATGCGGACAAGACTCTGCTTTTTGCCGACAACGAACAACTCTACGAAGCGGAGATCAAAATCGATGACAAGGGCAACATTTCTGCGGGGAACGTTACCGTTGTGGATGAGGACTACGCCAGCGGAGGGAATCCTGAGCACAAGCCCAATGGGCTACTCTACGGCCTCGATAACTGGCTCTACAGCTCGAAATGTGATACCCGCTACCGCAAGGTGAATGGTCAGTGGATCAAAGAAAAAACGGAGTCCCGCGGACAGTGGGGGATTGCACAGGACAATTATGGCCGACTGCTCACCAACACAAATTCCAACCTCGTGACGGTCGAGGAAGTTCCTCCCGGCGTGACGAAACGGAATCCCGATTATTCCTTTTCGACCGGGGTTCAATCCAAGATCAAAGACCAGAGAGTCTGGCCCATCCGCATCACTCCCGGGGTAAACCGGGGGTATATGAAAGGAACCCTTACCGATGAGGGTTATCTCGCCAACCCAACCGCCGTTTCCGGGCTTGCTCTTTATCGCGGAGACCAGTTCCCGGAGAAATACCGGGGAAATCTCTTCATTCCGGAGCCGGGTGGAAATCTGGTGAAAAGAGCGGTTCTTACCGAAAAGGAGGACGGCTACCGTGAAGTCAAGAGTGCGCTCGAAGGATCGGAATTTCTTGCCTCGACGGACGAACGCTCGCGCATGGTCGACGCCTTTACCGCTCCGGACGGCTCTCTCTATCTCCTCGACTTCTACCGCGGGATCATTCAGCACCAGGTCTACATGACTTCTTATCTCCGAGCACAGGTGGAGGAGCGAAAACTCGACACACCCATTGGCCTTGGTCGCATCTATCGCGTCCGGCACACTGGTGGGAAAGAGCTGTCTCCCGCTCCAAAAATGCAGGAGGAAAACTCACTCGCGCTGATCGCCCATCTCAGTCATCCCAATGGATGGTGGCGTGACACTGCGCAGCGCATGATCGTGGAGCGTGGCGACAATTCCGCGATCCCCGGCTTGCGGGAACTGGTCAAAAGCAGCGACAATCACCTCGCAAAGATTCATGCTCTGTGGACCCTGGAGGGCCTTTCGGGAGGGCTTGACGAAGAGACTCTTTCAACTGCGTTTTCCGATAGTCATCCCCGGGTGGTGGCCGAAGCAATTCGGGCTTCGGAGTCGTTTGCGAAAACAGAGCGGGCACCTGCCGTCCTTACTCTTCTCGAAGGACTGGGTGACAGCGACTCTCTTCTTGTCCGTCGTCAACTTGCCGGCAGCCTCGGATTGTTCGGGGAAAAAGCGGTTCCGGCTCTTGTCGCTCTCATGAAGGGGAAAGGAAAAGACGATTCTCTTACTCGTGACCTCGCCGTGAGCGGCGCTTCCGGCCGTGAGTTTGCGCTCTTTCAAAAACTGCCCGTCGGGCACCCGCTGCGGCAACCTCTCATTGCGACCCTGGTGAAGAGAAATCAGAAACCGGAACTGAGCGGGCTGTTTGCCGGACTGTCTGATCCGGCCGAGATCCGTGCGTTCGCCAGAAATATCGTCTCGACCCGACGCTCTGATCAGGCCGCTTTGCTCCTTTCAAAAGTAGCCGGGAAGGATACCCCCGAAGCTGTTCGCAAAGCGGTGGCTGACGGCATGATTTCGGGCGGGAAAGACAAAAAGTTTAAGCCCATGCCCGTGAAGCAGATCGCATCTTTGGAAGGTGTTGAAAATCTGGGAGGAGTCGATGCAAAAGCAGTCAATTCGCTGGAAAAACTTTTCAAAGTGGGAAGCGGAAAGGAAGAAGCATTTCTCCTCACTGAAGCAGACCGGAAGCAGTTTAAAGAAGGGGAGCTCCACTACCAGCGCATCTGTCTGGGGTGCCATCAGATTCACGGGAACGGGCAGCAGTATCTTGCGCCGCCGCTTGTGGGTTCGGAGTGGGTTCTCGGTTCAGAGAAGCGTCTCATTGCTGTTGTCATGGACGGGGTTGCGGGGCCGATTGAGGTTCTTGGCAAAACCTATACCGCTCCGGAGATCCAGCCCCTTATGCCCGGACTGCGGACCAATCCTGAGTTTACGGATGAACAGTTGGCGGCGATCCTGACTTATGTTCGCAATGCGTGGGGTAATGGAGCGAAGCCCGTGAAGACGGAGGCACTGAAGAAGTATCGCGAATCCACGGAAGTCCGCGCCCCCTGGCCGGCTTCCGAGCTGATGAAGATGAAATGAGCGGCCCGGTCGACGCCAGGCAGACGGTGGAGTTGCTGGTTCGTGATACGATGCGCGGGGAAGAGTCCCTGCGACAACGATTCGCGGACCTACTCCAACGCTGCGAGGAACGGGAATTTTCTTTCCTCCTGGAGGCGATTGACCAGTCCGACTACAGTTCGTCAGATTGGGTTGAAGCGATGGTCGGCTTTGATGAGTGGCTTTCCCGATCAGGAGAGGAACGGCGCCCGCTGCGCGAGATCACGGGATATATTCATTGCTGCACGATGACCATCGCTACCGGTGTTGATTTACCTTCCTTAAAAGTAATTGTTACTGAGGCACTTATTGAATTTGGTTTTGATGCATTATCCGCCTCGCAAATTTGAGAATATTTAGAATTTGCGAAATCAAAAAAGAAAACGGTAGGCATTAGACTTCAGATATGGTAAACTGTAAGTCATGTCTACCACACGCAGAACACGATTCTCACGACGGGTCCCAGATCATGTGACAGATGAACTGGTAACGGTCCTTTCTGATAAGCAGACCTTCGGATTTAATGACCTTTTCGAGGTTGTTTATGAGAATTTGAAAGCTCGCAATGCTGTTAGCGGCGGCGAGGAAATGCTTCGTCTCAGAGCCTACGAGAAACTCCAGAATCTGGTAACTCGTGGTCTCGTCGAGAAAAACGGTAAAGAGTACCGCGGACTCGACAACATCGGTGAAGCATCCAGCGCAGCAGCAGCAGCAAACAGCTAGCCGTTGTTTCAGGCGGTTACGCCCCGCCTGAAGTTCCGCCCTGAAAAAGTCCCTGTGACATTTTTGGGAACACGAATCTTCCCGTCTTAGCGAAATCGTCTGGACGGGAACCGTAATTTCACTACATTCCGGTGTCCGGTTCATCCCGGACACCGGAATTTTTTTAGCCATGCTTCCCGATTACATTCCCGTTGTTATTCAGATCCTGATTGCATCCGGATTTGCCGTTGCCACGCTGATTGCGAGTGCCCTGCTCGGAAAGCGAGCGCTTTCCAATGAGACCAAGGAATCCGCCTACGAATGCGGAATGAATCCGGTGGGGAACGGCCAGGCGAGATTCAGCGTAAAATTTTATCTGGTGGCGATGCTCTTCGTGCTTTTTGACATCGAAGTGGTATTTCTCTACCCCTGGGCCGTTGTCTTCAAAGAACAGATCAGCTCCGGTGCGACGGTTTTCTTCTGGTCGATGTTCGGCTTCGTAATGATTCTGTTTGTCGCCTACCTCTACGCACTCAAAAAAGGTGCTCTCGAGTGGCGCAACTAGCAGTTGCTCCCGTTCCTATCACCCGTACTTCCTCTGCGCCGCTATGGTTCACTACATCGCATTGTTTCGCATCGCGAAGGACAAGGCGGAGGAGGAAATCGAGGAAATGATTCGGATCAGCCGGACCTGTTTCCACCGGGTGAACGAGGCACACAATTTCCGTTCCGGTCGTTGCATCGATAAAAGTCCCGAATACGGATTTTTCATCTCGGCCGATTTTGAAAGCCGCGACAAGCTCGCTATGTTTCGCGAGGATCCGAATTATCGCCGCTTTGAAAGTGAGGTGATCCACGCGCACACCGAGAGTCAGATCGAATACCTCTTTGAGACCGAGCCGGGTAAGGATCCCAAATACTCCTGAGGCGTTTCCCGTGCCTTGGTATAACCCTGTTACTTAAAGCAGGTAACAGGGTCGGATAGGTGGGTGAACAGGGTTGTTTCAGATCAAGGCGACTGATTTTGTGTTGACGGATTACACTTGTAATCGCATAGTTGATTACAAGTGTAATCCGTTACCGAAATGATGGCAGAATCCCTCCCGAAAATTTCCGACGCTGAATGGACCGTGATGCGTGTTTTCTGGGAAAACGGAGAGTGCCCCGTGGGAGAAGTCATTGAGAGGCTCTCCGATACTACGGACTGGAAACCGCGGACCATCCAGACTCTGGTCAGGCGGCTGCACGGGAAGGGGGCGCTATCGCGGCGGGATGCAGATGAAAAGGCAGGCAGGGGATATCTCTATGCAGCTGCCGTTTCTGAGGGGGATTGCGAACACGCGGCAAGCAGGTCCTTTCTCGGGAATGTTTTTGGAGGAGAGCTCGCTCCCTTTCTCGCCAATTTAGTGGAAAAGGAATCCTTCAGCGAAGCAGAATTGGAGGAGCTGAGACAGATTTTGGAAAGCGGAAAAGAAGACCGCTCGAATAAAAAACCCGAAAATAAGAACCAATGAATACACATTCCAAATTCGCTTCTGTCATCACGCTCTCTCTGTGGGCTGTGCTGGCGCTGATTTCGCCTTCCTTCTCGGCTGATCGGGAGGGGGCAAAACCGGATGCCGGAGCGCCGGCAGAAAAGCCCGGGCCGCGGGATGGAGATCGCGAGAAGCGCGGGCCGGGAGATGCCGGAGGTGGGAAGAAGGCGGAAGCGGGAGGCGCTGCCGCGAAAGGAAACGGTCTGAATACCAGAGAAGGAAAGGTGTTTGTCACCTACGACAAGGATCGCAGTGGTACCGTTACGGATGAAGAAATCGTGGCGATGATGGAAGGAAAGCAAAACTCGAGAGGGCGGCGCGAAGTGCGAAAGGCAGTGGATCGTGCTGATAAAGATCGTGACGATGTGCTCAACTTTGATGAATTTCTCTGGTGGTACAAAGTGGGCCGTCTCGATGAGAGAGCGAAAAACCGGGAATAGGCTTCGCGGATTTTTGAGATGAAGGATTGGCTTGAGTTGGCGTTTGCGCAGGTGGTGGAAAACTCCGTCGCGGGCGCTCTTATCGGGGCTGTCTTTCTTCTTGCGGTGGGCCTGATGAGGCGGCGGGCACCGATGCTGAGTGTTGTCTTTGGCGGTCTGATTCTGGTTCGACTGGCGCTTCCGGTTGTCCCTGCAATTGGACCGGGAAGTTTTTTCTCATCTGCTATGCCGGAAGAATTGACCGACGGGGCGGGCATTTACGCGGCGCTGCCGGAGTTGAGGGCTCCGATGGAGTCTTCGTCGGTAGCCACGACGGAAAGCTCCGACTTTTCCCCGCTGGATCAGGAGTTTGCTGTTCCGTTAGAAACGGAGCAGGTGCCTGAAACGAATGCTCAGCTGAAAAGGGATTTCCGAGTTCCCTGGTTGGAAATCTGGTTGGGTGGTTTTTGTTTTTTCGTTTTGGTTGCTTTTGTCCGGCAACTTCAGTTTTCCCGTCTGATCAAAAAGCACGGTGAGCCTGCCGGAGCCTGGTTGAACCAGGTGTTGCGGGATTGTTGTCGTGAGCTTCGGATCCGAACAAAGGTGAAACTTGTTTCTCTTCCGTACTTGTCCTCACCGGCGCTTTGCGGATTGTTCCGGCCTGTCCTGATTGTTCCCTCCGGGTTTGAAAAGACTTTTTCCGCAGCCGAGGCCCGGGCGGTGTTCTTTCATGAACTGGCTCACCTGCGGAGAAAGGATCTTTGGTGGAACTGGTTTGGATTTCTCCTCGCCACTGTGCACTGGTTCAATCCGGTCGCCTGGTTGGTTGTCAGGCAGTTCCGGTCAGACAGGGAATTGCTTTGCGACCGGTTCGCAATGCGAAACATGGAGGACAGTTCAGTCTATCCCGCTACGGTAATCAAGGTTGTTGAGCGATTTGCGGTGAAACGTTGCCCCGTGCCGGGGACTCCAATGATATCCCCGATGTTTCATCAGAAGTCAGAAATCAAACAGAGGCTGGTTATGATTCAAAATCCACGGACGCTATCACCGGTTTCATTCGTTATCGCTATCATCGCATTTTCGGGTGTGGCGGTTTTCACGTTTCCCTCTTCAGCTGATGACAGAGCGGAAAGAGGGCGGCAACGGGAAAATGTTCGTCCGGCGCCGGAACGCGATGGGATACGTGAGGGAGATCGTTCTTCCCCGGAGAGGGAGGCTCGCCGTGAGGGCGATCGTCCGTCGCCGGAAAATGAATTCGGAGGAGACAGAGGCCGTCCGTCGCCAGAGCGGGAAATCAGGAGAGATGGAGACAGGCCGCACCCGGAGCGGGAAATGCGACGGGACGGGGACAGGGCCGCGTCAGCGGACCGACGTGCCCCTGTCGATGAGGGCCGGGGAATGGCCAGGGGCGACCACCCCGAGGTTCGCCGGGAGGAACCCAGGCTTCATCATTTGCTCACTGCGGCCGAGAATTTGGAACGTGCCGGATTGCGTGAAGATGCGCAGCGTTACCGGGAGCAGGCCGAGAAGCTGCAGATTGAAATGAATCGAAGGAATAATCCGGAGGCTCAGCACCGGCGAACGGAGCAACTGGAGAAAGAGGTGCAGCAGCTGCGGTCCCTGGTTGGTCAGTTGCAGCGGCAAATTGGTGAGTTGCACGAGCAGCTGCGGGGCGAAAGGGAAGTGCTGGAACGGCGGCGTGGAGATGTTACGCCTTCCGGGTCCGACGAAGGGCGGAGAGATCAGTCAGAGTAACTCCTTCGAGTGAGTCAAGAACTGCGGTCGCACCGGGAAAGTCGAGTTTTCCTGTGATCCGGTTTGGGACAATCACGCAATCGATTTCGGCTGATCGTGCGGCGTTTAATCCATTGAGGGAATCTTCGAGGACCAATGCATCACGGGGGGAGATCCCGACCGCTTCTGCAGCGGCGAGAAACAGATCCGGTGCCGGCTTGGGTTGCGCAACGTCATCGAGGCAGCGGGTCGTTGCGAATCGATCCAGCAGGTCGAGTCGAGCGAGGTGTCCCTCGACCCACGAACGGGGTGAGCTGGAAGCCACGACACAGGGGATTCCAAGAGAAGCGGCTTCGTCCAGTAAATCGAGAACTCCGGGGAAAGGTTCCAGTTGGTTGGTTTGATCCAGCGCGCGTTTCTCTCTTTTATTGTCCCAATGTTCCCAGTCGACGGGACTGTCGACCAGTGAGTCGAGGTGGCTTTTCGGATCGAAACCGTTGAAATCGCTGCCTACGCAACCAACATAGGTTTCCAGGGGAAGGTCGTGACCGTGAGCCAGATAATTTTCCCTCCAGGCCTCGAAAACCGGCACTTCGGTATCGAGAATGAGTCCGTCAAAGTCAAAGAGAAGAGCTTCGGGCATCCGTTTACTTTCGGTTTTTGCTGTCGCCTTTGGTTGCTGTTTTCTTAGCCTCGAGAAGCTTGTTTGCCTGATCTCCGGCCAAATCGATAAATCTTTTGGCCACTGCTTTGAGATCACCGGTGTGGAGTGCCCCAATGGTAAGGGGAGGGAAATCTTTCGGAAGACGGATTTTTTTCACCCCTTCCGGCCACGCTGCGCCGGGGATATCAACAGCAATGCCGAATCCGAAGCCTTTCGCAACATAGTTTTGAATCAGTCCGAGTTCAGAAACTTCCATCGACGGCTCCCACCGCAAATTGCGCTGATTCAGTCCCTGTTGAAAGAGCTGGGAGGCCGGCTCAATCCTGGGGAGGGTGATCAGCGGATGCTGAATCTGACCGCCGGAGGCGCCGGTTGTCAGCTCCCGGAATTTCTCGATGGGGGAGCATTCCGGGGCGGCGATTGCCAGGGGGATATCGATCAGTTTTACTGATTTCAGGCCGGGTGTTGATTTCCGGTGCAGGATTGCCACAGCAACGTCGGCTTCCATTTTGCGGAGAGCTGTCTCGATCTCCGGATTTCGCAACTCTCGAAGAGTCAGTCGCAATGCCGGAAACTCGGAGCGGAGAGCCTGGAGCACTTCCGGAAGATGGTGGGTGAGTGCAGCGGCAGAGGCGGCCAGCCGGAGATGATGACTTTCCTCACCGCGCAGCCTTTCCGTCATCTGGTCGAGCCGCGAGAAGAATGGATAGATGAAATCGTAGAGTTCTTCACCCGCCGGGGTAAGTGCGAAGGGCCGTCGTTGGAAAAGTTTTACACCGAGAAACCCTTCCAACTTGGAGATTTGACCGCTTACGGCCGGCTGTTGAATACCGTAAGGCATGTTCCGGACGGCCTCGGTGATTCCTTCAAACTTCGCAACGAAGTAGAATAATTCGAGATGGTGGACGTTCATTCAGACGTCTTTGCTGTTTGTGTTTCGGGACGGAAGACTAGCTAAACGGATGAAACTACCGGCGTAAACAAAATTCGGGCAGAGGGTGATGAAATCCTCCTCCACCTGTTTGTTGACGCGGGGGCGGGTCGGCGATTCATTGTTTCGATGTCGAATCGCGATCTTTCATCCAAATTATTCCGTGCCGCCAAAGAAGTGATTCCCGGGGGAGTCAACTCACCGGTGCGTGCTTTCAAAAGTGTGGACGGTGAACCGTTCTTTGTGCAAAGGGCTCGCGGAAGCCGGATCTGGGATGTGGACGGGAACGAGCTGGTCGACTATGTCGGGACCTGGGGACCTGCGATTCTGGGGCATGCTCCGTCTGCTGTGATTGATGCGGTAAGCCACGCTGCCAAGGAAGGTCTGAGCTTTGGTATTCCGAACCGACACGAAGTGGAAATCGCAAGGATGATCCGGGACTATGTGCCTTCCGTGGAGAAAGTGCGGATGGTGAACAGCGGGACGGAGGCGACGATGACGGCGATCCGTCTCGCACGCGGGTACACGGGCCGGGATAAGATTATCAAATTTGAAGGCTGCTACCATGGGCATGTGGACTCTTTGCTTGTCGCTGCCGGCAGCGGGGCGTTGACGCTGGGGAAACCGGACAGTGCCGGCGTGCCGGAGGATTTGGCCAGCCTTACCATTACGCTTCCGTTCAATCGTCCCGAGGCGGTAGAAGAGGTTTTCCGGGAGCAGGGAGATGAGATTGCGGCAATTATTCTGGAGCCCTACCCTGCGAACGCCGGTCTGGTCTTTCCGAAGGAGTGTTACCTGAAATTTCTCCGGGAGATCACCGAAAAGTACGGAACAGTTTTGATTTTCGATGAAGTGATGACGGGGTTTCGTCTTGCGAAAGGAGGAGTGCAGGAACTGGAAGGAATCACTCCGGATCTCACTGCGATGGGAAAAGTCATTGGAGGGGGACTTCCCGTTGGAGCATTTGGTGGGAAGGCGGAGATCATGGATCATCTCGCGCCGGACGGGCCGGTGTATCAGGCTGGAACCCTTTCGGGCAATCCGCTCGCGCTGGTGGCAGGCATTACGCAGTTGAAAGAAATGGAACGCCTCGATGGTTGGTCACGACTGGACCGGATCGGACAGCAGTTTGAGGACGGAGTGCGGGACATTCTTCGCGAGCTCGGCAGGGACCTGACGTTGAATCGGGTAGGTTCCATGTTTTGCCTCTTTTTCTCGGAAGAGGAGATCACTAACGTCGACGACGTCAAAAAGACCGATGCGGAAGCCTTTCGGAAGTTCTTCTGGGCTGCGCTTGATCGCGGTGTGTATTTTGCGCCGTCTCTTTACGAAGCTGGATTTATCTCGCTGGCTCATGGGGAGCAGGAGATGGAGAAAACAGTCGAAGTGTCGAAAGAGGCGTTGAAAATCGCGCTTTCGTAAGAAGTTTCTGTCACCAAATTCCTGCCTGCAGAACTGTGAACTGCAGGCTACCGTGTTAAGAATGGCTCCTGAAGAGCCAGTCCCCTTTTCCTGACTGATGAGTGAAGAAGAAAAGCCACTTGAATTCTCTGCTGCAGACCTGATGCCCGATTGGGCGCAGGAGAAACCGGCATCTGACAAGCCGAAAGAAACGAGGAGGCGGTTCGACGATGAGAAGGGTGACCGGGACGGCGGAGGCAGAGGCCGACGCAGTGGTCGAGATGGAGGTTACGGAAGAAATGACCGGCGAGGTGGCGACCGGCGAGGTGGCGAACGGCGAGGTGGCAGCGGGAGAGATTTCCGGGGTGGCGATCGGCGAGGCGGCGACAGGAGAGGCGGCGACAGGAGAGGCGATAGCAGGAGGGACTTTCGGGGTGGCGATCGGCGGGGTGGCGGGGGTCAGGGTGAACGGAGCCGTCCTGAATCTGTGAAGGGGCTGAAGGTGAAGTTTGAGCCGACTGACGCTGCGATCGAAGGACTCAATAAGCACATCCGTGAGACACTTCGCGCTTTTCCTGTGGCTGATCTCGCAAAGATGATTTTGAAAGAACGCGAGCGATATCAGGTACGCTTTGAAACTGATGAAGGGGGAGCGATCCTGTATCGGTGCAAGGCTGATCATTCCCTTTGGCTGAGCCGGGAGGAAGCCATTTCCCATCTTCTATCCGGAAATACTCTGGATAAATATTATGATGTGGAGGAAGTCGATATCGGAGCTCCCTCCGGAAATTTCGCGCAGATAGCTGTTTGCGGAATGAGTGGAACCCTGCTCGGGCCGCCGAATCACCACGAGTATCAACGGAACGTAATGCGTCTTCACGCAGAGAAGTTTTCGAACATGTCCCTGGAACGCTTCAAGTCCCGCATCGAGATGCAGAGCGACGAAGAGGTTATCGAAAAATGGAAGGAAAGCGTCAGCAAGCAAAGACAGTACCGCTTGAAGTCTGACAAACCGGAGGAAGGCGGGAGCGACGAATCGGTGGACGAAGAATCATCGACTGATGCAGAGGTTTCTGGCGATACCGAACCTCAAGAAATGGCAGGGGGGACTTCTGAGGTAGACGGTGCGGAACAGGAAGATAAAACGGTAGATGGTGAAAACGCCTTGGGCGTTGAAGTTCAGTCAACTGGTGAAGCGGAGCCTGAGAATTCAGAAGGCGAAGGGGGAAATGACGCAGATAAAGTGGAGCAGACTGATCAGGATATCTCTGAGCCAGCCGCAGATGAGCTGGTTTCTACAATCCCGGAGAAAGATGTGCTTGTGCTGAAATCTCCCGAGGAACTTGCCCGCCATTTTAAAAAACACTTCGCTGAAGAGGCAATTGAGGCAACACGGGAAGCGGTTGTACCGGGCGATATTCCGGGGCGCTTTCTCTCGCACGCGTTGCTGAATCAACTCAAACGCGAAAGTGAATCGCTTCGTCGCGGTTTTCCTCTCGCTATGGTGCAGGCCGTTTGCAGTGCTCTGGAGAAACAAGGTTTGCGGTTTTTTAAGCGTGGAAAAAAGGCGTTGCACGTTTCGGCAATTCGTCCACGCCCGATCAACGATTCGGTTTCATTTTCGTCCGAAGTACAGGCGATCGTTGATTACGTGCTGAAGCATTCCGGTGCCCGGGTAATGGACTTGCTGAATGAATTGGCGGATGACTTTGTCAGTCCTGAAAAGAACGCGCCGACAGAATCGCTGGAGTTGACTGATGGAGCCCGCAAAGTTCTCAAGGATCTTCGCTGGCTTACTTCGGAAGGTTATCTCATTGAACTTCCGGATACCCGCGTCGTGATGGGGAAAGCTCCCCGCGATGAAAACGGGGGGCAGAATCCTGCGAAGAAGGTTTCGAAGAAAAAAGCTGTGAAAAAGAAGGCTGTTGTCACGGATAAACTCGAAAAGGAGACAGAAGCAGAAACCGGTGAGGCGGCTGTTTCCCCGGAAAAAGCGAAAGTCGTTGAACCGGAAAAAACGAAAGAACCTGCCGTCGAGCAGGAGCAGCTAAAAAGTGATACGACTGGATCAGATTAGCACTGTCAGGAAATAATATGATGTGCTGTAAGGATTCGGTGGACGGCTGCTTTCAGTTCACTCGGTGCGTAGGGTTTCGGGAGCACTCCTGAAAACCCGAAGCTGGCCGGGCTCGACATTGCCGGAGCATCAGAATATCCGCTTGATACAATTGCGAGTATTTCAGGGTCGAGTTGGGTCAGCTGTCTCATCGTCTCCACTCCGCCAACTCCATTCTCGATTGTAAGATCACAGATTAGGAGATGAAATTTGGCTCCGGTCTCCATCGATTCCCGATAGATCGCAATGGTCTCGCGCCCATCTTTGGTTTCCACGACTTCGTGACCGGCTCGTCTCAGGGTAGCGGCCATGAGTCGGCGAATCGGAGCATCGTCTTCGAGAATGAGTATCCGTGTTCCCACGAGAAGGTTGCCACTTTCCTCTCCCCGGTCGCCTCTCAGAGGAGTGATCGAGGGGTGGGTCTGGAGAGGAGGGGGGCTCAGGATCTCACCTTCGGTAGTGGTGAAGCCCACCGCTTCTGACTTGGCGTCCGAGTGATGCCCTAACGGGGCACAGAAGCTGGCGATGGTGCCTTTCCCCTCTTTGCTTTGAAGAAGGACAAATCCTCCATGCGCCCGTGCTATTGACTCGCAAACGGTCAGTCCTATTCCAGTCGCGTTGTCCTCGTCCCGGGTCGTGAAGTAAGGCTCAAAAACCCTCCCGAGAGCCACTTCGTTCATCCCGTGGCCGGTGTCAATGACTTCAATGAGAAGATGATTCTCGCCGGTGGGGTCGTGTGTCTCTTTCAGTGCGCGAACTTCGCGGGGAGTAATCGTGGCACATCGGACAATGAGAACGCCACCACTGTCCATTGCGAGAGCGGAATTAGAGACCAGGTTTTCCACCAGCCGGCTGACCTGTGCCGGATCGACGTTGGCCACGATGTCCAATTCGGTTCCCTGAAACTGGTAGCGTATCTCGGGATGCTGAAGGCGGTGATCGGTAAGAATCCGGCGTATAAGATCGGGAATCCGGGTCTGCTTGCGAATGGGGCGGCCACCCTGAGCAAAAGTCATCAGTTGCTGAACCAGTCCGGTAGCGCGGGAAGCGGCGGTCAGTGCCTCGCTAAGCATTTGCTGCATTTCGGTGTCCTCAGGCTGTTTTTCACGGGCGAGGCTGATATTACCGGTGATGGTCGTGAGGTGATTATTGAAATCATGGGCAAAACCGCGGGCAAGTAGTCCAAGGCCTTCCAACCTCTGGTTTCGTATGTTGTCGGCATGTTCAAGTTGTCGTGCCGTGATATCCGTAAAGAGGGCGAGAACTCCTCCGCTGCAACGATACACGCGAACGTCGAACCACCGGCCTCTAACCGAATCATGGAAATCGAATCGATGCCGCCTGCCGTCTATGAAGGGTTTTTGAAGCGAGTTTTCGTATCGTTCATATTCTTCATTTGAAAAGCGGTCCCAGAAACTCAGTCCAATGAGGTTGTTGCCGCTGCCGAATACAGAGACGGCTTCTGGATTTGCGTAGCGAACGGTTCCGCTCTCACCGATCATGACCAAGGGGTCGCCGAATTCGTCTATGAGCGGTGAGCTTTCGTCGATTCTGGATTTCGCCCCCGCAGTTGGGCCGGAATGTTTCGAGGGCCCGGCTGGTGGTTGAAATCCGGAGTCGGGAGCGGGATTCTTTGCTGGCTGCTTGTGGCCATCGGCGATCAGCTTTCGAAATGCCGGATCACGGGAAATTGCAGCGATTTTCTTGAGTGCATCGGCACGGGCGGGAGGATGGGAGGGGGCGGATTCCGGGTCCTCCTCTTCCGCTTGCAGATGCTCCGCTGCCGCGTGAGGCGCAAAATCAGAGGCATCCCCCTCTTCGTGTTTTTCGACTTCTGCGAGAATGGAAATCAGCCCGACCACATCACCGTCATCTGCTCTTACCGGCGTGATTCGTTCCTCGACCAGAGCAGAGTCTCCACCTTTTTGCCGAAGGGAAACGCGTCTGGGGGAGGATCCGTCCAGATCACTGGGCGAAAGCTGGTTGCCACCCGGATTAACGAGATCGACAACATCAGCGAGAGGGGTTCCGAATGAAGTTTCTCCTGTCCAACCCGTAAGCTTTTCAGCTGTACTGTTGAGATATCGGACATTCCCGTCGAGGTCTGATACAACAACAGCTTCATGAAGCTTTTCAGAAATCGAACGTATCTCCGGGAGTCGTGCGTCCAGTCTCTCACCGGCACGGTCACGTTCCAGCACGGACTCGAGGCAGACGATGAGTTCTGCCTCACTGAAAGGTTTTCGAAGAAATCCGATAGGCCCGGCTTCGCTTGCTTTTTCAAATAGTGCTTCTTCTGAGAATCCTGTTACGAAAACAACAGGAACGTCGAAGTCGGCCTTCAGTTTTTCGGCGAGTTCGATTCCGCTGTCGATCGATTCCAGACTAACGTCAACCAGTGCCAGTTGAGGCCTTTCATTTGTGGCATGCGCCAGCGCAGCTTCAGAAGTTGATGCGGGTCCAATAGGAAGAAATCCACGTCGACGCAGGATCGCTTCGAGGTTTTTCGCGGTAACCTGATCGTCCTCGACAATCAGAACTCGCATGCGATTGGCGGGAGGGGAATCCATGAATGATCTCTGATTTGGAGACTAGCCTGAAAACTCTGATATTTACAGAGCAAATTCCTTCCGTGAAAGAATTACCTGTTTCAGGACCGCAATATGGGAGCTACGAGCTCCCATTCAGTGGGAGCAACTCCTGATTGCACCGCAATTTGTCCGCGCATTTGTGAGGCCAGTATTTCCAGGGTTTCCAGTTCACTTTCCTCGTCGAGAGGTTGGAAATGTCGATTTTCGCCGGCACGGATTTTCATCACGAGATTTCCGTTTCCGTCGCAATCGAGATCAAAGGTAATTTCCGGACCGCGACCGTGCTGACGAGTTGCTAAGACGAGCCGCATCAACTCCCCCGAAGTGAGTGCGAGCAGTGAGGCATCGGAGCTTTCCGCCTTCAGGTGCGGAGAACCGCTAACGACGACGGCCCGGTGGCAAGGGCCGCTGCCTGTGAGTGAGCAAACGTCCTGCGCGACGGCGCGGAGTAATTCCACGAGAATCACGGTTCTCCGGCCTGATGTAGTGACTGCCTGAGCCATGGACCGGAGTCGAATTTGCCATCGTAGAAACGCGTCTTTTGCCGCAGTTCCCTGAGGTTCCAGGCTGAAGAGGCTGGTCACCAGCTGTATTTGATTCCGGAAATCGTGTTGTGCTGCTTCTACAGAAAGCGCATCCTGAACCGGAGTCAAAGGGGCAGGGATGTTCGAAGTTACCGGCGGGAGGGGCAAATTGTCTCCGGATTCGGAAGGGATAGTTTTTTCTTTCTGGCGAACGACAACGAGGAGTTGTCCGTCCCCGCCGGGCGAGGCAGTTACAGAGAAATTCCGCTCCGTTTCCGACCCGACATTGTCGGCGGCTTCGGATAGTTCTGCACGGACCGTTTTGTTCTCTGAAATGAGCTGTTTGCGTGACGAGTCGAGCAGTTGGCCAAGTAAAGGCCATGCTTGCCCGATTTTCTGCCCCCTCCAACTGTCGGAAATTTCCAGCTCGGACCATTCGTCGGGAGGGGGGATGAAATCGGCAATGGTGAAATCTTCGTTCAACAGAAAAATCAGATCGGGAACTGCATTCAGCAGTGCGACTGCTTTCCCTGATATGATCCCGATTCGTTCTTTTAGTCCCGCTGTCTCCTGCCTGTATTGCGAATCAAAAAGATAAGCGGTCATAGACGGAGCGTCTTCCCGGACTCCGATTTTCAAGGGACGCATTCCGACTGCCTTTTCACCCGAGGGGCATTCCAGAGTAACCTCTTCCCGGATTGCCTCCCTTTTACAGGTTCCGGGTGTCGCGAGAAGAGCCGCGTCACGAGGGTGCAAAAGGTTGGAAAATGATGACATTCTTAACTCCCGGAGAGAGCGTTCTGCCAACAACACGAAGGCGGGATTGGCGTCAATGATCCTCCCGGTGCGGTCTACAAGAACAGTGCCGTTTTCCGTATTCTCAAAAAGTCCCCGGTATTTCTTTTTTGTGTGAATCCGGTTTTCTTCATCTTTCAGCCTGTCGGTAACATCTTCGATTACCACAGTGATTCCCCCGTCCCTGTTAAGCGTCGAGCGAAATTCCAGCTCGCGGAGTTTCTGATCTTTGACCCGCAGGGAAAAGACCTGTGTTCCCTGATTTGACCAGATATTCGTATGCCAGGACTCGAGAACACGGCTGCGGTGTTCCCGGTCCGGGCAAAGTGCAGAGAGCCATTGCTCAATTCCACCTTTTTCAACGATGCTGAATGCAGCGATCTCCCTGCATCTGTGATTCTCGTGAATCACCTGTTGAGCGGAGTCGAAGATCACGATCGCAAATGGAAGTTCATCAATGACTCCCAACCAATTCAAATCACTTGCTCCCCCTGTGTGAGGGGTTGCCCTGGCGTCCTTTGCCAGAGGAGATTCATGATGAGAGGATGCGGGATCAACGGGCGCCGGGACCTCCCGGTCTCCGCTCTCGATTTTCGCTCTGAGCGCGACAAATTTGCCCGGGTCGGGATTCTCTGAATCACGACCCGACGACTCAGGCGGGTCGCCAACTGTCGATTGGTCTGACAAGAAAGGGCGGGAAAAGTTCGGGTGAGTTATTTAAGGAAACTTAACCATTTCCTGCAAGTGATTTGTCACCCGAATGTCGGAAAACACCCGTTTTTTTGTCTATTTTGCGACTTTCTCTGCCCCATCCTTATTTTTCCCTCCTGTGAAAAGGTAAACAACTACGCCGATGGCTAAGGTAATCAGGCCAAAGAGAAACTCTTTTGGCTTGCCTTGAATCTGAAAGAAAAGGACATAGATGCTCATTCCCGCGAATATGGCAGGGGTGAGAGGGTAGCCCCAGGCCCGGTAAGGTCGTGTAATCTCCGGCCTTTTGATCCGAAGATAAACCAATCCAGTGACCACGAGCAGAGAGGACATTGTCAGCAACGCCTGAACGTAGTGAATCATTTGTTCGAAAGTCGCGGTGAGCAGGAGAATCAGCACAACGGTTCCCTGAATCAAAATGGCGAGGGCCGGAACACCGTTTTTGTTTCTGCGAGCGAGAAGGGAAAACTTTCTATGGTCTCGGCCAATCGAAGAGGATACGCGTGGCCCCGCCCAAATCATGGAGCTGATAGAAGAGATCAAACCAAAGCTGATCAGGATACTCATCAGACGACCGCCGTTTTCTCCAAGAAAGCTTTCTGCGGCGATTTTCCCCACTTCGGCATTTCCTGCCATTGCCGCAATAGGGGTGGAGTAGAGAAATGCGGCGTTCACGAGGAGGTAGAGTGCCGTTACGAGTAGTGTTCCGATGAGAAGTGCGAGGGGGACGTTTCGTTCAGGACGCCGAACTTCATCCATCATGTATGTTGCTGCGTTCCATCCTGTGTAGGCGTATAGTACGAACACCAGAGAGATGGCAAATGACTCCGATCCGATAAGGCTGAGATCCCCTTTTGCGGGGAGAAAGGAAACGGGCTGGCGGGTCCCGAGTGTAAATCCGAGTATGCCCAGAAGGAGAATAAGGCCGACCTTTCCGATGGTGAACCACTCCTGAAAGCGACTGATAACATCGATGCGGCCGAGGTGGACAAGAGACACGAGAAAGACGGTCGGAATCGAAATCAGAAAAACGAATAAAGGAACTTCTAACCCCGCAAGGGAAATCGTCTCAGTTATGCCGAACAGAGGCCCGAGATACTCTCCCATAAGGCTGGCATTGGCTGCAACCGGGGCGGCGAACCCCACTGTTACCGAGATCCACCCCGCGAGGAATCCAAAGAACGGATGCCATGTTTCGCTGAGCAGATGATACTCGCCACCGGACCGTGGGAACATAGATGCCATCTCGGCGTAACAGACGGCCCCGCAAAACGAAATCAAACCTCCGAGCAGCCACAGAAGCATGACGGGGAATCCCGAGGGAATACCTGCGACCTGGAAACCAAGGCTTCCAAATACCCCTGTGCCAACCATGTTCGCAACCACGATTGCGACAGCGGTGAGTAAGCCAACTTTTGCCGGGGGGGAAGTCATGAGAAAAACTGTTTACCTTTTATCAGCAAAGTCGAGCCGGAAAAGGCCGGCTCCGTGATCGTTCGAATCAGCTGTCCGGATAAACGGAAAAGGCACGTAAAAAAGCCCGGTCAGGGAATCCTGGCCGGGCTTCGCTACAAAGTTCTTTCAAAGGAAATTAATCAGGGAGAAGGACATTGTCCTGGCTCACGTCGAGCCAGCCTCCGCCAGCGGAGCCGCCTTCACCTTCGTCGTCGAGCTGACGCTCTTCGAAGATGTTATCGACAAGGCCATCCTTACTCTTAATCGTTGCTCCGGGAGCAGCGGAATTGAGACGCTCCTCGGATACGTGGCCACCGCAGTAGCCAACGATAGCTTTCTTGGATTTGAGCCAGGGATGGTACTCACCGTATTCTCCGATTCCCTCCATCAGTCCGTCCGCCACGAGAGGGGAGCGGGAGAAGCTGGTATCGGTCTGTCCGGTGACGTAACAGAAAACGTTTTCCTCAGGCTCGAGCTCGCCATCCTCACGTGGTGCACGAAGGCGGTCCGGGTCCTTGGTCTGAGTCCAGAAGATCGACTCGGTGTCGATGTAGTCCGGGATGAGAACATTGAAAGCTTCCGTGGAGGTGCCGAAACCATCTTCGTTCTCGCCGGAGGCGTTGTCTTCGTCCGGATCAAAGGAAGGATAGAGTCCGTCCCAGTCCGCCGCGAAAGCCCGGCAGCCGATGATGATGTTCTTCACGTTACTCACGGTTTTGATCCGCTTTCCGCGTTCCTGAATGCCGTTGTAGGCCGGCATGGCCGTACTGGCAAGAATGCCGATGATCGTGATCACGATCAGCAGCTCGATGAGGGTGAAAGCACCCTCCCATCTGCGTTTGTTCAATTTCATAGTGTGTGTTTTTATTAGTTATGATGTGCCTTTGGGGTCAATGAGAATAACTCTCTGACGGTAAGGCTTATGTAGTGCCCGGGTTGACATAGTAAATACATCAACGCCAAGGTAAGAATGACATTTTTTAGAAATCGGGACAAGAAAAATTCCAAAATTATGCAAATTTCGTCGGACCCGATTGCTGCATGCTCCCATGACTTCCCCCATTCCCATCGAGGATTTTTTTGAAGATATTATCGCTAAGTCTATGAGAGGCAGGCATGTCTCCGAGTCGGAGCTGGCCGGGAGAACCGGAGTGAGTTCGGATATTTTGCAGCGCTTGTGTCGCGGGGAATTCTGCGATGAGCCCGCCCTGCTCAAGGTTGCGACAGCGCTGGAGCTCGATCCGCAGGCTCTCACTATGTCGGCGTCCCGGGTGTGGAGGCCACGGGAAGTGGAACTCGAGGGGCTTGAAATATTCAACACTCCCTATCGAGACATGAGAGTGAATGCATTTTTGGTCTGGGATCCGGAATCTCAGGTGGGCGCTGCTTTCGATACCGGAACGGACAGTTCCATTCTCTCAAAGCGTGCGGAGGACCTGGGCGTTTCGATAGAGCAGATTTTTATCACCCACACGCACAATGATCACATTGCCGATCTGGACCGCTTGAAATCGGCAGTGGGGGCGGTTCCCGTTTTCTCAAACAGCGCAGAGCCGTGGCCCGGTACGGAAACCTTCACCGAAGGCGCGGAATTTGCGATTGGTAAGCTGTCGGTAAAGACGTTCACTACGAGCGGACATTCGGTAGGAGGAACCACCTATTTTGTTGCCGGATTGGAGCGACCGATAGCGGTCGTGGGTGACGCGATGTTTGCCGGCTCGATGGGAGGGGGGATCGTTTCCTTTGCCGATGCCTGGAAAAACAACCGGGAAAAAATTCTGACGCTACCTGACGAAACCGTTCTTTGCCCCGGGCACGGACCGATGACTTCTGTGGGGGAGGAGAAACGCAACAATCCCTTTTTCGCCGCGGAATTTCGATGATTCCGGAATTGATACTCGCGTCCGGTTCTCCCCGCAGAAAAGACCTGCTGGAGGAAGCGGGGTATGCCTTTCGTGTGGTTATTCCCGAAGTGGAAGAGAACGAGGACGTATCAGAATCCATTCGGAAATTGACCCGCGAGAATGCGGAACTGAAAGCGGCAGCCGTTTCGGACGGGAATCCGGACTGCGTTGTTGTGGCAGCCGATACTCTGGTTTTACTGGGGAACCGTGTTCTCACAAAACCAATTGATCACGGGGAGGCTTCGGAAATGCTGGCGTCTCTGAACGGCAAATCCCATCAGGTATTTACCGCTTTTACCGTGATGCACCGGGATACGGGAAAGATTTTGAATCGAACTGTCACGACAGATGTGCATTTCAAGAATCTGACGGTTCCCGAGATGCAGGATTATCACAGGAAAATCAATCCGATGGATAAAGCGGGTGCCTATGCCGCACAGGAGCATGGGGAGTTGATCATCGATCGAATCGAGGGATCGATGACCAACGTGATTGGTTTGCCGATGGACGAAGTTGCCGAATTGCTGGATCGCGAATTCGGTATTGTTCCATCGATCAAGTGAGGCCAAGCCTTTCGCCCCGGTAGGTGCCGTTTTCGATGTGTTGAATCCAGGCTTCGTGGTCGAGATACCACTGCACCGTTTTCCGGATTCCGGACTCGAAGGTTTCTTTTGGTGTCCACCCCAACTCCCTCTGAATTTTGGAGGAATCGATCGCATACCTCCAGTCATGACCGGGACGATCCGTGACGAATTCGATGCGGTCGTCCGGATTTTGTGGCTCCACCTCGGGATCAAGCTCCGCGACGGTTTGAATGATCGCGTGCACCACATCGAGATTCTTCATTTCGCAGTTTCCCCCGATGTTGTAGACCTCGCCGGGAGCGCCCCGGAAGAGCGCGGTTGCGAGAGCGCGGCAATGGTCCTCGACGTAGAGCCAGTCGCGGATATTGGATCCATCTCCGTAAACAGGAAGGCTTTCCCCCTTTCTCATCTTCGATATCATGAGCGGGATCAGTTTTTCGGGAAATTGGAAAGGCCCGTAATTGTTGGAGCAGTTGGTCGTCACGACGGGGAGACCGTAGGTGTGAAACCAGGCGCGGGCGAGATGATCGCTCCCCGCCTTCGATGCGGAGTAAGGGCTGTTCGGCGCGTAGGCGGTGGTTTCGGAAAACGCGGGATCCTCTGTTGTCAGTGAGCCATAGACTTCGTCCGTCGAGACATGCAAAAAGCGAAAGTCGTCTGCGGCGTCTGATTTCCCGCAACGGCTTCGTGCGGCTTCGAGAAGACAGTGGGTTCCGAGGAAATTCGTTTCAATAAAAGCGGCAGAAGATTCGATCGAGCGGTCGACGTGGGACTCCGCAGCGAGATGCATGATGGAGTCGATGTTCTCCTCCTGCAGCAAACGGTCGAGGAGGGGGCGATCGCAGATGTCTCCTTCTACCAGTCGGTGTCTGTCATCGGTTCGGAGGCTCTCAAGATTCTCCGGATTGCCGGCGTAGGTCAGTTTGTCGAGTGTGACCACGCGATCGATAGAGAAATTCAGCTCTTCCTTTGCGGACGAAAGCAGGTAGTGAACGAGGTTGGAACCGATAAAGCCGGCACCGCCTGTGACGAGAATTCTTTTTCCCATAATATTCGATTCTTTCTGCAGATGCGACACCGGCCAACCCTGTCAGGTGGGTAGTCCTACCCTGTTTATTCGGTGACCAAACAGGGTTGAATGAAGCATTTCCATCACTGCATTTCTACTTCGTATTGTCATTTCCGGTTCCGGGGAGCTCCAGAAAAAGAACGCCTGATCTCCGTCTCACGTGATGATCTCCGGGGAGGTTGGCTTTGGCCGGTTTATCATTGGATTGAAGCACTGCGACGACTCGTTCGACTTCGGCAAATCCACAATCGGGAATGCCGGAGCTGCGCAGCCATTGGTAAAGAAGCCAGTCCCGGCGGGCCCCGGGCATTTCGCGCAGAGCAGCGACATCAAGCCCTTCATCCCGAACCGGAGGCGAAATGTTCTCCGAGTCAATCCAGTCTTCCATACGCTGTGCCAGCTCCGATGAGCGAAGAATGGCGGGACGGGTATCGCGGCGGAACACTTCGTTGATCATCGGGATGAGCTGATGTCGAATCCGGTTGCGGAGAGCGAACATCTCGTGGTTTGACTCGTCGTTGCGAAACTCGATTCCATTATCTGACAGGTATCGATCTATCTCCTCCCGGGAAACGGGAAGTAGCGGACGGATCAGGGTCAGTTTCGTTCCGTTCACGCGCCGCTCTCTAACCGGACACATCCCCGAGATTCCTCTGGTGCCGCTTCCGCGGAAGAAATTCATCAGGATGGTTTCAACCTGGTCATCGGCATGGTGCCCCAGCATGACGCGCGGACAATCCAGCGAGGACGCGATTTCTGCAAAGCACCGGTAGCGCAGCTCTCTCGCGGCAGTTTCTATCGATTGCGATGATTCTGCGGAGTGCGCTTTTACATCGACCGCCATGGAGTGTAAGGGCAATCCGGAATTCTCTGCGATCGTTCGAACAAATTCGGAATCTGCAGCTGCTTCTCCGGCGCGAAGTCCGTGATTGATTTGGCATACGGTCAGATCCCGGTATCCGGACCTCAGCAGGA
>JAKSBG010000410.1 GCA_022361255.1 Verrucomicrobiales bacterium
CTTTTTGGCAGTTGCCTTTTCGATTCTCTGTCTCGCACAGGATTCCTACGACGTCTACTACCCCACCTGGTTCGGTGCACAGGACGGACGAATGCCCGAGGATCCCCGCCATTTTCGCGGAGGCCGGTTTTACGACTTCCCGGACTGGAAAGTGAGCCAGGAGCTTCCCAACGATGTTTTCACCTTCGCCCGACTCCGCTACAATTCCGGCACCTGGATGGGACAGCGCGCCAAATGGATGATCGATTATCCGGACTCGGAATTGAATTTCTCCTACCGCCTCCAACAGCTGACCTCTCTCGAAGTCAATCCGCGGGGTGCCATTGTCGATATCGACCCCGAGCAGCTTCGTCACTACCCCTTCATCTATATGATCGAGCCGGGCGACATCTGGCTGACCGACGAAGAGGCCGTCACTTTGCGGGAATACATGCTCAACGGCGGATTCATCATGGTGGATGATTTTTGGGGGTTCTACGAATGGAAGAACTTTGAGAGAGCACTCCGTCAGATTTTCCCGGATCGGGAGTATGTCGAACTGGAGCTGGAGCACCCGATATTCCACATGGTCTTCGACGTGGAGATGAAACCACAAATACCCGCCGTGGGAATGGCCCAGATGGGCCGCGAGCGGGGCATCACGTACGAGTGGAACAAGCCCGGCTCAGAAACCCCTCACTACCGTGCCATCATGGATGACGACGGGCGCATCTGCATGATGATTTGCTTCAACACCGACCTCGGTGACGGCTGGGAGGAAGAAGGCACCGATCCCTGGTATTTCCGCGAATTTTCCGAGAAATACGCCTATCCCCTGGGGATCAATATCGTGTTCTATGCGCTGACGCACTGATCGAAACCGCTTTGGCGATTTCTTCGACCAGGCGTCAGAACGAGAGAAACTCCCCCTACTCTCCCGGCTTCTTGGGAAGCGGCACTTTCGGTGTGGGAGGAGCACCGGGTTTCTTGAGCGGGACGGGAGCAACAGGCTTCGGACCGCCACCCGGAGCGGCGGGAGCAGGAGGAGCACCGCCAGCAGGCTTGGGCGCGACGGGTGCGGCGGGTTTCGGGGCACCTGGTGCCGCGGGAGCAGCCGGTGCGGCGGGAGCGCCTCCCGGTTTGGGGGGAAGCTTCGGAGCAGGAGGAGCGGCACCACCTCCCGGAGCTGCCGGTGCGGCGGGAGCAGGTTGTGCCGGACCGGGCGCGGGAGCACCGGGTTTCACCTGCGCCAATTTCACTGTCGAGGCTCCGGACGCGGGAGTCGCGACCGGCGTTGGTGCGGCGGGCTGTGCTGCAACTGCCGGTGCCGCAGCTTCTTTTTTCTCTTCATCAATGGAAGAAATCAGCTCTTCGACCGGAGTGGCCTCCAGCACAGCTGCTGGAACAAAATACGCAGGGATCGTATCCCCGAATACAATCCGGTCCATCGGCTTGAGAACCGCTCCGTCGCCGACCGGCGCCCCGTTCACTTTCGTTCCGTTGGTCGAACCGTTGTCGACCAGCTTCCACGCCTCATCCTCAGCTTCGAAGGCACCGTGCTGCACGGAAACTTCGGCAACGAGAATTTGAATTCCGTTATCGGGACCACGACCGACGGTAACCTTGTCACCCTCCAGCTTGTGCTGTGCGGGGTCCTGATCGGGGATACTAACAATGAGAGAAAATTCCTGGCTTGGCATAATGATATTCTGAAAAATTCGCGGGAGCTTGTCAACTCACAGCGAAAATTGCGATCTTTTTTTCGCATCAAATTTCCTGACAGAATAAGAATACGTCAGGAACCCCCGGCCCGGGAAAACCACAAGCGGATCAATGCAAACACCTTAGAAAGCGATGGAACGCTGCTTCAGGAGAAGGCTTCCCGAATCACTTCCCCGCCAAAAACGGTCGGAATCTCCGCGCGGTTCTTGTGCTCATAGGAAAGGTGATGCTGATCGAGCCCCAGGGCATCCAGCAGTGTCGCGTGCAGATCAGCCGGTGAGAAAGGGCGGTCAACCGGAACGTATCCCAGTTCATCGGTAGCCCCGATAATTTGCCCGCCTTTTACCCCGCCTCCTGCCAACCAGACAGTATATCCGGCAGGAGAGTGGTCCCGGCCGCGTTTTGCCCCGGTGGCAGAGCCCTCCGTTGTGGGAGTCCGTCCGAACTCTCCCGCCCAGACGACGAGCGTGTCTTCGAGCAGGCCTCTTTGCTTGAGATCCTGAAGCAGTCCCGCAATCGGTTTGTCGGTTGCCCGGGCGCGGGCACGGTGGTTGCCCTCGAGACTGCCGTGCGCATCCCACCCTCCGTTGCGAAGCTGGATGCACCGCACCCCGTTTTCGACGAGGCGGCGTGCCATGAGACATTGCTTTCCGAACTCCGCTGAGTGCTTTTGGTCCAAGCCATACATTTGTCGGGTCGATTCACTTTCCCCCGAAACATCAAACGCTTCGGGAGCCGATGCCTGCATCCGGTAGCCCAGCTCGTAGGAAGCAATCCGGGCCTCGAGCTCGGAATCGGCTCCCACTTGCGCGAGGTTTCGCTCGTTCATCCACTTCATGAAATCGAGCTGTTCTCTCCGGTTTTGATTGCTGTAGCCGGAGGGCATCGTGGTAAAGGGAACTCCGCTGGCGCTGTCCACCACTGTCCCCTGGTATTGCGCCGGAAGAAACCCCGCCCCCCAACCGGCACGTTGCGGAGCAGGCCCGCTGGAATTGGAAAGAAAGACAACAAATCCGGGAAGATTCTCGCTGGCATTCCCGAGTCCATAGGTCATCCACGCCCCCATGCTGGGCCGGTCGCCGACAGCGGTTCCGGTGAGCGCAATGCATTCACCGGGTCCGTGGACAGGGATTCGATGGTTCATCGAACGAATCACACAGAGTTCGTCGACCATCTTTCCGGTCTCGGGAAACAGATCAGAAACCTCGATTCCGCTCTGCCCGTATTTCTGAAAACCGAAAGGGGATGCCATCAGTTTGGAATTCACGCCGGAGCGGGGAATTTTCGGGACATTCACCGCAATGCTTTCGGGCACCGGCTGGCCGTCGAGTTTTTCCAGAAGCGGTTTCGGATCGAAAGTATCGGTTTGTCCCGGACCACCGCTCATAAAAAGAAAAATGATACTTTTGGCCCGCGCGCGCCGGTGCGGGAGAGATGCGGCGGCACCCTGCCCGTTCAGCATTGAGGCAAGTGCAATCGACCCCATTCCCAGGGTGCTGCGATGCAACATTTCACGACGGGAGAGGGGCAGGCCCCGGAGGTTTTTCGAATCAAAGTTCATTGGCTCAGTTCAGGTACACAAATTCGTTCAAGTTGAGAAGGGCATGACAAAACTGCTGCAGGCCCCGTTTTTTGTCGGGAGACGAGTTCAGCATCATTCGAGAACGGGCTTTCTCCTCCGAATCGGGTCTGCGCCCGAGCGTGCGGGCAAATGCGATCTCGATCTGAGCATCTGAATCCTCACCGGCCAGCGTTTTGACCTTTTCGGCCAATGCCCCGGCACGATGATTCATGAAATCACTGTTGAGAAGATAGAGCGGTTGCAATGCTACAGTTGAAACACCGCGAACAGAGCAACTTGTGACCGCTTCCGGTGCGTCAAACATGGTCATGGCACGAGGCATCTCACTGCGACGTTGCGCCAGATACAAGGTGCGGCGAAGAGCCGTTTCGTCACGCTCCGGTGAAACACTGGGACCTCCCACGGCCGGATTGAGCTCGCCGGTGGCAATGAGAACGGAATCCCGGATCGCTTCCGCCTCGAGACGCCGCCGCGGCCAGTTCCACAGGTAGGTATTGTCGGGATCAATGGCCGCATTTGCCTCATGGAATCTCCGTTCCTGTCGGTAGGCGGCGGAGCGAACAATCAATCGATGCAGGTGTTTCGTGCTCCACCCGTTTTCCATCAATTCGGAAGCGAGCCAGTCAAGCAGTTCCGGGTGGCTCGGAGCCTGCCCCTGTATTCCGAAATCCCCCGGGGTCGCAACAAGGCCGGTTCCGAAATGATACTGCCAGACCCGGTTGGCCCACACCCGCGACACAAGCGGGTTTGATGGGTCCCCCAGCCAGTCTGCGAATTCCGTGCGGGTGATGTTTTCTGCATCGGAACGGCCCAGGACTTCGGGCCATCCGCTCTTCACGACAGGTCCAGGCTGCGACACTTCCCCGCGAACCAGCAGGCGCGCACGGGTCGCTTTCAACACCTCCGGATTCCACGGCAGCGGATCCCGATTCACCACGGGCAGCCTTTCGATTTCAGGATTCCCCGTTTTGGCCGAGAGAAATCCCCAGGTGTGAGGACGGTTCGTGTGCTCGAATTTCTTCGCTTTGACCAACTTTCCGGCCTCGCTCATGTAAAATTTGTAGGCTTTCTCCGACATCCAGTTTTCGAGGTCCGTCGGATTGGGAGTTTCCGGATCACGGAGAGAAAGATTGCCCATCTGCCCGTCCGTAAAGAGAGCCAGCATTTTGTAGTAATCCCTCTGACTGATCTGATCGAACTTGTGGTTGTGACACTGCGCACACTCCATCGTCAGCCCGAGCATGACACTCCCGGTCGCGTTCACAATATCGACAAGGGCATCGTTGCGCTGGATCGCCTTGTCCATCTGGTTCCCACTGATCCGCGCCGAAGCGAGAAATCCGGTCGCGATAATGTTCTCGTCGGCAAGCGGAGTGAGTTCGTCTCCGGCCAACTGCTCTTTCAGAAAGCGGTCGTAGGGTTTGTCATCGTTGAAGCTTTGAATCACATAGTCCCGGTATCGCCAGGCGTAGGGGCGGGGAATGTCGTGCTGGTAGCCGTGGCTCTCACTCCAGCGGGCAAGATCCAGCCAATGGCGCCCCCAGCGTTCCCCATAGTGAGGAGAAGCAAGAAGCCGTTCGACCAGCGAATCGTAGGCAGTGCCCGAAGTATCATTGAGAAATGCCTCTATCTCGGATGGATCGGGAGGAAGCCCGGTGAGGTCGAGAGAGAGCCGACGAATCAGACGCCTCTTTCCCGCTTCTTTGGCAGGCGTGAGTCCGCGCTCCTCGTGTGCTGCTGCTATAAATTGGTCGACCGGGGTTTTCACCCACTCCCTGCGCTTCGTGGACGGCAACGGCGGTCGTTCCACCGGCTGGAACGACCAGTGGTCCGAACTGCTGTTCGGTTCCGGGAGCATTTTCTCGTCCCACTCCATTCCCTGATCAATCCACGTTCGAAGCAAATCCGACTCCAGCTGCGTGAGCGCCTTTTTTCCCGCCTCCGGCGGCGGCATTTTCTTATCCGGGTCCTCCGAGAGAGTCACCGTGAAAATCCGACTGTTCGCGCCATCACCGGGGATGGCGAGAGGATCCCCGGTGCTGTATCCAAGCACTTCACTGCGAACGTCGAGTCGATAGCCGGACTCAGAATTCGCCCCTTCATGACAGGCAAAGCAGCGCTTTTTCAAAAGGGGATACACATCGTGTTCAAAAGATACTTTTTTCGTCCAAAGCGAAGGAGGCAGTTCCGATTCCTTCTTTTCCGGAACGGAAAGGGAATCCACCGAATGATCGAGCACATCCTCCCATGACCGACTTAACGCGAGATTGTCGATGAAAATGCGATCAGAGCGCTCCGTTTTTCTTCCGGTGGCAAACCCCACCCAGCGCACATAGTTGACACTGTTTTTCTGAATCACAGTCGCATTCGGGTTGTCCCGGTCAGAACGGTCCGGATTCACCCACATTTCGAGGCGGTCGTAGGCAGCTCTCTCATCCGGATCCGTTTTGCTCAGGCGCGCCACGACCTGATAGAGTTCCCCCCGCTTCAGCTCGACCGTGCTCCAGGTCGTTCGCTCACTACCGATGCGGGCAATGAAAACCGCCTTTCCTTTCTTCGGTCCCTGATCGGCAATGTGAATTCCAATATTCGGAATTCCGGCACTGTGAACGGCCCGGTCACCACCATCGAAACGGTCGAGCCACATCACAAAGAACTCGCTCTGGTCGGGCTCTTTCGATTGCTCCGGAGCATAACGAAAATGAAAGCGGACAAACAGCTCCGCATCCCGAACCGGTTCGCTGAGTTCCCTGCGCAACGGGTTGTTCCTTTCCCCCGTTCCCTGAATCAGGATCTCCCGGACATTCGACCCGGCACCGTCCACCACCATGCCCGGACGTTGCCCCGAAACAATCCAACCGCCTTTCCACCCCTCCCCTTCTCTGCCCGAAATCAAACCGGACTTCAGGTAGGTAAATTCCTCTGTTGAAATGCGATCGGCTGCCACGCTGGAATTGGCACCGAACAAGAGCGAAAGAAAAAAGAAAAGTCTCATCAGAGTGTGCAATCAGGGTTGTGATAGAACGGCGTCGAGCGTGGTGCCCACGGCGAGTCTCGAAACGATCAGTTTGTCAGTGATATCAGTCGCGATCCCCATGCGGATTCCCAGGAAGCGAAACTCTTTTTCCATCCAGCGACACGGGGCCGTTACCTCGGAAACCGGCTCGCCGGTGAAATCCTCGTGCCACAACTTCACCGTGGCGGTTCCGGTTTCCACATGGCGCTCCACCTTCATCAGAAGAGTGAAAGTCTCCCCATCTGAAGCAGAAGGACCGATCGCTGTGTCCTCCAGCCCGATACGGGCAAAAAAACGTCCCTCACGAATTCCGAGGTTCGGAGCGTAGCTGTGGCTCGAGTCCTGACGCTGCATCGAGTCCACCCAGATTCCGAAAAAATCGTCATCATCAAAGCCGTCATACCTCCCCGAGAGCAGGAGATAGAAATCGTTCGGGAGCGGATTCTCCATTTCGATGGAAAGACGGTTCAGCATGTTAGGCTCGGCTCCCTGGCGTCCTCTCACCAGCAACCTGCCACCGGAATCGACCTCCACATCTTTGACGATTTGCGTGTGCTTCTGTGATGCCATCCACCTGTGATCCCCGAAACCGAGCGCGCCCCGCTGCCCGTCAATTTCACCCGGGGGAATCGCAAAATCCTCAAACAGAATCAAATCCGGATTTTTTGC
>JAKSBG010000447.1 GCA_022361255.1 Verrucomicrobiales bacterium
AAGAACCTCGTCGACATCATGAAGAACTATATGGCGAACAAGTCGTTCTCCCGTGGCATCGAATCGATCGGGGCGGAAGCGTCGATGGTCTTCATGGGGAACACGAAGAAGTCAGTCACCTACATGCTGAAGAACTCCCATTTCTTCGACCAGCTTCCCGACAAATACATCGATTCCGCATTTCTCGATCGAATCCACGCTTACATTCCTGGCTGGGAGGTCAGCCCGATCCAGAACGAACTCTTTACGACGGGATACGGATTGATCGTCGATTATCTCGCCGAGATTTTGAGTCACCTGCGGACTCTCGATTTCTCGGATCAATACCAGAAGTATTTCGATATCAATTCCGACATCACCACTCGCGATCGAACGGGAGTGCAAAAGACTTTTGCTGGGCTGATGAAGGTGATCTACCCGCATCAGGAGGCCACCGAAGAGGAGATCCACGAGATTCTGCATTTTGCGATGGAATGTCGGAAGCGGGTCAAGGATCACATTCTCAGAATCGACGACACGTTTGAAGCGAAGAATTTCATCATCGAGAAAGGCGGAGAGGAAGACGAGTTCGTGAAGTGTGCGGAAGAGCTGCAATACCCTTCCCTCTTTCGTTCCGGAGCTTCCGAAGCCGATGAGAACCATTCAGGTGAAGAGGATATCGATCTCGATGAGGACGATGAAGAAGATGCTTCCGGCCAATCAAAGCCGGAACGCAAAGGTCCGGACGAAGGGCATGTGATCGTCCCCGAAAACGTGAAGGGCTATTCGTATCGGCGGCTGTTCGCAAAGCATCTGGCAGGTGCCACCAAGATCGTCGTCCGTGATCCCTACATCCGAACCTACTGGCAGATCCGAAACTGCCTTGAGTTGGTGCAGTTGATCAATTCACAGACACCGCTCGGTGAGGAAGTGGCTGTTCATCTCGTTACCCAGTCAGATCCTGACTACTGCGAGAAGCAGGACGAGAATTTGAAAAAACTGCAGGAAAACTGTGAAGGGAGCCGCGTGGCCTTCACCTACGAATACGACGCGAATCCCAACTTTCATGCGCGGAGCATCTCAACGGACCATGGCTGGAAGATTGGTCTCGACCGGGGGCTGGACATCTTTCAAAAGTTCGATCTCGGAACTTTGTCGCTGGCTGGGCTGAGCCAGGAAGACCGACTTCTCAAAGGATGTGAGATCAATTACATCAAAGAATCGTAAATGACTATTTAATCATGTTGCATGCGATTAGAATGATTGTTTAAGTGGGCCGGGAGATTATCCTGGTCACATGCAGAAAGAAACTCACAATCACGACGGAAGTATCCGTTGCCCCAAGTGTTCGCACGCATTCCCGATCAGCGAGGGCATTCTCTCCCAAGTCCGAGATGGACTTTCCGAGGAGTTCGAGGGAGAACGCAAAAGGCTTTTGGCAGATGTCGAGAGTAGGGAAAGCAACCTTCAAGAGAAAGCCAACGAGCTTGCTGCCAAAGAAAAAACACTTGCTGATGCCGTCGAGTCCAAGGTCGCCGAGAAGCTG
>JAKSBG010000310.1 GCA_022361255.1 Verrucomicrobiales bacterium
GCGGAAAGTCGCTCGGCAAAATCAATATCTTCCCATCCCCATCCGGAGTAGTTCTCATCCATTCCTCCGGTTGATTCGAAAGCATGACGGCTGAAGATCATGGAGCCCGGCCCGACAAGAGATTCAATTCCAATCGTCAGATCGTTGGGACTGGGTGGATCATAAGAGTCGACTTCGTTTGCAGAGGCTTCGTGTAAGGCCAAAGTTTGTCCAGGTGGAAGACGTGCGAAATGAATGTACGGTTTGATTACGGGAACTGCCACCGAATTGAGAATGGAAAGATTCTGAAAGACAGGAACGGGTGAAAGAAAGATATCCGCATCAATTTGCCACACATAGCGGGCGTTCCATTTTCGGAAAGCGTGTTGAGCACCGGCGTTCACTAATGCGCATTTGTTTACCAAATTCGAATCGACCGGCAACCCAAGGTGGTGTGCCGAGTGTTCCGAGCAGGCCACGCTTTCAAGATCTATTCCAGAAAGAGACGGAAGCTGTTCAACCAACAAAACGTGAGGACTCAGTCTGCTGTAGTGCTCAAGTAGGAAGCGTATGTTTTTTTCCCGGAAAGACCCGCTGTTCCGTAGAAAGAAAGGAATAACGATTGCGCAGACTCCTTCATCGGGAGCACGAGACAGCGCGGATGTAGGGGCGCAGGGTGCGAATTCTTCCACGCGACAGGCGAAATCGTGGTTATGTCTCATCGGAATCCAATAGAGAGTCGCTTCCTTTTAGCCTATTCTGAATCTCAGCTTTCCCGGCCTCTCCCGTCCAGTGCATGATTTTGGCTTCAGGGTGATCGCCGTCGAGACGTAGCTGATGAAAGTGTTCGGGTAAAACAACCACCGGAATTTCGTTTTCATAGATGGTCAAGTTTAGTATCTCCTGATCCCCGCGCAGTTTGTCGTGAAGATGTTCCGTAGCTTCAATCCAGCGTGGTATAACGACATGGGATTGGTGAACAGCGATCACACCTGAGTTAAAAAAATGATCCCTTCGAAACAGCTTCCCGTAGTTGCTGAAAGGGTACCGGTCCTTTCCCATCACAAGCCCGCGAGTTGACCAGGAAAACAGTTTGTCGAGCGAACTACGCACTTCACAATCAAGATCCAGGAATACGGTGAATTGAAAGGGAGAGGATGCGATGGCTCGAGGTTTCATGAACCATGGGCAGGAATAACATGAGTCTAGCTCTAATACGGAAGAGGAAACATTTTGCTTCGAAAGCCACTTGCGAGCTGAAGTGGAGAATCCCAGATCTACAATGTGGACGGAAATCTCCGGGTTCTGTAATCGAAGATTTCGCAGCCACCAGGGGAGCAGCCACTCGACGGTTTCATTTCCCATAGCTACAATTCCGCATTTTTCGGGTTCTGGCGACGAAACAGGGAGTTCTTCTGCCTCGACCTGAATAGATCGCCTTTTCC
>JAKSBG010000161.1 GCA_022361255.1 Verrucomicrobiales bacterium
CATCATCCCCGACGAACTGCTTTTCCCGCTCGGCGTTTTCAAGGAACGGCTCTCCCAGAGTGCTCTGCTCTTCGCCATGATCGAAGTCACCGACGAAGAGTCCCAAGCCGTTTACGACTGGCTCATCGACCGGGACTTCACCTTCCATTTCGGAGACGACCCCGTTTCTGAACTCACCCGCGAGCAGGTCGACGAGCAGTGCCGCATGTATGTCGCAGCGTGCCGACTCGGCGATGAGTTCGGTTGCGACGCCATCGGAATCCAGTATCAGCTCGGCTTGAAAGACATGTGTGCCGCCTCCGATCTCGTCGAAGGCCTGCTCAACAACAGTGAACGCCCGCCCGTTGCTCGCAAAGACGGTTCCATCATCCGGGAAGGCAAACCTTTTCCCCACTTCAACGAAGTCGATGAATGCGCCGGCCTCGACGCGCTCCTCATCAACCGGGTCCACACCAAGCTCGGCCAACCGGTTGAGACCACCTTGCACGATTTGCGATGGGGAGACATCGACCGCAGCGGCACGACCGACGAATATGTCTGGGTGCTCGAGATCAGCGGCGCAGCGCCCCCGGCCCATCACATCGACGGTTTCGCCGGCTCTCATGGAAACCGTCAACCGGCCATGTATTTTCCGAAAGGTGGGGCCTCCTGCTCGGGAGTTGCCAGGCCTGGTGAGATCGTCTGGAGCCGGATCTTCGTTGGCGAAGGCAAACTGAAAATGGATATCGGCCTCGGACACGTCGTCCAACTTCCTGAGGAAGAGACCACGCGCCGTCTCGAATCGACCACGAAGGAATGGCCCATCATGCACGGAGTCTTCAACGGAGTTACCCGCGACCAGATGATGGCGAGGCACGCTTCAAACCATGTTCAGGTCGTCTACGCAGAGAACAAAAAAATGGCACGGGAAGCTCTTCTCGCACGGGCCGCCATGGCATCAGAGCTGGGAATCACAGTCACTTTGTGCGGTTCAATCTGACGGGTTCCGCGCCTCTCCATCAGCGCTACCAATTCCGAATCCAAAGCGAGAAAGATCGAGCCCGTTCAGGACTGAAATTTCTTCATCATCCGTTTCGCACACTCGATTTGCGCACCGGTCTCGAGACAGCATTTTCGACGCGATCGAATCCAGTTCACTGGATCACTCCCTTTCGGGATCAGCCCCGCTTTTGCACACCACGCAATGATGAACTGCCCGGTCCGACCGCAACCGGCGACGCAGTGGACGACGACTGATTCACCTTTTTCGTAGTGGGAATCCATGATCTTGATGAACTCCCCGATCTGCTTTTCCGACGGAACCCCGTAGTCCGGAACATTGATGTGGTAGTAGGAAAAATGAGGCGGCACGTCCTCGCGGTTGTCGAACTCGCAGCAGTTCACTACAGCCCGAACATTCTCTTTTTTGTATCTCTCAAACACATAGGGATCAGGCCACCAGGAAGCGGCAATGACACCGTCAACAATCCACGTGAATGGCTCTGTCCGTTCCGGTTGCCCTTTCTCCGGCCAGTACCACGGGCGCACATTCTTCGACATATCGAACTTCTGTAAAAATCACTTTTCGTGCCACGCCCTGAAACAGGTCCGAAACCCGGTCGCAAAATCTTCGGGACGCTCTTCAATCCAACGGGCCACCAGCTCAACGGGAAAGAATCGACCGCAATCGACTTCCTTTCCATGGACCCGAATGCCGCCTTTCGGCTCGGCAACGAAGACTTCAATAAATTCCTGATCCGTTTGCTCCGATGCATCGAGCCGTGCCACCCGGGTGAGTTCGCCTTTCGGTTTCACCCAGACCTCCTCCCACAATTCGCGGGCAGCACAGTCAAGATAGCTCTCCCCGGGGTCAACATGACCGGAGGCACTACTGTCCCATTTACCGGGATGGGAATCTTTCAGTTGCGAGCGTTTTTGCAGATAGATTTCACTGCCGGATTTGTTTAACAGAAAAACATGAACCGCGCGATGAAGCAGATTTTTTTCGTGAATCTCGGGACGGGGAAGCGTGTCGATCACCTCGTCTTTTTCGTTCACAACGTCGAGGGATTCCGTGGATGAAGGCGGAAGGGCCGCACACGGATGTGGATCCAGTAATTCTGAAAGAGCGACCCACTGCTCCAGCGTCAATTCCTCCGCTCTTACACCCGGCTTTACCCCTAACGCTTCCACAATTTCCTGCCAACGATCTGATTCGACCGGCAGATTGTTGTGGAGTTGCTTGCGACGCCGGGAGAAGCCCTGCTTCACCACAGATGAAAAAACCTCTCCCGAATGAAGCGCCAGCTCGTCGACCGGTCGAGGATCAAAACGGACGATGGTGGAGTCCACCGCCGGGCGCGGATGAAAGATCCCCGGTCCCACTGTCTTCAAAATCGTTGGCCTCCATCGCTGCTGCAGCATCAGGCTGAGCACGCCGTAATCTTTCGTTCGAGGCTTTGCCACGTAGCGATCGGCAACCTCTTTCTGCACCATCACGACCGCATTTGTCACGGGACTGGGGGCATCGAGAAACCGGCGCAGGATTTCGTTTCCGGATGAATAGGGAAGATTTCCGATGAACTTAATCCCTCCCGAACCTTCCGCAAAATGGGGTCTCACGTCGTACTCCGTGGCATCTCCGTGCACCACCTCGACTTTATCCCCGAACTTCCCCGCGAGAAACTCCGCAAGCCGACCGTCTTTTTCGACCAGAATCAGCCTCCCGACATTCCCCGCCAGATGCTCTGTCAGCGCACCGAATCCCGGCCCCACTTCGATCACGGTGTCTTCCGGCCCCGCTTGCAGTTGGGCGGCAATCCAGCGCGACACATTTTCATCGACCAGAAAACTTTGCCCGAGTTTCCGGCTGGGAGTGAGATCAAGACGCGAAAGATGTTGCTGAAGTTCTGTGAGGTGCACCCCCAACCATTGCCGAAGTTTTTCCTGAATCAATCAACGAAGTCAAAAGCGCCATTTCGCTGGCGCAAACGTTTGTCCTCTTCTACATTTGCGGGCATTGATGAATATCTCCGAATTGGCAAACGAGTTGGGAGTCGCTGTCAGCACCGTCTCCCGCGTGCTCAGCGGCAATGCGGAGAAATATCGCATCAGTCAAAAAACCGTGGCCCGGGTCCAGCAAGCTGCCGAGAAATTTCACGTTACTCCGGACCCTCTCGGTGCCGGTCTTCGCCGTGGAAAAAGCGGAATCGTCGGGCTTCTCGTCCCAGATATTACCAACTCATTTTTTTCCCAGCTGGCCCGGGCAATTGAGCTTCGCCTGCGCAGTTCGGGAGTCGCGGTTCAACTCTGCGATTCTGCAGAAGACCCTGATACCGAAACGGCGCTGCTCGAAAAAATGCTGGGGCGCCGGCTCGACGGGCTCATCATCGCCCCCGTCGGTATGAGCTCGCCTGCGCTTCTCGAAAAACTGCGCAATCCAACCATGCCCATTGTCATGGTCGACCGGCCCCTGCCCGGGCTCGATTCCGCCCTCGTCGCTCTGGACAACCGCTCCGCCGGGCAGAAGGCTGCCACACACCTCCTGGAAAAAGGGCACAAAAAGCTCGGCTGCCTTCGCGGTGACCCCGGTTCAGAATCTGATCAAGATCGATTCGCGGGAGTGGAGGATGCCTTCCGCGAATTCAATATCGATCCGCAATCCTTGATCTCGGAAGGTGGCAGCTATTCCCGCGAACAGAGCGTAGCCGCCGCCCGTGCTCTCCTCTCGGCACCGGAACGTCCAACCGGAATTATCACGCTGAGCGGTCAGGGCATACTTGGTCTTCTTGAAACGGTCAGAGCTTTCGAACTCAAGATACCTGCAGACCTTTCTGTCGTTGCCTTTGACGAACAACCCTGGTCTCCGCTCATCGAACCGCCCCTGACTACGATCGCTCAGCCGGTCGACGAAATGGCCCGAAAAGTGGTGCAGATTCTGGAACAGAAACTGAATACTGACACCGCTCTCGAACCCCGCGAGGTTTTTGCTGCGGAACTTATCGGGCGATCGTCGGTTACATCGCCTCGAGAAAAGTGAACCGGTTCATTTTCACTCGATTTCACAGCAATCCTCACTATCTTTTCGCCATGAGCAAAACTACCCTCGTCGTATCACATCTTGCTACCCTGCTGGTAGGTATCGGAATTTCTTATCTGGTACTCCCGTCAGCGAACAACGGTGCTGGATCCTCTTCCGGCACAGGCGAACAGGGGACCACAACCCTGGCCGGGAATGGAAAGAAGGGCAAAAAGGGTAAGAAAAACAAAAAGAGCATGAGCGCGATCAGCCTCGAGCAATCCGGTTATGAAGCGGGGCTCAATGATCCGCTGGCTGCTCTCGCCGCCGCAAAAGATATTCCCGGTCGCGATAACAAATATATTTATACTGAATCTGTATTCACCGCCTGGGGCGAAAAAGACGGAGCCGAGGCAGCTGCCTGGGTGAATGAAAATCTCAAAGGAATCGAAAAGAGCGACGCCCTCTACAGCGTTGCCGACGGTTGGGCAGAAGTGGATCCGGAAGGAGCGGCTCTCTGGTTTGACGAAAACACCAGCGGAATCAATCGTGAGGACGCCATCTACGAAATTCTCGAAGCCTGGGGCCGGAAGACTCCGGAAAATGCGTTGGCGTGGGCGGAAAACCTCGACGACTACACCCGCTCCGGTGTGATGGATGCCCTTGCCGAAGGCTGGGCCGCAAACGACCCCGAGGGAGCATCGAAAGCAGTCGAAGGACTTCTGAAATATGATTTCGGTGACGAGTTCGCCATGAATGTCGCCGGGCAATGGGCCAGTACCGATCCGTCTGCTGCCGCAAACTGGGCAGGCACCCTGGAAAATGCCGACGCCCGGGCCATCGCCTTTCTCGAAGTCGGGACGGAATGGGCTCTGGCAGAGCCGGAAAAAGCCACCGCGTGGATCAACTCCCTTACCTCCGAAGAGGACCAGCTCTACGCCTCACTCGGAGTCGCTCTTGGCTGGTCCGAGCACGATCCCGGTGAAGCTCTCGGCTGGGCTGTCGGTTCGGTAGAAAACGAAAACACCCGCCAGCGAATCATCGAGGATATTATGCTGGACTGGTCCAGCAATGACCCCAACTCCGCCGCCGAGTGGCTCAACGCCCAGCCCGGCGGACCACAGAACGACGAGATTCTCTCCACCTTCAGCAGTGCCATCATCGACATCGACCCGCAGGCCGCCATCACCTGGGCATCCGAAATTTCTGACGAAACGCAGCGCAACGAAAACCTTTCCATGCTTCTCGAAGAGTGGGTCGCCATGGACGGCAACAGCGCCCGCCAATGGGTCAGTGGGTCCAACCTCAGCGACGATCTCAAGCAGCGCTTTGGAACGCAGCAGTAGAACTGCGGAAACGATACCCTGTCAGGTCGTTCGCCGAACAGGGTAAAGTCCATAAGCAAAAAGGGTTGGATATCAAAATCCGCCCACCGTCTGCAGCGTAAAGCCCTTCAGATAGCCTGTCTCCGGCAAAGTCGCGATGACAGGGTGGTCGGCCCTCTGGGAGTGTCGATCGACAACACGCAATGTCCGCTTCGCATCCACGGAGGCATCACAGATCATTTTGAAAAACTCTTTTTCGCTGATGTGATGACTGCAGCTGTAGGTTGAAAGAATTCCGTTTTTCTCAAGCAGCTTCAGCGCTCGAAGGTGGATCTCTTTGTAACCCCGCATCGCGTTGCCCACCGACTTCCGGTTTTTGGTAAAGGAAGGCGGATCGAGGATAACGAGATCAAACTTTTCCCCCGACGTTTCCGCATCCTTCAAATAGTCGAAAACGTTGGCCTCGACCGCGCTGATTTCGAGACCATTCCTCGAGGCGTTTTCACCTGTTGCTACTACCGCTGAAGAGGAAATATCGACCGCCGTGACGGCCTCCGCTCCCCCTTTCGCCGCGTGCAGAGCGAAACCGCCCTGATTGCAGAAGCAATCGAGAACGCGCTTTCCTCCTGACAGTTGACCGACCGCAGCATAGTTGTCGAGCTGGTCGAGATAGATTCCGGTTTTCTGCCCCTCCAGCAAATCGACTTCCTGCCGGATACCGTTCACTTCGATCTCAAAAGCCCCGGTCCACTCCCCGGCCAGCACTCCCGTCGACATTTCCAGCCCTTCCGCCTTTCGGATCGCGGAATCGTTTCGTTCAACCACAACGATTTCCCCAAAGATTTCCTGCAGCGCTGAGACGATGAGGTCTTTTCTCCGGTCCATTGCCAGAGTTAAGGTCTGCAAAACGAAATGATCGAGGTATCGGTCTATCACGACACCGGGGAGACCGTCTGCTTCACTCCAGCAGAGTCGGTAGATAGACTCGGAAAACGACAAGGTTTCCCGGAAATTTTGGGCACGCTGAATCCGGCGTGCGAAAAACTCCTGATCGAGTTCCTGTTTCCGGCGCGAGATTCGACGCGCCACAATTTGTGAAACAGGATTGTAGATCGCAGTGCCAAGCGGCCTGTCTTTAAAATCCTTCAAGGAAACCACTTCGCCCGGCTGCGGGTTTCCAAACGCTTTCTGGACCTCGCTGGAATAGACCCAGTCGTGGCCGTGAAAAATACGTGAGCGTGGTTTGATTACGAGTCCTGGCATGCGCGGGAGTCTCGCGCAGGAAATCGGAGGCGTCAAAGAAACCCCGGTATTGCTTGATGAATGGAAATTTCGGGCTAAATCAGGCCGTAACCTTCACGATTCAGCAATCCGGATGCCTGATTTGTCCGTATTTGACTCACAATTTCGCGTACCATGTGCACAAACAAATATCCCTTACATTGTGGTGTGAAGAAAAGCCTGTCCATTCTTTCGCCCCTCCTCGCGGTAGCCTTTGCCCTTTTGCCTGCGCGGCTCCCGGCGATTGAGCTCAGTCACCACCCTGGAAAAGCTATCTACGAAAAGCTCTGCCTCGAATGCCACGGTGCAGATGGAACCCCCGCAGAGGGGGTCGATTCCGATCCGCTCGTTGGGTCCCGCAACATCGAGTCGCTCGCCGGCCGCATCGAACGAACCATGCCCGAGGATGAAGAAGACCTCTGCGTCGGAGAGGACGCCCGTCTCGTTGCCGAATACATCTATCACGCGTTTTATTCCGA
>JAKSBG010000131.1 GCA_022361255.1 Verrucomicrobiales bacterium
ACCTTCGCGCGGCCGGCTACGCGACCGGTCTCGTCGGAAAATGGCATCTCGGAATTGGCGAGGGCTTTCACCCCAATGATCGCGGGTTTGATCACTTCTGCGGCATGCTGACAGGAAGTCACGGTTATTTCCCGACGGAGGGTAGAAGTTCCATCGAGAGAAACGGAAAACCGGTGACCGAGTTTTCCAACCCCTATCTCACCGACTTTTTCACCGACGAGATTTTGCGTTGGGTAGAGACCCAGTCGAAAGCGGAAAAGCCCTGGTTCCTCTTTGCCTCCTACAACGCTCCCCATACGCCGATGCACGCAACCGAAGAAGACCTCGCCTTGTTTACCCACATCAAAAACGAAAAGCGCCGCACCTATGCGGCAATGATGTTTGCTCTCGACCGAAGCATGGGACGAATTCGGGAATGGCTTGAGAAAAACGGAGAATGGGAAAACACCGTCATCGTTTTCTTTTCCGACAACGGCGGCGCGACGTCCAATGCGAGCTGGAATGGTCCGCTTTCCGGCGCGAAAGGAACCCTCATGGAGGGAGGCGTCCGAATCCCCATGATCTGGACCTGGCCGGGAACGCTTCCCGAAGGATTCGTCTATGACGAACCTGTTTCTGCTCTCGACATTCTTCCCACCTTTCTTGCTGCTGCAGAGGCAGAGCCTCTCCCCCTTTCCGATCCGCCCGGACACGAGGACAAACGAAACCGAAGGAGGGCCGTCGAAAAATTCGGCGCCTACGATGGCATCGACCTCATTCCTGTTCTCACCGGAGAAGCATCGGCGCCGGAGCGAACTCTTTTCTGGCGACTGCAGGGGCAGGCAGCCATTCTCAGCGGAGACGACAAGCTGATCCGGCTGTCTCATCGTCCTGCGCAAATGTTCCAGCCCCGGTCGGATCCCGGTGAGCTAACCGATCTGGCACCCGTCAGCGGGACACGCTTCGAGGAATTGTTTCGCGAGTTGGCAGACTGGGAAGCGACCCTGCCCACCGTTCCGTTGTGGGGGTCGTCTCCCTTCTGGAATAGCGAAAGTGCCAAGCACTATGACGGGTTGCCACCGCAGGATGAGCCGGAGTAGGCGGCGGAGCCGAACGTTCAACATTGAACTTTCAACACGGAACGTTCAGATTCCTTGCATGCATCGATTGTTTCTGGTCCTCGCGCTTGCTCTGTTTGCTGCTCCAGTTTCCGCAGCGGAAAAACCGAACATCATTCTTGTCTTCATCGACGACATGGGATGGGGGGATTTTTCCTGCTTCGGAAATCCCGATGCAAAGACACCCCATATCGACCGTCTCGCTTCGGAAGGGATTGCGTTTGAACAATTCTACGTCAATTCTCCGATCTGCTCGCCATCCCGCGTCGCCATTTCAACCGGTCAGTACCCGCAGCGCTGGGGAATAACATCCTATCTCAGCAACCGGAAACACAACGCAGAGCGCGGCATCGAAAACTGGCTCGATCCCGAAGCGCCGATGCTCGCCCGCACGTTGAAGGAGGCCGGCTATGCAACAGGCCATTTCGGTAAGTGGCACATGGGCGGGCAGCGGGATGTGCACGAGGCCCCTCTGATCACGGAATACGGATTCGACGAGTCAGTGACCAACTTTGAAGGGCTCGGGGCACGAATTCTGCCTCTGAAATACTCCCCCAAAACGGAGAATCCGGTGATGCACAATCTCGGGTCGGACACGCTGGGACACGGTCCGGTAATCTGGCATGACCGGGCCTTTGTAACGGAAAAGTTTGTCGAAGCGGCGACTGTTTTCGCCCGCTTTGCGGCTTCGCAGGATCAACCATTCTATCTCAACCTGTGGCCGGACGACGTTCACACCCCGATGCATCCCCCTCTCGATCAATGGGGGGACGGAAGCGACCGCCACCTCTACTGCCGGGTTCTGGAAGAAATGGACCGTCAGCTCTCGCCGCTTTTTGATCTCGTTCACAACGATCCGAAGCTGCGCGAGAATACCATCATTCTTGTCTGTTCCGACAACGGCCCCGAAGTCGGATTCGGTTCTGCCGGCCATCTGCACGGCCACAAGGCAACTTTGTTCGAAGGCGGTGTTCGCTCTTCTCTCGTCGCCTGGGCGCCGGGACTGATGCCGGATTCTGTGAAGGGAACCCGGAACAGTGAATCGATTTTTTCCGCAATCGACTTGATTCCTTCTCTACTGAAAATCACGGGTGTCGAAACCGCAAATTCTGTCCGATACGATGGCGAAGACCTCTCCCGAACTCTGTTGGGCAGGTCGAAAGAATCCCGCACAGCCCCTCTCTTTTTCCGACGCCCCCCGGATCGTGCACACTTCCGCCATTATCGGAACCTGCCTGACCTGGCGGTCCGATCAGGCGAGTGGAAACTGTACTGCGACTACGACGGCGGGAATCCTTCCCTCTTTGACCTCACCAATGATGCCGGGGAGGAGAAAAACGTGGCGGAGACAAACGCAGAGGTTACGAAGAGACTCACTTCCGCAGTTCTGGAATGGAATGCGCAGATGCCTGACGACAACGGCCCCGGACTCGAAGACTTGCCACCTGCAGGGCAGAAGGGAAAAGGCAAAAAGGGCGGAAAAAAGAAAAAGCAGTAACCGGAGTCCCTTGACTATCCTCCAGTTTTCAGGACAGATTCAACCATGCACAGAGCTATCGCTGCACTTCATCGCCTCCAGGAAGGAAACGACCGTTTCGCCTCCGGCGAACCACTATCCGTAAATCTTGCCTGTGAGGAACGTCGCGCCGAACTGGTCGGCGGTCAGGAACCCTTTGCCGTTATTCTTGGCTGCTCCGACTCCCGCGTCCCTGCTGAAATTGTTTTTGACCAGGGACTCGGCGACTTATTCGTCATTCGAGTCGCCGGCAACGTCACCGCGCCATCCGGTGTAGGCAGCGTTGAGTTCGCCGTTGAAAATTGCGGCACCCGTCTCATCGTTGTCCTCGGCCACTCTGATTGCGGAGCGGTAAAGGCGACAATCGACCAACTCGTCCAGCCACCGGAGAGCCGGTCGAAGAATCTGGAATCCATCGTGAACCGGATCAGCCCTTCCGCGCAACCTTTTCTCGAAGACGGCACTCCGCCAAATCAGGATGAACTGGTGGAAAAAGTTGTCCGGGCAAATATCCGCTCGTCCGCTAATCACCTGCGGCACGGATCCCCCATTCTAGAAGACTGGGTGGAAAAAGACGGACTGCTCATCGTCGGCGCTGAATACTCTCTCGCAACAGGGAAGGTCGACTTCTTCGACGGAATACCGGACATCAGCGAGTCAAGTTGACGCCCCTTTCCGAAAAACCTCCCACAAGGGCTGCCTATTGCGACGCGAATTTCGTCAGCAGGGCCTTCTCCCGTGCCACGTTCATCACGCGGATGAAGAGGATACCGGCGAGCGCCAATAGAACGCAATTCAGGCCTGTTGCGATGCCGATCGACTGCCAGTCCACTTCTCCTGTTTTCAGCGTTTTCCTCATTCCCTCGAAAACATAGGAACAGGGAAGCATCTTTGAAATCCACGCCAGTTTACCGAGTGTGTCGACCGGGTAGAAAACGGCTGAAAAGGGCTGAATGAAAAATGGCACGGCCCATGCCAGCGTCTCTGCGGCCGGCCCCCAGCGAACAATCAGAGCGGTCGAAATCATTCCGAGTCCCCACCCGAATACGAGCAGATTAAAAATCGACGGGAGCAGCCCCCAGTTCAGCTGCAGAATGTTGAAGGAATAGAGCAGCGCCGAAAGGACTCCGAGCAAGGTTGATGTCACCGCAGCCCGCAAAAACCCAACCACATAGGTCGCCGCGAGATAATCCGCATTCGTCACTGGAGCGGCAAAAACGTTCAGCAAATTACGCGACCAGACATCCTCCAGGAAAAATATCGCCACTCCCTGCTGGGCGCGGAACAAAATGTCCCAGAGGATTACCGCCCCGATGAGATAGGTGATCTCGTAGGGAAACGCATCACCCGTGTGACTCTTCAAAAACTCGGTGAGGTATCCCCAAACCAGCAAGTGAACGAGCGGCCAGAACAACAGCTCGACCAGCCGGATCGGAGTCCGGGTGTAGAGATACAAATATCGCAACACGAGAGCCTGAACCGTCACGACATTCATTCTCCGGCCTCCTTTCCCGCTTTGTCGGATTCAATCTCCCCACTGCGGGCAACCCGGATGAAAACCTCCTCCAGCGACTCCTCTTTGAAATGTTGAAGAGTTTCCCCGGGAGTCCCCACAAACAGGATCCTTCCCTTGTGCATGAAAACGACTCTGTCGCAGACTTCCTCAACATCACGCATGTTGTGGGAAGTGTAGAGAATGGTGGATCCTTCGTCGTCGCGGCTGCGACGCACGACCTTTCTCACCTTGTCGGCAATATCGGGATCGAGACTGGCGGTCGGTTCATCGAGCAACAGAAGGTTCGGCTTGTTGAGAAGCGCCTTGCACAAATTCAGACGCGTAGACTCCCCGGCGGACAACTCTCCACTGACGCGATTTTTCAGATGAGAGATTTCGAGCATCTCGAGGACCTGATCAATCCGCTCCTTCAAATGGCGAACCCGATACAATTTTCCAAACACGTTCAGGTTTTGCCAGACTCGAAGATTGCCCGGCAGCTGGGTGTAGGTGCTGCAAAAATTCATCCGGCGAAGAAGTTCCACTCTCGATGCGTGCAGGTCCTCACCGAACACCTCAACCCGACCGGCAGTCGGAGTGATTATCCCCAGCACCATATTGATCGCAGTCGTCTTCCCTGCCCCGTTAGCGCCCAGCAGGCCCAGGATCTCCCCCTTTTTGATAGCAAATGAGACGCCATCGACAGAGTTCACTTCTCCGAACGTCTTCGTCAATTTTGATACTCGAAGGACAGGGGGTTCCATGGATCATGCTCGCGGAGCGACGCGGGAACCATCCGATGAAATGCCATCGACGCAACCCAAGAGAAACCCCGATCACGGGTGAAAGTTCTTCTCGCCGCCTGAAAGGCTGCATGGGATAAGCCTAAACTCCGCATGAAAGTTGAATTCCAAATTGACCCGCTGCAGAAAAAATTGACGATCAATCCTGCCCCTGCTTGCCCCCCACTTCGTCGATCCAGTTTTACGAATACATTTCTCATGAAAAATCATCTATTACTCATCCTTTTGCTCCTGGCTTTCCCGCTTCTCTCCCGCAGCGAAGGAAAATACAACGTCCTCTTCATCATCTCGGACGATCTCACCTACACCGCTCTTTCCTGCTACGGCAATGAAGTCTGCCAGACTCCCAATATCGACCGGCTCGCCGAACGGGGAACGCGCTTTACCCGGGCCTACTGCCAGGGGACCTACTGCGGACCGTCGCGGGCATCGTTCATGTCCGGCTACTACCCACATGCCACCGGAGTGCTCGGCTACAAAAATCCCCGACCCCAAATCGGGGATCGGGCAACCTGGTCTCAGCACTTCAAAAATAACGGCTACTACGCGGCACGGGTTAGCAAAATTTACCACATGGGAGTCCCCGGCGGCATCGAGTATGGAGGCGACGGCCGGGATCACGATCACTACAATGGGGCCGATGACGAGGCCAGCTGGACCGAGCGCTACAACAGTCCCGGCCCTGAATGGAAGGCAAAAGGCGACGGCGAAACCCTCGAGAACAATCCCGACGGGGCGAAACCTGCAGTGGGGGGAAACACCTTTGTTGTCGTAGAAGCAGACGGGGACGACCTCGTGCACTCCGACGGGAAAACCGCTCAGAAAGCCGCGGCGCTTTTGAAAAAACACAAAGACGAACGCTTCTGGCTCGGGGTCGGATTTGTGCGCCCGCATGTCCCCTTTGTCGCTCCCCGAAAATACTACCCGCCCTTCAAACCCTACAGCAAAATGGTTCTGCCTCCGAAAATGCCCGGTGACTGGGAGGACATTCCGAAAGCGGGCATCAACTACAAGACCAGCGAAAACATGAAGATGGATATCC
>JAKSBG010000337.1 GCA_022361255.1 Verrucomicrobiales bacterium
AACAATTTCAGAAGCTCTGGCTGCTTGAGGTGAAGACGAAGATTTTTCCTGAGTCATGCCTGAGAAGCATCGCAGGAAATCACCGGCTTTCCAGCGGGGAATGGGCCGGGAAGGGCTTTCCGGTCTCTCTCTCAGACCCAACAGGGTTGGATTCGTGACCTGACAGGGTTGGATTCCCCATGCAACAGGATTGCGAGGGGCTGCGCGATCCGGACACCTGCTATCGTATTATCATCATGCAACCCTTGCTTAAGAAAACTTAACAATATCTTGCAAATTTCCATAACTCTTGTATATGCCTAGAAGAATGCGGAAACGGTACGAGATCCTTGAGAAAATCGGCAAGGGCGGGGTCAGCGAAATCCTTCGTGCCTACGATACCGAACTGCGCAGAGAGGTGGCGATCAAGAGGTTGCTACCACTGGAAAAAACCCGACTGAACGAGGCAGACGCCTACGGCCTCGAACGCGAAATTCAGGCCCTGACCCGACTTCGCCATCCCAATGTGGTTTCCCTTTTCGAGTTCGGCGAAGATCGCGACGGCCCTTTCGCCGTTCTGGAGCTGATCGAAGGGGAAACGCTGCAAAAAGTCGTCTACGAAGGCGCCCTGAGTTACGGGGATTTTCTCGATGTTGCGCGTCAACTGCTGTCGGCAATCATTGCAGCGGACGAGATGGGACTGGTCCACCGGGATATCAAGCCCGGGAACATCATGCTGACCCCGATGCCTTCGGGGGACCTGCAGGTCAAAGTTCTCGATTTCGGCGTTTCCAAGTTCCAGCAGTTTCCCACCGCGCAAACAGTTGATATTCGCGGTGCGGTGATTGGATCAGCCGACTACATCTCGCCCGAGCAGGTCGAGCACCGCCCTATCGACCATCGTGCCGACCTCTACTCAATCGGTTGCGTTCTCTATTACTCGCTTACTCAGCGCAAACCGTTCCGTGGAGCCAATATTCAGGAGACGGTCAGAAACCATCTCAACCACAACCTGGTTCCAGTCCGCAGCATCCGGTCTGACCTTCCCGGAATTGTTGCTGCCTGGCTCATGAAATTGCTGGAGCGCGATCCGGATGACCGTCCCATGAATGGCCGGGTCGCCCTCGCTATGCTGGAAAAAGCCTGCCGGCTCGCCACGATTCCCGACGCCGACCTCGAAGAATTTCAGAGCTCCGAAGACGCAACCGCTTCGATCGAACTTGGTGGACACCACCTTCCACCGCAGGAAACGAATACTCCTACTGATCCGGGCCAGCGTATTCCGATAGCCAAAACGCCGAAGAAAGTCGGCGCCTGATCCGGAATGCCGGTATCGAGTTTATCCTTCAACGGTCGTCTCTGCCGAGAAGCGCTTCCACTCAGCCGGCTTCATTCCCAGCAGTTTCGCCGCTGCCTTCTCATCGCCGTCGACCTCATTCAGGGCCGCTTTCACAAGAGAACGCCCCGCCAACTCAAAGGCACTGACAGAATCATCCGCCCCGTCCAGAAAAATACGCGCTGCTGCATCAACTCCGCCATCCACTCTCTCGCGGGAAGAGGCGGCAGCTTCATCAAAGGGCAGATCACCCGGCAAAAGCACATTGCCCGATGCGAGAACACAGGCGCGCTCGACAAGGTTTTCCAGCTCACGGACGTTACCCGGCCAATTGTGGTTTTCCAGAGCTTCGATTGCCTCTGCCGAAAACTGCATCGCCCGGTGCTTTCCTTTCTCGGTCTGCTTGCGGAGAAAGAATTCTGCTAACAAACGCACATCCTCTTTCCTCCGGCGAAGAGGCGGAATGTGAATGCGAACGACATTGAGGCGGTAGAACAAATCTTCGCGGAAGGTTCCCTCCTCCACTTCCTCCTCGAGCCGCTTGTTCGTCGCCGCGAGGATTCGCACGTCACTGTGCAGGGTCTGATTCCCGCCGACGCGGGAAAAATCCCCGCTCTGGAGGACGCGAAGCAGTTTGCTTTGCACCTCCAGTGGCATTTCCCCGATCTCATCCAGAAAGAGGGTGCCTCCGTCGCATTGCTCGAAGCGCCCGACCCGCTGACTGACGGCTCCGGTGAAAGAACCTTTTTCGTGCCCGAAAAGTTCGCTCTCGAGCAGGTTCCCGGGGATGGCCGCACAGTTGATCGCGACATACTCGGATTTCGCCCGGCGGGAGAACTTGTGGATCGCATTGGAAACGACCTCTTTTCCGGAACCGCTTTCCCCGGTGATCAGAACAGGAGCATCGGCACGGGCGACCCGACCGATCAGTTTGTAAACATCCTGCATCGCCGGGGAACGACCGATGATGAGATCATCATCCGACTGCGGAATCGGGATCGCACCCGTATCGTTCCTTCCTTCATCCGCCATCCGCATCTGTTCGGCGGAACGAAGCGCCCGCTCGGCCACGGACCGCAATTCGAAGTGGATCGATTCCCGCGGCATCACATCGAAGGCACCGATGCGCATCGCTTCGATAACGGCATTGGTGCTGTTGACGAGACCATTGAGAATCACCATCGCATTCGGCTTGGAAAGCCTTACCTTCTTCAACAGGGCAACCCCGTCGATGGGTTGCAGATGGAATTCTGCGATCAAAAGATCTGCATCGTGTTTTTTGAAAAGCTCCAGCGCCTCCTCAGCAGAATGCGTGGTGTGGAAATCGAGCGAGTCCGCCTCCAGGTGTTTCTCGACCCATTCGAGAAAGTCAGGATCGTTGTCTGCAACGACAATGGTCTGTTTCTGGATATCTGCCATAAATAGCTGTAAATCAGTGCCACTTTGCCAATCGCTGCAATCCGTCGATTGATCCGGGCCGCGAACTATACCACAATCGCCCGGAAACACTTCCTTTTTGCCCATGAAATACCGCACTATTCCCTCGGATCTCTTTACTTCCAACCGGGCGAAACTAGCCGCAGAGATTCCACCGAACGCCTTCGCGATTTTTCAATCCGCCGAAATTCCGTGGCGCAGTGCCGACGGGTCCATGAAATTCATCCAGAATTCGGATCTGTTCTACCTCACCGGCGTCGACCAGGAGGAGACCATCCTTGTGCTTTGTCCCGGTCATCCCGATCCGGAGCTGCGCGAGATTCTTTTTGTTCGTGAAACCTCGGAGCTGATCACGATATGGGAAGGCTACAAACTCGACAAGAATCAAGCTACCGAAGTTTCCGGAGTGAAAAACGTGCAATGGACCAGCGAATTTGAATCATTCCTGCGTCGGCTCGCCCGTCAATTCGATCACATTCTTCTGAACTACAACGAACACCTTCGTTCCGCAGTTCCGATCAACTACTCCCGCGACGACGCCTTTCGCCGGTGGTGTCAGGACCGGTATCCCGACCACACCTACGGCCGCCTCGCCCCGATCATGCATCGGCTGCGGGTCGAAAAATCGGAAACAGAAATTGAGCTGCTGCAAACCGCCTGTGATATCACCGCAAAGGGTTTCGACCGCGTCCTCAAATTCATGAAACCCGGTGTGATGGAATACGAGGTCGAAGCAGAATTTCTCCATGAATTCGTCCGGCACGGATCGCGCGGCTTTGCCTACGAACCCATCATCGCCTCAGGGAAAAACGGATTCATTCTCCACTATTTGAGCAACGACCAGCGCTGCGAAGACGGACAGATGGTTCTCATGGATGTCGCAGCCGAATACGCCAACTACAACGCCGATCTGACCCGGACCATTCCGGTGAACGGCAAATTCACGGCCCGACAGCGTGACGTCTACAATGCCGTTCTCCGCATTTTCCGCCTTTGCGTCGATGAACTCGTCGTTCCCGGAAAAAAGATGAAGGAGATCTATCACAAAGAAGTCGCGCGGGCGATGGAGGACGAACTGATCGGGCTCGGTCTACTCGATAAGAACGAGGTCGCAGAAGAGCGCAAAGACGAGGAGAAAAAGGAAGAGGACAAACTCTACCGGAAATACTTCATGCACGGTGTCTCCCACAGTCTCGGCATCGATGTGCACGACGTGACGCCTTCAGACAATATGTTCGTAGAAAATATGTGCGTCACCGTCGAACCCGGAATCTACCTTCCGGACGAAGGCTTTGCCGTCCGCCTCGAAAACGACATCATCGTCCGGAAAGATGGCAATATTGATCTCATGGCCGACATCCCTATCGAAGCGGATGAAATCGAGGCGTTGATGGCCGAGGCCAAATGAGCGAACTCTCAAAGCAACTTTTCAACCTGACAAACCCACCACTATGCCAACTCAGATCAGTCGCATCCGCTCTGTCACTCTCTATTTTCTTCCCGTGACGATGCGGGTTCCGTTAAAATTCGGGAACCAGGTTCTTGATTCTGTCACCTGCGCACGAGCCAAAGTTACAGTGGAAGCCGAAGACGGTTCAACCGCCGAAGGCTGGGGGGAAACCCCTCTCTCGGTTGGCTGGGTTTGGCCGGCTGCGTTCGACTACGAAAACCGCCACGACGCGCTGAAAAACTTTTCCATCTCAATCGCAGAAGATCTGGAGAGCTTTGAATCATCCGGCCACGCCATTGAAATCGGCCACGACTACATCGAAAACCGGCTTCACAATTTACAGGACCGCTTCAATTCCGACCGCGAAGAGGGCACGGAGCTTCCTCATCTCGCGGCACTGGTCTGCTTTTCCCTCTTCGATATCGCCGTGCACGATGCCTACGGGAAGCTCAACAACTGTCCCGTCTACGAAACCTACAATGCGGACTACATGTCCCGCGACCTGTCGACCTATCTGAAACCGGCTGCCGACCACGTCAGCTTCGAAGGTCTTTATCCCACCGATTTTCTATCCGAAAAACCCGAACTTAAACTGCCCGTCTGGCATCTTGTTGGCGGACTCGACCCACTCAGCGAAGACGAGCTGAGCGGTGACGAACCGGACGACGGATATCCCGTTCTCCTCCGCGACTGGATCCGTGAGGACGGGCTCGACTGTCTGAAGATCAAACTCCGCGGAAACGACTCCGACTGGGACTATGAGCGGCTCCTGAAAATCGGAGAGATCTGCCGCCAGGAAAACGTCACCTGGCTGACCACCGACTTCAATTGCACGGTGACCGATCCGGCCTACGTGAATGATATTCTTGACCGGCTCAAAAACGAGGACCCGGTCACCTACCAGAAAATTCTCTATGTCGAGCAACCCTTTCCCTACGACCTGGAAGCGAACCGCATCGACGTCAGCAGCGTGAGTGCGCGAAAGCCGCTCTTCATGGATGAAAGCGCACACGATTGGAGTTTTGTCAGGCTCGGAAGAGAACTCGGCTGGACCGGTGTTGCTCTGAAGACCTGCAAAACCCAGACCGGTGCGCTTCTCTCACTCTGCTGGGCAAAAGCACACGGAATGACCCTGATGGTCCAGGATCTCACCAATCCGATGCTCGCTCAGGTCCCTCATTTTCTCCTCGCAGCCCACGCCGGGACGATCATGGGAGTTGAGTCTAACGGCATGCAGTTCTATCCTGAAGCGAGTGCCCCGGACCGCGAAGTGCACCCTCTTCTCTACAAGAGGCAAGAGGGTTTACTCGACGGCTCCACCCTGTCCGGTCCCGGCTTCGGCTATCGCGTCGATGACGTGGTTCGCGAACTTCCTGTTCCCGTCTACGGCTGAACAACATGAGCTGCTTTCTCGTCATTATGGGTGTGTCAGGTTGTGGCAAGACGACCGTAACCAGTGCTGTCGCAGAACGACTCGCCGACAGCGTATTTCTGGAGGGGGATGATTTTCACCCTCCCGCGAACAAAAAGAAAATGGGAAACGGCATCCCTCTGACAGATGAAGATCGCCGACCCTGGTTTGCGGAGCTGAACGCTGCCGCTCAGGAGGCCGTTGGGCAGGGCAAAACACCGGTGCTCGCCTGCTCGGCTTTGAAAGAAGAATACCGCGAGGCCCTCTTTCGGGGATTTAACAAACCGCGACTCGTCTTTCTGAAAGGCAGCTTTGACCTCATCAAATCACGCATGGATGCCCGCGATCACGAGTATATGACTTCAACGCTGCTGGAAAGTCAGTTCGCAACACTGGAGGAGCCGGAAGCCGGAGAGAATGTCCTCGTGCTTTCCATCGACGAGACACCGGAAGAAATCGTGAACCGCGTCGTGGATTGGGTCGAAGACCGCCGACGATAGAACACCGTGATGGGAAAAATTCTCTTCATTCGCGGTGGCGCAGTCGGCGACTTCATCCTCACGATGCCGGCGATCAGGCTTGTCCGCGAGCAGCTTCCCGACAACGAAATTGAGATTCTGGGCTACCCGTCCATTGCCGAGCTCGCGACCGCCACGGGACTCGCGGACCGGGTTCGCTCCATTGAAGACGCCCGTCTCGCCACGTTCTTCGCGCCGGGAGCGGAACTCGATAAGGAATGGTGCGACTACTTCGCGAGCTTCGATGTCGTTCTGAGTTATCTTTACGATCCGGACGGATTCTTTGCCGGGAACCTGGAACGTGCCGGAGTGAAGATGCTGATCGATGCCCCTTTCCGTCCGGAAGAAAACGATCCGCCCGTTGCTGCCGCGATCCAGCTCGCACAGCCACTCGAAAGCCTTGCCCTTTATCTCGACGACCCGGACCTCCACCTTGACTACGGAAAAACGACAGCATCGCCCCTAAAGCCCGCAAAGGCACTACGCGTCGCCATTCACCCCGGAAGCGGGAGTCCATCCAAGAACTGGAGTTTCGCTTCCTGGATCGAAGTGCTCGCAGAGATCAGAGAGACGATCCCCAACGTCGAGTATGTGGTGACGAGCGGAGAGGCGGAATACGAAATAATCGGGCAGTTCCTCGCCGCCGCAGAATCAATTCGTCTTCCCGTCACGCATTTGCAGGGGCACAGCCTCACTGAACTGGGAGCCGCCTACGCTGATGTCGACTACTACCTGGGGCACGACAGCGGCATCTCACATCTCGCAGGAAGTGCCGGAGCGGAAGGGCTCCTCCTTTTCGGTCCGACCGATCCAAACATCTGGGCACCAGCTACTGACAGGATGCAAGTGCTTCGATCTTCCACTGGTCAGCCTGCAGGGATTCGTGTGAAAGAAGTGATGGCCAAATTGAGGCAATCCAAGTTATTCGCACCCTAATAGAAGAGAATAATTTTTTAAGGAAATCCTTTTTCTTATTCTGTCCGTGAATAACTGTGAGATATTGATGCAACTCATTGATAGAAAGAGAGCAAGCCTGGCTTCTTATCTGTGGATAACCTGAGCAATGACTGGTAGGGAAGATCCGGTAAGAAGAATAACTGCATGGTTGTTACATTTTCTTCACACTTATTGGCAAGTTGTTAACGGTCCCGTTTATTCCTGTTCCCTGTTCGTCACCAGACAAAGCGATTTCGCAATTTGAGGCTGTCTTCTATTGCTTCAAGAGTGGTTTCCTCGAAAAGGCAATCACATGTATTCTGTCAAATTACCCGCTTGTAGACCGTTACGATTCGCCAGAGGCGCGTAGTGGAATGCGGCGAATGTTTTCGATATACGGTGCCGAAAGCTCTTCCGTTTTGCCAAGGGTGAATGAAAGAATCTCAAGCCAGAAAGCGCTGAGCTTTTGCCATTCCCTCCAGAAAGGCGTCGATGTCATCATCGTTGTTGTAGAAAGCTATGGATGCACGGACTGTGGCGGGAACGCCGAAATAGTCCATGAGCGGTTGTGCACAATGGTGGCCATCGCGGACTGCAACCCCTGCAGAATCGAGGATCGTTCCGACATCGTGAGGGTGAGCAAAACCGGGAAAGAAAGATACGATAGCAGCTTTCCCTTCGGCGGATCCAAAGATTTTGACGTCACCGGTTTTTTCCAGTTCCGAGCTTAGGCGGGAGCGGAGGTTTTCTTCGTGTGCAAAAGCAAGCTTCCAATCGATTTCTGATAAGTACTGAAATGCTGCGGCGAGCCCGATGGCACCGGAAATATTCGGTGTTCCGGCTTCGAATCTTTCCGGCACGTCTCGAAAGGTGGTTCCATTCACAGAAACGCGCTGAATCATGTCTCCGCCACTCTGGTAGGGGCGAAAGGAATTGAGTTTCTCCCTGTCCCCAATCAAGACTCCGATTCCATCCGGTCCGAAGACCTTGTGACCGGAAAAGACATAAAAATCTGGATTCAATGTTCCGAGATCGACAGGTCCATGTGGCAGAGCCTGGGCTCCGTCGACGAGTGTTTCTACACCCCTTTCCCTGGCAAAGGAAACCATATCAGCAACAGGATTGATGGTTCCGAGGACATTCGAAATGTGGGTAAATGCAGCAAATCGTGTCCGTTCATTGAAAAAGCTTTTCCACTCTTCCATATCGAGCGAACCGTCCTCCTTAAGGCCGGCAAAGTGAAGTTTTACCCCGCATCGTTCGGCCAGAATCTGCCACGGCACGAAATTGGCATGGTGCTCCATAATCGTCAGAACGATTTCGTCGCCTTCCACCAGTTTCTCTTCGAGACCGTGGGCCACCAGGTTGATTCCTTCGGTAGTGCCCCGCACAAATATCAGTTCATGTGTATCCGGCACCTGCAGAGCAGCCTTGATGGTTTGGCGCGAAGCTTCGTAGGCCTCAGTTGCATTCCGGCTAAGGAAGTGAACGCCGCGGTGAATGTTCGCGTTGCGCTCACTGAGAAAGCTGCCCATCGCATCGATGACGCAGCGAGGCTTCTGAGCGGTTGCTCCACTATCGAGATAAGCGAGCGGCTTTCCATCCACCTCGCGAAGGAGAACGGGGAAGTCGGCGCGAAGGGTTTCCTGGTCAAATGATGGCATGAGTAGATGAGAACAAAAAGTCAGTTCGGATCTCCTGTCGTGCAAGAGCAGGATTTGTCATAAGTTACGCTTGTGGCCCGGGTGGTGGGCCTTTGATTGATCCGGGAGCCGTGTCTGCGAGGCTCCGCAATTTATCACAATACTCACCAATCCGGTGATTTCTGAGCCAGTCGGGCGGAGACTGGAACTCGTTGGCCAAGGTCTTTAAGGCGAACGGGAGGTTGTTTTCCTCTGACGGGTCGGAGTATCTTGAAAGCTGTCCGTCCGGCGTCAGCAGCAGGGCTTCGCTTCCGTGCGTCAAAATACGCTCCTGCAACTTCCGGTCCGGAAGCGGCAATCGCGGTACAATGTCAGGTCCATTGACCCAACGTCGGCACTCGATGCCGTCGAGCAGGTCATGAAACGGTTCATTCCCCACCTTTGGCGCTCCAAAGGTGCAGATAAAATCCGGTTTTGCGACGACTCCGGCGATCGTTGCGAGGGCACCTCCGAGAGAATGTCCGGTAAAGATCCACGGCCGGGGCAGCGTTTCCAGGGTCGGGTAGAGCAGGGGCCAGATCCGTTTGAAAAACACGTAAAACCCGGAATGGAGAAAGGCACCCTCCGGATCACCTTCCCGCCGGAACCGCTGCCAGCCATGCGGGCGAATTACGAGATTCATGATCCACTGCCGCGTACGATTGGTTCCCCGAAAGCAGAGAATGGTTCCCCCTTTGCCGTCCCGGCGACGATAAATCGATGCGTGGTTTCCGGTCTTATGAACGGAAAGAATTTCTTCGAAGGGAGTCCTTTCCTCCAGAAAGTTTTCGCGATGGGGCAGCGCATTCTTCCGGTCGCGGGGCAGCTCTTTGCCGTCCGGGGTATAGGCAGTCCGACACAGCTCCGAAAGCCACCACGATCCCGGGGGAGATTCCAGCGAGGAAAAATCGAAATCCGGAATGCTTTCGAAACCCTCGAAAAATCGTTCCTCAGGGTCGAGCCCAAAAACGCCGTCCCATTGCGCAAACCGGGCACGGATTTGCTGACGCCAGTATCGTGTATGAACCTGGAGGCGTTTCATCCCGCCACAAACTACACCTGAGCCTTACTCACCGCGACATCGCCGCCGAAGCAGACGGCCACATCGCTGCCCGGGACACGCGATCTTTCGTGGTAGTCCCCAACGTAGACGAGTTCGTCCTTCCCCACTTCCTCGTAGACGACCTGCAGCGGATGCTTTTCCTGGTCGCAGAAAATAATCTCCGGCTCCCGGTCATCCGGTGCCGGGTGGGGCAGATTCACGGTCCACAAGTCGCCCGGCGCGAGGTCGTCTTTGAGAATTTCACGAAACGCAGACGCGCAACGCGCCCTGGCTGCGGCCCAGTCCGGTTCCCGGCCCTTTTTCAGAAAGTGGGAAAAAGCCACGCCCGGCAGACCGGCGAAAGCGGCCTCGCGAACAGCTGCTACGGTGCCGGAAATGACGAAATCATGCCGCCCGAGATTCCCCCCGTGATTGATCCCTGAAAGAACCCAATCCGGCCTTTCCGGAAGAAGATGCGCCAGGGCGACCCGCGTGCAATCAGCCGGAGTTCCGTGAACGGCGAAGACCCGATCTTCCCGCTTTTCGAGTCGTATCGGATCCCGCGTTGTGACCCGGTGACCGATCTCGGACATTTGTGAGGCCGGAGCCGCCACCCAAATTTCGTCAAAGAAATCGGCAGCCATCTCACGGAGCGCGGAAAATCCTTCTGCATCAATTCCATCGTCGTTAGTGAGAAGTGCAATCATGATATCTATCGGTTGGGAAAAAGATCTTTTCCCTTGTTCCTTCAACGTCTATCGATACGCCGTGAAAGAAAGGCAAGAACTCGTTTTTTACGACCGCTACGCCGGTGCGCTGAAGCCGGAGGCGATCTACGGCGAGCGCCCACTGCGCTGGGCCTACGAAGCCCGGGTCGGCCGCCTCTGCCTCGAAGGCGTGATCAAGCGTCCCTGGTTTTCCGCCCTTTACGGAAAGTGGGCGGATTGCGGTTGCTCGAAGAAAGAGGTCGTCCCTTTCATCGAACGCTTCGAACTCGACCCGGACGAATTTGCGGAAACACCGGAAAATTTTCCCACCTTCAACGAGTTTTTCTCACGCAAACTGAAACCGGAGGCCCGTCCTCTTTCTCCCGGGGAAAATGACATCAGCTTTCCCGCAGACGGGCGTCATCTTTTCGTCCCCGACTTGTCTGAGTCAGGTCCGATCTTCGCAAAAGGACGATCTTTTGACCTTCCCGCTCTTCTCGGCAGCCGGGAGCTCGCGGAAACGTTTGCGAAAGGATCTGCGCTGATTTCGCGTCTCTGCCCGACAGATTACCATCGGTATCACTTCCCGCTAGCCGGCACTCCCGGCGAACCGGCAATGATCAACGGTTCGCTCTACTCCGTGAACCCCATCGCTCTCGCCCGGCGCCTGTCCTATCTCTGGGAGAATAAGCGACAGATTACCGTGGTTTCCGATTCTCCGGCAGGTGACTATCTCTATATCGAAATCGGAGCGACCAACGTGGGAAGCATCGTCAATACAGCTGCGCCAAATCAGCCCGTTGCCCGCGGAACCGAGAAAGGAACCTTCCGCTTCGGTGGTTCGATGGTGATCACGATTTTTCCCGCAGGCAGCTTTCAGCCGGACGAAGACCTCGCCGAACAGTCCGCTGCCGGGATTGAACTCTATGCTCGAATCGGTGACCGGGCCGGAACGGTTATTTGTAACCGCCCTGATACCCGTATTGATTCGCCGGAACCGCAATGACGCTTTTTCCGCAGCAGGTTGCGGAAGGCTTTTTGCGGTGTTTGCAGGCTCCCGGGAAAAGAGAGGCGGTGGCAAAAAGGAGAGTGATGAAGAAAGTTTTTTTCATGTCGATTCGTAGTGATTTTCTGGTGGTCGACCGCCATCCGGTAAGGGAAGCGACCGGTCTCCCAATTACGGGTCGACTCGAAAGTTCTTTCAAAAAGGGCACAAAAAAACGACCGCCCCGGGAGGCGGTCGTTTCTTTGAAAAGTATCTGAAGTGACAGATTACTTGGGGCAAGTGCCACAGCATTTTGCTTTGGCGCAACCGCCACAGCTTCCGCAGTCACCAGTTGTGGTGCAGGCGTTTGTGAAAAGGGCAGCTGCCGCAAATGCGAGAACGATGAGAATACGCTTCATAATATCAATTTTGGATCTTTGTTGATTGGAATCAAGTTGCGGGCCTGTGAAAACACGGCCTGTAACAGGGTTCAGTTACGTTTGTAACCCTATTCGGTCGTCATGACAACCCTGTTTACTCCGTAATCGAGGGGGACAAAGTTGCATTCCGCCCCCTTCGGAAGTAAACTCGCCGCCCGCCAAAGAGCGGTAACCATCATGAGCCAAAACGCCAAACACCTCGCCGTCGCCGGAGCTACCGGAGCGGTCGGGATCGAAATTCTCAAGTGCCTCGAACAGCGAAATTTTCCTGTGAGCAAACTGACGCTTCTCGCATCAGCGCGCTCCGCCGGGAAAAAGCTGACGTTTCGCGGTGAGGAAATCGAGGTGCAGGAGCTCACACCTGACTCTTTTGATGGTGTCGATGTGGCTCTTTTTAGCGCCGGTGGCGGTATTTCCAAAACTTTCGCCCCACACGCTGTCGAAGCCGGCGCTGTCGTCGTCGACAACTCCTCCGCCTTCCGCATGGACGAAGGCGTGCCTCTCATTGTCCCGGAGGTGAATGGAGAAGATGCGAAAAATCACAACGGCATTATCGCAAATCCGAACTGCACAACCATTGTTACACTGATGGCTCTCAACCCGTTGCACCGGGCCTTCGGCGGAGTAAAAAGCATCATTGCCTCCAGCTACCAGGCGGTATCGGGGAGCGGTGCCCAGGGAATCGCGGAGCTGCAGGAGCAGGTCGAAGCACTGGCCCGCGGCGAAGCCTGCCCCGCCGGATCCGTTTACCCGACCCAGATCGCCTTCAACGTCATTCCCCAGGTCGATGTTTTTCAGGACAACGGCTACACAAAGGAGGAAATGAAGATGCACTTCGAGGGACGGAAGATTCTTCACGTTCCCGATCTGAAAGCGTCCGTCACTTGCGTCCGCGTTCCGGTTTACCGCTCCCACGCGGTTGCCGTCACCGCTGTTTTCAACGACAAGCCGGGCGTCGAGGCCGCCCGTGAAGCGATTGCTGCTGCTCCGGGTGTTCAGGTAAAAGATGACCCGTTCGCCGATCCGGCACAGTTTCCGACACCGCTGGATTGCACGGATGGCGACGACTGCCTCGTTGGCCGGATCCGTGAAGATCTTGTTCTCGACAACGCCCTCACCTTCTGGGTCGTGGGCGATCAGGTGCGCAAAGGGGCCGCGCTCAACGCTGTTCAGATTGCGGAGATACTGTAGGCACGGGAAGTGCTGCGAAAGGTAAAGCGAATGGAACTGAAGCCATACCTCAAAGAACGGTGCAAGGTCGTCGATAAGGCCCTGAACCGGTTCCTGCCTTCCGCACGAACCCGCCCCGCGACGATTCACGAGGCGATGCGTTACAGTGTTTTTGCCGGAGGCAAACGGCTTCGCCCCATTCTCTGCCTTGCTGCAGCCGAGGCCTGCGACGGGGAATATGAAAATGCACTCGCGCCAGCAGCAGCAGTCGAGTGCATCCATACCTATTCCCTCATCCACGATGACCTTCCCTGCATGGACGACGATGATCTTCGTCGCGGCATGCCGACGAGTCACGTGAAGTACGGCGAGGGAATTGCGGTTCTCGCCGGCGATGCACTGCTCACGATCGCTTTCGAAATTCTGGCACAGACCCCGGCGACGAAACGCTACGATGTCGGAGCCTACATCAGCGAGCTGGCTGTCGCTTCCGGCAGCCGCCACCTCATTGGCGGCCAGGTCGCTGACCTCGAAGGGGAAGGCAGCGAAGTGCTCC